>DATKUA010000116.1:0-41277 GCA_035530855.1 Acidobacteriota bacterium | reverse complement strand
GGCGGCACACTAACCTTGCCAGTTATCGAATGCTTTGTTAAGCAAGAGGCGTGCCTAAAGTCGCAGGTAGGTTTTTTGAGAATTAGAGCGGCAAGGCTGTCCCATGGAGGGGAATATGACCATTGCAGAGGACACTCCGGTCACGGTGATCGCCCGGAGGTTGTAAAGGAGAGAGACTGCCGGAGTTTTGTTTCTAAGATCTCAGTAACGCGCTCGTCAGGCGGGAATCCAGATGGTCTTTGCCTGAACGGTTTCGACCGCGCTGTCAAACTGCAACGGTCCCTTGCTCTTGGTGTAGAACATCAGGCCGCGCCAGCCGAAGATATATTTGAAGGTGCTCTTCATCAACGCGCCGCGGGCCACCACCAACAACGGGCTCTCAGCTCTCGACAGCAATTTGAGAAACTCTTCCGGTTCCAGCGAAACGATGGCTCCCGACGCCTTGATCGCGTTGGCGATTGCCGCGGCTGCTGCTGCTCCCCCCGTAGCCATAGATGCCTCCTGATACATTCCGGTTTCAAGCTAATTGACGAGCCCGAACCACATGGGCTCATGCAGCCCGGGAAATATGAGAAAAGCCCGCGCCCCCGCCGGCGGGCGAGAGGCGCAGGCTTTTTTGATGCGTTATTGCTCCTTGGTCCAGTCGGGTATGCGCCGTCCGGGTGTGTAGGGAGCACCGGCGGCCTCGAGGGCGTCCTCAAGGGCCTTGAGGTCGACCTCGACCAACTGCTTCAGGTCGCCGAGGATGGCTGCGAACTGATCCGCTGCGATCTCATAGTTGCGCAGATGCGTGTTGGTAGTATCCGAGGTTGAGCGGATTGCCCCGTAAGCCACTTCTTGCAGCCGGCGCATGAAGCCTGACTCGCCCGGCTCGCTGCGCCGCGGTTTGGTGGGATCGCCCGTGAACTGCTCCTTGATGTCCATCAGACGGAGCTCGAGTTCGCGCGTGGTCTTGATCAGAGCCGGATTGGCGGCTGGAGCATCGAGGATTGCACCCTTGATGGCGGCAAAGCGCCCTTCCACATCGGTGATCACCGTGTAGGCTCCCATGACGGCCCGCAACAGGCTGCCGACTTTCTTGTGGAAGGCAAGCAGGGCTTCCCTGTCCTCGGCAGGCAGCGTCGCCAGGCCGATCGGTTCGATCTCGAATTCCACCGGCTCAACCAGCTGCGTGATCTCGCTGTCGACGCACTTGGCCATGCTCACCTTGTATTTACCGGGTGCGGCCATCGGGCCCATGCTGCCGAATCTCCTGCCGCCGGATACGGGCGAAGCGTAGCGATGATCCCAGGTGAGGCGGTTGATACCGGGCATGGCCGGCTGGGTGATCCGGCACACGACGTTGCCTTCCTCATCGGTGATCGTGAAGATCAGCGACGGCTTTTCCTCACGGTCCTCCGCCTTCAGATCCTCCCAGGCCGGGTAGTGAACCGGTTTGCCTTCCTTACGCAGCTTCGCCTCCGCTTCCTGGCGGAGTTGCTTGCGCGTCTTGAGGGCTTCCTTGAAGTAGTAAGTGACCGTAGTGCCGTAGGGCGGGTTGGGCGCGGTGAAGAAGTCGGCGCCCAGGGATGCCTTCTCGCCGCCGCCCAGGGGTCTGGCCGTCACGAACATCATGGCTTTCTTAATGGGGAAGATAACCGCTTCCTGCTCGAGGGCTTCCTCGGAGACGTGGCGCAGCGGTGTGAAGTCGTCGAGGATGTAGAAGCCGCGGCCGAAGGTGGCGCAGGCAAGGTCGTTTTCCCGCTTCTGAATTTCGAGATCGCGGAAGGCGATTACCGGCACGCCGCCCTTGAGCTGGATCCAGTTGGCCCCGCCGTCGATGGAGAAGAAGAGGCTGAACTCGGCGCCGAGGAAGAGCAGTTCCTTCTTGATGTTGTCCTCGGCGATGCTCCAGGTGACGTTGTCGCCGGGAACGTTGGAGGTGATCGATGTCCAGCTTGCTCCGCGGTTAGTGCTCTTGAGCACGTAAGGTTTGAAGTCGCCGCTCTTGAAGTTGGTGAACGTGGCGTAAACCGTGTCTGGCTCGTGAGACGAGGCGGTGACGTCGGTGACGTAGGCCAGCTCGGCTATTCCCGGGAACTTGTCGATCTTGCGCCAGTTCTGGCCGCCGTCCTCGGTGACCTGGATCAAGCCATCGTCGGTGCCGGCATAGATCAGCCCCTCCACCAACGGCGACTCGTCGAGGGCGACAATGTTGCCGTACTGCGAGGTGGAGTTATTCTTGGCGACGGTATCCACACCCCACACAGCGCCCATGACCTCAAGCTTGTTGCGGTCAAGCTGGCGGGTGAGGTCGAGGCTGATGGGTGTCCAGGTGTCGCCGCGGTCGTCGCTGCGGTAGAGCCTCTGCGAAGCGAGGTAGAGGCGGGTGGGCGAGTGCGGGCTGATCATCAAAGGCGTATCCCAGTTCCAGCGCGCGGGATCCTCGCCGGGCTCGCTCTGCGGCTGGATGTCAACGCTCTGGCCGCTGCGCTTGTCGTAGCGCACCAGGCCGCCGTACTGCGACTCTGCGTAAATGATGTCGGGGTTGGTGGGATCGACGCGGGTCTGGTAGCCGTCGCCGCCGCAGGTGATGATCCAGTCGCTGTTGCGGATGCCGTGGACGTTATTGGTACGCGAGGGGCCGGCCTGCGAGTTGTTGTCCTGTGTCCCGCCCAAAACGTTGTAAAACGGGAAGTCGTTGTCCACCTCGACGCGGTAGAACTGCGTGAGCGGCAGGTTTTCGAAGAACTTGTAGTTCTGGCCGCGGTCCCAGGTCTCGTAGAGACCGCCGTCGCAGCCGATCAGCAGGTGATCGGGATCGTCGTCGAAGAATGCGAGCGCATGGTTGTCGACATGCTTCCACTCCTCGCCGAGGCCATAGAAATTTTTACCGCCGTCGTCGCTGGCCATCATGTAGGTGTCGAGGGAGTAGATGCGATCGAACTGGTGCGGATCGGCGTAGATCTCGTTGTAATACTGAGGCGAACCGGAGACGTAGTCGCTCATCTTCGCCCAGTTCTCTCCGCCGTCCTCTGAGCGGAAGAAGCCCTCGACCTCAGGGTCGGCCTCAACGATGGCATAGACGACATCGGGTCTCTGAGGAGATATCGCCAGGCCGATGCGGCCCATGTCGCTGCCAGGCAGGCCCTTGTTGATCTTCTTCCAGTTCGCGCCGCCGTCGACCGTTTTGTAAACCGCCGATTCCGGGCCGCCGTTGATCAGCGTCCAGACGTGGCGCCGGCGTTGATAGGCGGAGGCATAGATGACATCGGGGTTGCGCGGATCGAAGACAATGTCGCTGACGCCGGTGTTCTCGCTGATCTCGAGCACCAGTTGCCAGGTCTCGCCGCCGTCGGTGGTCTTGTAGAGGCCGCGGTCGCCGCCTGGAGCCCAGAGCGGGCCCTGCGCCGCCGCGAAGACCACGTTGGAGTCGCGCGGGTCGACGAGGATTTTGCCGATGTGTTCGGATTTCTGCAGTCCCACGTTCTTGAAGCTCCGGCCGCCGTCGAGGGACTTGTAGACGCCGTCGCCCCAGCCGACCGAGCGCTGGCTGTTGTTCTCGCCCGTGCCGACCCAGACCACCAATGGATTGCCGGGATCAACTGTGACGCAGCCGATCGAGTAAGTGCCGTAGTTGTCGAAGATCGGATTCCAGGTCGTGCCGGTATTGGTGGTTTTCCAGACTCCGCCCGAAGCGACTGCCACATACCAGGTGGCCGCGTCGGTGGGATCGACGGCGAGGTCGCTAATGCGGCCCGACATCAACGCCGGGCCGATACAGCGCAGCTTAAGCCCGGAGAACGTTCCTGCGTTCAACTTGCCCTTCTCCTGCTCCTGCTCCTCTTCCTGAGCCGCTGCCCAAAGCGGAACCAGGATGAACATAGCCAGAAGGATTGCCGTGGCTCGTTTCATCTCTTTCCTCCAATTATTAATAGGATTTCGGCGGCGGCCATATGGTCGCCCATTGCAAAGTGGGACGAAATAGAGACGTATACCCTATTTCCGGAAAACAAAGGATGAACAGATCAACCCCCGGTGATAAGTGCAGAGCTACCCACGCAGCGGATTTTATTTCAGCCGATGGATAATGTCAAAAGCACATTACAGGAAGGCTGATTACTAATTTGATCAATATATCACTATATATCGATTATTTGGGTCTCTCAGAATCGCTTGGATCGGGGCAATCGCGTAATTCAAGCGCTTTTAAAAACGGATGTCTTGCATTCCTGTTTAATTGGAATCATAATAAGGATTGCACCATAGAAACCGGCCGCGACGAACGAGGCGCGATCCACCGGAGCGATTTTCTCACGAGGTTGGATTAGCACTCAATCGATCTTCGAATAGCGATTTTTGCCTTTATTAGTGGCGAAATGGACTCTGAGCGCTGAATGATCGGAGTGAGAAATTCGCACCGCCTAAGGCGAGGGAGGCTAGTGGGGAGAACTGTCTTCAGGGGTAGACATGGATTCCTCACGTGCGATTCGTGTCGGGGCGGCATTAACGAATCGGGGGGGATTCCCCGAAAGGGAAACGAAAGGAGCTATTTGCATGAAACTTAAAGAGAAGTTTGCATCCCAGATTCCCGGGCTGCGCGATGAGCTGAAGGCGATTGCGGCGAAGCATGCGAATGACGTGATCTCCGAAGTGACCGTGGCCCAGGCCTACGGCGGGATGCGGGGTATCAAGGGAATGATCTGCGACACGTCCTACGTCGACCCTGAGAAGGGATTGATCATCCGCGACTATCCCATCGGTGACCTGACCGAGAAGCTGCCGGAGGAGATCCTCTGCCTGCTGATGCTGGGTGAGCTTCCCTCCGACGAAATGGTTGCCGACCTGCAGAGCGAGATGAACAAGCGCGCTAAAGTGCCTGACTACGTCTGGGACGTGATGCGCGCGATGCCGTCGGACAGCCACCCAATGGCAATGCTCGACACCGGCATCCTGGTGATGGAGCGTGAGAGTGTCTTCCGCAAGAAGTACGACGAGGGCATCAACAAGACCGAGTACTGGGATCCCTCCTTCGAGGACATGATCAACCTCCTCTCCAAGCTGACCGGCCTGGCGGCGGGCATGTACCGCATCCGCTTCGGCCACGGCGATCCGATCCCGCCGAAGGACAACCTCGACTGGGGCGCCAACTACGCCCACATGCTGGGGATCAAAGACCCGACCGGCAATTTTGCCAACCTGATGCGCCTCTACCTCACGCTGCACTGCGACCACGAGGGCGGCAACGTCAGCGCCAACACCACCCACACCGTCGGCTCCGCCTTGAGCGACTGCTACTACGCCCTCAGCGCCGGCCTCAACGGTCTGGCCGGACCGCTCCACGGCCTTGCCAACCAGGAATGCCTCAGGTTCGTCCTCGAGATCAACAAGAAGTACGGCGGCTCCCCGACCAAGGAGCAGCTGTCCGAGTACGCTTGGGATATTCTCAACAGCGGCAGGGTAATACCTGGTTACGGTCACGCGGTCCTGCGCGCTACTGACCCGCGCTTCACCGCCTTCCACGCCTTCGGTAAGAAGGTCTGCCCCGATGATCCGACAGTCAAGACCGTCTCGCTGATGTTCGAGACAGTCCCCGGAATCCTCCAGGAGCACGGCAAGGCGAAGAACCCCTGGCCGAACGTCGACGCAGGCAGCGGCTCGCTGCTCTACCACTTCGGCATGACGGAGTTCAGTTACTACACAGTGCTGTTCGGCGTCAGCCGCGCCATGGGCGTGCTCAGCAACCTGGTGATCAACCGCGCCCTGGGCACCCCGATCACGCGTCCGAAGAGCGTGACGACACCGTGGATCAAGAAGGCTGTCGGCATGGCCTGAGGTTGCTGTAAGCCACGGTAGAATTATCTCGAACCTTGACAGGGTTGCATGCGCTGCATGCAGCGTGCATGGGTCCCCCCACTCAGGTGGGGGGACTTTTTTCTTGGGGTTGAATGAACCAGGCGGCGGTTGCGGACGTTATTGGTAAAGAATTACCCATTGCGGAGGGGTGGCATGATCGAACTCGAGGAACCGGGGAAGTTTCGCGGAGAGGCCAGCCCGCGGCCGATCTGCCCTCACTGTGAAGTGCAGATCGCGAAAATATATTTCAGCGAGATCAAATCCGTTCTCGGAAGGCGCTATGTCTACTATTGCTCTAACTGCCTGAAGGTACTGGGTATCTCGCATCGCAAGGGATTCTTGATGGGCTGACCGATCTCGGCTGTCAGATGAGGCTCGTGCGGGAGACCACGTCAGCGGTTCCATTTATGGTCCGGTTGGCGCTCGGGATTTCGAGGCTGAAACACATTGCTACTTTCGTGTATTTCGTAGGGGTGGTATTTTAATCCAACAACCAAACAATGCCTCCGGCATTCTAATCAGGAGCAGGCCTGGAAAGATGATTTCCGTAAAAAACCTATCCAAAATCTTCAAGGACCGGAAACGGGGGGAAGTGCGCGCCGTCGACAACGTCAGCTTCACCTGCGATCCCGGCAAGATTTTCGGACTGCTGGGGCCCAACGGCGCCGGTAAAACCACAACCCTGAGGATCATCGCGACGACGATGAAGCCGACTTCCGGGAGCGTCGAGGTCGACGGGCTCGATGTGCAGAAACAGCCTTCCCAAGTCAGGGCCAAGATCGGATTCCTCACCGGCAACACCGGCCTCTACCAGCGCCTGACTGCGAGGGAGGTGATCACCTACTTCGGCCAGCTCAACGGCATGGATCGTAAGAGTATCGGCCCCAGAATCACCGAGATCGCGAAGTGGCTCGACATGGAGGATTTCCTCGGCACCAAGTGCTCAAAGCTCAGCTCCGGGATGCAGCAGAAAGTCAACATCGCCCGCACCATCGTCCACGATCCACCGGTGATGGTCTTCGACGAGCCCACGGTCGGGCTGGACATCCTCGCCGCGCGCTCGATCGTCGAATTCATCCAGTTCTGCAAGAACCAGGGCAAGTGCATCATCTTCTCGACCCACATCATGCGCGAAGCGGAACGGCTCTGCGACGAGGTGGCGATCATCCACAAGGGCAAGTTTTTCGCGCAAGGAACGGTCGACGCGCTGAAACAGGTGGCGGGTGAGCAAGAGTTTGAGGAAGCCTTTGTCAAAATAGTGGGGGAGGAGTGATGAATCCGCGCACGATCTGGATTGTTTTCCGCAAGGAAGTATTGGATATCATACGCGACCGCCGCGCCGTCGCGTTTATGATCATCATGCCGTTGGTGCTGATCCCCGCTCTGATGTACCTGATAAGCACCTTTGCACTCAGCAGCGAGAAGGGGATCGCCGAGCGCGAGAGCACGGTTGCGGTCGTCGGCGCCGAGGACGCCCCCGGCCTGCTGGCATACCTCAGGAACGAGGAGCGGCAGCGCTTCAATCCACCAGGTGAGAGCGAACTCGACATCTTCGTGATCGAAGACCAGTCGGGCGTCAATGCATTCATCGAGGTTCTCGACAATCTGCCCGCATCAGCCGAAGCTGGAGAAATCAGGAGCCTGATTGATTCGAAACAACTGGACGCGGTGCTTGTTGTTCCACCGGACTTCCAGAGCCAACTCGAGAGCCACGACGAGGGCCTCAACCTGCGCATCGACTTCCTCTCGACCAGCGACAGGTCGGAGAAAGCCTATCAGAGATTGCGCCGCAGCTTGAGCGCCTACCGCGAGCGGGTGGTGGAGAGCCGGCTGACGGCGGCCAGCCTCAATGCGAAGATCATTGAGCCGTTCGAGACCGCGGGCCAGGATATGGCGACCGGGCAGGAAAGGGCGGGCGAGATATTCGGCAGAATTCTGCCGTATATGATCATCCTGATGACTTTCAACGGCGCGATGTTCCCGGCGATAAACATGGCTGCGGGCGAGAAGGAGCAGAAGACGCTGGAGACGCTGCTGGCCAGCCCCGCGAGCCGGATCGAGCTGGTGACCGGCAAGTTCGTGGTGATCATGTTGACCGGGGTTATTTCCTCGGTGCTCTCGCTTGTGGGTATGTATTACGGCCTCTCGATGGGAGAAATCGGCGCGCGGCTCAGGCAGGTGATGACACTCAGCATCGACACTTCGACCATAGTCATGGCGGTGCTGCTGGTCGTGCCTCTGGCCTTCGTCTTCGCCGGAGTGCTGTTAACGATCTCCGTCTTCGCGCGCAGCTATCGCGAAGCGCAGGGATACATGGGGCCGCTCACCATACTGATCATACTTCCCGCGTTTGCCTCCTTCCTACCCGGAGTCGAACTCAACTACACCTTATCCATGGTTCCGGTTGTGAATGTCTCGCTGGTGCTTAAGAAGGTTCTCGCAGGGCAGGGCTTCGAAGTGATGCATTACTACGCGCTGACTTTCGTCAGCACCCTGGTAATCGCAGGGATTGCAATATGGCTCTGCGCCAGGATGTTCAAGAACGAGAACGCAATCTTCAAGGTCTGATGCAACGGGCAGAGATGGATAGAGGGCGGCTGACAAGCCGCCCCTTTTCGTCAGGCTTTCTGCTGCTTTTGCCAACGGTCGTGGAGCAGCTCACCGCCCGTGAACACGTTTTCGGGCGGGTTTTCCCTGATCAGTACAATGATTTTCTCGATCGGCAGGCCGTAGACCACAGAGGCCGCTTCAGCCAATCCGCTTGAGAGCTTCCGCTTTTTCTCGATGTCGATCTTGGGGCCTTCAATAGTAATGATCGGCATGGATCTCCTCCCGGTTCATGGCCGGCCGCGGCCAGCCAATTTACGCTCGAATAATTCGAGATACTCCCGCACCATCCTGCGGGAATCGAACAGACGCTCTACGCGCTCGCGGCAGGCCTGCGGATCGATCTCGTCACACTTCTCCACCGCTTCCAGCACCTCGCGTTCATCATCGCAGAGGAAGCCGGTTACGCCGTCTTCAACCAACTCGGGCAACGCGCCGCGCCGGATGGCGATCACCGGTGTGCCGCAGGCCATTGCCTCGGCGGCCACAAGCCCGAACGGCTCCTCCCAGCGAACCGGGCACAGAAGCGCCGAAGCGCCGCCCAGAAGGCTTACCTTTTCCTCGAAGCCGACGGGCCCGAGGAATTCCAACGCCCCCAGCTTCACCCGGCTCATCACCGTTTCTTTGAACCAATTTTCCTCGGCCGCAGGCACGTAGCCGGCGATCTTGACGGGACGGGCAAGGGTCATCCATGCCCTGACCGCGACATCGGCCCCCTTACGGCGGCAGATCTCGCCGAGGAAAAGCAGATAGCCCCTTTTTTCTCCCTGGCCCGCGAGCGGATAGCGATGCAGTTCGATGCCGTGGCGGATTACGTGCACACCGAAGGGGAACGAGCGCCCCTGTTTCTCGCTGACGGCGACATAATCGACGCTTCTGTTTGTTTGCAGGAAGATGCGGCGTTGTTCGGTGATGTCGACGTGGAGCGTGCAGGCGACGGGTACACCCAATGCCTCTGCGTATGGCTGAATACCCTCGAGGTGGGAGTGGACGATGTCCAACTCGAGCTCTTTTGCGTGACGAAGGAGCGCGGCGATCTGTAGGTGCTCCTTGTACTTGTCAGGCGGCATCTCAGCCCGCTCGATGGGGCTGACGAGCCTGACGGGACAGGTCGAATCTCCCGAGGCGAACAGGATCGGCTCGTGGCCCGCCTCCTTGAAGCCGCGGCAGAGTATATCGGCGATCAGCTCGGTGCCGCCGTAGGTCGGCGGCGGAACCGGTAGCCAGGGCGGAGCCAGGACTCCGATGCGCATCGGTTTGCTCATGAATACATCGTACGCCCCTGCCGCGAATGCGGTCAAGGCGTATCCGGTTGTGCTAAGGTGAGCGCAGCCATAGAGGTGGTGGGGGAGGCAGTGATGCGGAAGAAATTTTTCGAACATATGAGTGAAAAGAGTTCTTTGATCAATGCAGGATTGATGCGGTTCGCGATACCGGCGTTGATAGTTGTTGCCTGCATCTTGGGCCCGGCACATACGGTTTCCGCCGAGGTCGTCAAAATAGAAATCCTCTCGCGCGAGCCGTTCGCCGACGGCATGGAATTCGGCGGTGTGGGGGCGTACGAGAAGATCCGGGGAAGGCTTCATTTCGCCGTCGATCCCGCCAATCCGGCCAACCGCAGAATAGTCGACCTGCAGTACGCTCCGAGGAATCAGGAGGGCAAGGTTGAATTCGCCGGCGATTTCCTGTTGCTGAAGCCGCTAGATCTTTCGAGGGGCAATCACCGCCTGCTCTACGACGTCAACAACCGCGGCAACCTGGTGATGCTGGGCTCGATGAATGACGCGGCGCGAAGCAACAACCCCTCGACGCCCGAGCATGCCGGCAACGGATTCCTGATGAGGCAGGGCTACTCGCTGCTCTGGAGTGCATGGAACTGGGATGTAATTCCCGGTAACGGCAGGCTGCAGATAGAATTGCCGGTTGCTGTAATCGACGGCAGGCCGATTCGCCAGAAGATCGCTGCCGAGTCTGTGCTGAGCTTCGAAATGGAAAGGGTGAAGAGCCAGCCGTTGGCCTGGGGCGGCAGCCGTTGCTACCCGGCTCTGGATCCAGATGACAATTCAGGCTGCGTCCTCACTGTTCGCGACGAGCCGCTTGGTGAACGGCGACCCATCCCGAACGGCGAATGGCGCTTTGCGAGAGAAGAGGACGGTGTGATCATCTCAGATCCCACCTCTCTCTATCTGGAATCGGGGCTTGAGCCCGGCAGGATCTACGAACTGATCTACGAGGTCGAGGGTCCGAAGGTGGTCGGCTTGGGGCTGGCCTCTGTGCGCGATGCAATCTCGTTTTTCCGTTTCGCAGCGAGTGATGAATTCGGGACTCCTAATCCGCTGGCGGTCCGCTCTTCCGAAGGTGAGTTGAGGCCGGACAGCGAGCTGGCTTATATCTTCGGTGTGTCGCAGTCAGGCCGCTTCATCACCCACATGATCTGGCAGGGTTTCCACGTCGACGAGGCAGGCCGCATGGTGTTCGACGGCGCGCGCATCCACGTAGCCGGCGGCGGCAAGGGGGGCTTCAACTTTCGCTTCGCGCAGACGACTCATCACCCCAGTCACCTCGAGGGTAATTACATGCCGGCGGACCACATGCCCTTCAACTACCTGCCGTCCGGCGATCCGGGTTCCGGCGGCGACAACGACGTCCTCGCGGTGGCGAAGCAGCTCGGCAAGGTGCCCCACATCATGATCACCAACAACGAACTGGAGTATTGGACGCGCTCGGCGTCGCTGATCCATACCAATGTCGAGGGCACCAGGGATGCGCCGTCGCATGAGAAGGTGCGCATCTACGCCACCGTCGGCGCGCCGCATAGGGGCGTGCGCTCGCGGGAGCGGGGGATACACGAGCACTCGCTGAATCCGATTAACGTCAGCCCCGTGCTGCGGGCGTTGATGGTGGCGATGGATCGTTGGGTCACGGATGGAATGGAGCCGCCGCCCAGCCGCTATCCACGCATCGACCGCGGTGAGTTGATTTCAGCGGCTGAGCACAAGAAGAACTTCCCGAGTATTCCGGGAATGCGCCATCCGGGCCGCAACCTGCAGCCGCCGCGCGTGGACTACGGCGACCGCTTTTGGACCGAGGGAATAATGACGACCATTCCTCCCGAGATGGGCGAGCCATATATAACGCGGGTTCCGGCTTGCGATGCCGACGGAAACAGCATCGGCGGCATACGCCTGCCGGAACTGCAGGTGCCACTCGGGACTTTCCAGGGGTGGAATCCGCGCAGGGCTGAGGTCGGCGCGCCTCTCTTCCTCGGGCGCTTCGAAGGCTCCTTCTGGGTTTTCCCGGCCACCGGGGCCGAGAGGCGAAGGCTGAACGATCCGCGTCCCTCCATCGAAGAGAGGTACGGGAGCAGGAATGATTACGTCGGCAAGGTCGCGGCCGCCGTCGGAGAATTGGTAAGGCAGGGGTACATGCTGCAGGAGGACGCCGATCGTTACACGGAATTGGCCGAGCGGATGGCCTGGCCGCCGGAGGAACTGCCGATCTGGCCCTTCTGGAAACTCGAGCTTCGCTGATCTTGCACTGTTTGTATTCCCTTGATCAGCCGGAAAATTCCGTCTCCGCATTCTGGCAAAGGCCCGGCGGGAGGTAGTTATCCCTTTTGTGACCCTGCCTGCTGCGTGCTAGCATAAACAGCATGACGCGTAAGGAATCCATCTACGGTCTCACGCGCGATGAGTTGTCGGCGAGACTCAGCGCCATCGGCAAGCCTCGCTACCGTGCCGACCAGATCTTTTCCTGGTTGTACGAAAAGCTGGTTACCGATCCGGCGGCGTGGACCAGCCTGCCGACAAGCCTGAGAGAGACCGTTTCCAGCCTGTTCTCCTGCGAACTTCCGGCAATAGGTCAAGAACTTGCGTCCGGGGACGGGACCATCAAGTACCGCCTTGCGCTGGATGATGGTGAGGCGATCGAGTGCGTGGTCATGCCGGACGGCGAAAGCGACGGAATCAGCCTCTGCGTTTCGTCGCAGGTCGGTTGCTCGCTCAGGTGTGCCTTCTGCAAGACGGGCACGATGGGGCTGCGGCGCAACCTGGAAGCGGCGGAGATCGTTGCCCAGGTGGTAATGATGCTCTCGCGGATTAAGGAGAGGCCCTCGCGGGTCAACATCGTATTCATGGGCATGGGAGAGCCGTTGCTCAACATGGAGGCCATGCTGACCGCGCTCGAAATCCTCAACGACGCTCACGGCCTGGCGGTGCCGATGAGGAGAATAGTAGTATCGACGGCGGGTATCCCCGAGGGAATTCGGAGATTGTTCTCAGCGGAAAACCTCCCGAGGGCACCGCGGCTTGCGGTTTCTCTTAACGCTCCCGATCAGGAGTTGAGGGAAAAACTGATGCCGGTCGCCGCCAGGTATCGGCTGCCCGAGCTGATGGCGACTCTGCAAAGCCTGCCCGAGGAGGCTTTTAAGCGCGAGCGGTTAACGATGGAATACGTACTGCTTGGCGGGGTGAATGACAGCCCGGCGCAGGCGAGGAAGCTCGCCGGCCTGCTGCGTGGTTTGCGGGTCAAGGTGAATCTGATCCCCTACAATGCCTGCGAGGGCCTGCCGTTCGCAATCCCTGGCGAGGCAGCGATTGACGCTTTCCTCGGCGAGATGGTGAATGCAGGAATCAATTGTACAGTCAGGCGCAGCCGGGGTGGGGAGCTCTCGGCGGCCTGCGGCCAACTGGTTGTCGATTAAGATACTTTAACGGGAACGGAAAAATGCAGATCGAGCAGATAGCGATTCTCGCCGGGGCGGTTCTGGCGATTATTCTTTTAGGTTGGTTGTGGCGTTGGGCGCGCAAGAGGCGCATCGACCGCTCGATCGACCGCATGCCGGTGCGGATGGTCGACATGCCGACCGAGAAGGACAAGGAAGCCTACGAGCTGTTGAAGACTTACCGCCGCCACATCTGGAGCCGCTTTGGCGAGGAGATGCAGCTCAACCCGCGGGCGATCTCGCAGATTACGTTCGAGGCGGTCGAAAAGATAGCGTCGGTCTATTACCCCAACGAAAAGGAGCCGCAATACAAGGCCAACATCGACGGGCTGCTGGAATTGAACGAGCGCGTCACTCGCCGGCTGAAGGAAATCCTCGACAAGCCGTTGATCAACAAGTTCCGCGGCCTCGACATTGCCACGATTCTTACCCTCAAGAAAGGCTACGACACGGTACGCCAACACCCGGTCACGGAATTCGTCATGAGCAAGCCGGCTCTGAGGAAACTGTGGCAGGTCGGTTGGGGCGCTGCAAACCTGCTCAATCCTTGGTACTGGGGGCGCAAGGTTTTCATCGAGGTGGGCTACGAGACGGCGCGAAGGTACTTTGTGACCAGCCTGGTGACAATCGTCGGGGAGGAGGCAGTGATGCTCTACAGCGGTCGCAGTGTGCGCAACGAGAAATCCGCTGCAGAGCTGCTGACCGCATTCGAGATGGCAAAGACGCTTCAAGCGCAGAAGTCGATCTCCGCCGAAGAATACGGCGTGATACTGCGCTGGCTCATCAAGCTCAAGCATGTCGACGATCACTCGAAGGTCGAGTTGATTCGCTTGATGCTCGGGGGCAGAGAGGTTCCGGAGCAGGACCTCAAGGAACTGCGGGAGTTCAAAGGGGAGAAACTGTTCCTCAAGGCTTTCTCCGAGCTCGCGGATGCTCCGGGCCCCGATGAAGAGGGCAAGCTGCTGAAACTGCAGGAAGCTCGCAGACAACTTGGGCAGGAGTGACCCGGCGGCGATTTTATCAGCCCGGCAGCCGCACCGGACTCATCTGTTATCGATCAGACCGGCCGGCTCCCTGCGACCTGGAAGTGCGACGCCACTGGTATCAGTTCCGCCCAATATTGCTTTCAGCACGATGACGGCTTGATTCAGCGCGTCGGCCTGATTCAGCAAGCCCTGGCTTGTCGCCGTGAACTGCTCCGATGCTGCAGCGTTCTGCTGTGTCACGCCGTCCATCTCGGAGACTGCTGTGCTGATCTGCTGGATGCCGTCAGCCTGTTCCCGGCTGGCCTCAGCGATACCGTTTATTAACTCGGTTACTTTCTGCACCCTGGCATATATTCTCTCGAATTCGCTCGCCACTTCCTCGATGGCTGCCACCCCGTGAACAGCCTTGGCTCTGGAGGTTTCCAGCAGGTCGGCAGTGTTCTTGGCGGCTCCGGCGCTGCGCTGAGCCAGCGCTCGTACCTCCTCGGCCACCACGGCGAAACCCTTGCCGGATTCGCCCGCCCGCGCAGCTTCCACCGCCGCGTTGAGGGCGAGCAGGTTGGTCTGAAAGGCGATTTCGTCGATGGTCTTTATGACGTTTGCAGTCTTGTCAGAGGATTCCTTGATCGCCGCGATGGCCTCTGACATCCGGCTCATCGATGCGTTCCCGCTTTCGGCAGATTCCCTCGCCTTGACCGCAAGGCTGCTGGCTTCCCGCGTGTTGTCGGCGTTCTGCTGAGTGACGGATGCCAATTCCTCCAGGCTGCTGCTGACCTCTTCCAGCGAGCTTGCCTGGTCGTTGGCTCCTTCGGCCAGCTTCGCGCTGCTCTGGGTCAGTTCCGACGACGCCGAGATGATCGAGTCGGAGCCGTGGCTGAGATTGTCTATCGTCAGCTTCAACGGCCTGGTGACAAGCCGGGAAATCAGCCAGGCAATCACGAGGCCGATCAACACCACAGCCGCGGCGGCGGATAGAACCGACCTCCAGAGACTTCCCTGCATGCTCTCGACGTCGGCTTTTGCCGACTTCTCGAGACCCAGGAGGCCGATAATGTCGCCCTCATTCATGTCGTCGTGGCAGTCGAGACAGGCGGCCTCGATCACAATCGGCGTCAGGCCGAGCATGTAATCCTCTCCGGAGGCGCTCTTTTTCATCGATTCGTAACTGCCAAGGGTATCCCTGACGTGAGCGACCTCATTTGCTATTTCGAGCTCTCCTGCCATTTCCGCATCTGATGCCATGTAGATCTCAGCGTCGGCGTTGAGCACATATGCCTGCCTTATTCCCTCGACTTCCGCCACCCTGCTCAATATGACCTGGAGGCCCTCCACATTCTCATTCATCATCACGTTGTAGAGAGCGGCGTTGAGAACTGTGTTGAGATTATCGATTTCACCTTCGAGCTTGGCTCGGAAGAATCCGCTTTTGTCCTGCAACTCCAAGAAAGTGGTCACACTCAAAGCTGTTATTAGAACCAGCAGCAGGGAGGCGATGATTTTGACGTATAGACTCCCCCTGAACAACCTTGATAGGCCTTCAGATGACATGTTGTAGGTACTCCCGTTTGTGTATCTGCCGCTTGTTTTTAGGATGGGCACCTTGCGGAAAATGCAGGGCGAAACAAGAGCCTGTTCAAGGGATGTTAAGAATATTCGAGGGGACAGTCAATCTTCGTATGCAGTCGAATGTATTTCTATGGAGCAAATAGGCGCATGAAATACGGATTTTATTTATTAATCAGGGGGCAAGGTGAAAAAAAAGCCCGGAACCGCAGTCCCGGGCAGGTGTAGGGGGTTGTCCTGGAGTGGACATGGTGTCCTAAGTGGGTGGTCTATGCCATCGCCCCGCTCAGCTCTGCGAGTTTCTCGGGGTTGAGGATGCTGATGAGGCGCTTGTTGAAGTCGATCAACCCGGATTTCCGGAAATTGTTCAGGAAGTGGCTCGTTGTTTCCCGCGTGCTGCCGATCATCGAGCCGATCTCCTGTTGGGAATAATGGCTCGGAAGAACGATCGTGCCGCCAATGCCGTTGCCGCGGCTTGCCGCTTCTTCGAGGAGGAACTTGGCCAGTCGCGCCGGAACGTTGCGAAAGGCGAGGTCCTCGAGCTTGCTTTCCAGCAGCATGCGCCGGTATCCCATTATCCGGGCAATAATCAGCGACAGCCTCGGCATTTCCTGCATGATTTCTTCCAGTTCGTGAACGTCCAGGGCTGCCACTTTCCCATCGCTCATCATTTCGGCCATCGTGTCGTGGGGACCCGGGTTGACGAGTGCCAGCTCGCCGAACATCTCGCCGGCCTCAGCGGTAGTGATGATGATCTCGCGGCCGTCCTCGCTGATGCGCGCCAGCTTGACGATGCCTTCGATCACCAGGAAAACGTGAGTCCGTTCGTCTCCCGGCAGATAGATCACTTCCCGGCGATCGTAATTGTTGATTACCGCTGAGTTTATTAATTTCTGCATATCCTCGGAGCTAAGTTCCGAGAGGAGGTTAATCTTGTGCTGTTTGCCCTCGGTCTGCATTTGCGTTCCCCGTAGTGTAGCTAAGTGTCGGACCGTCCTGATATTGAGCAAGTGCCGTGCCATGTCGGCGCTCTTGGTTAAACCCTTCATTTTCAGTAAATTAGCCTGGGTTGCCTCTGCAATTCAATTGTCTAAATGTCTATACGGTGTCAAGGATTCTTGACGATTCGGTTATGTGGTCGTCTTTGCGTTCCGCTTCATCGGGCGGTTGCCGAAGGCAGGAGGGCGTGTCCGACCGAGCAAGGAACCGCTGCTCGTTTGATGGCGTCAATCCTGGATTTTTTCTATTTTGATGCGTACATCATATTGTGTTAGTTATCAATCTAAACCACAACATCTAGTATGCTCAAAAAATAATGATTGTGAGGCCGTTTTTTTGCTTGACGTCCGTTCGCCAGGGGACTAAATTGTACTAGACGTAACCAACCAAAACACTCAGGGGACTAAAGGGTACCAAAAGTGGGCGAAAATAGCAACTCCTTCCACGGGGAATATTCACCTCAGTTGGATGAGAAGGGACGCATCAAGTTGCCCACCCGCCTCTTGAACACCCTTTTGGACAACCACGGCAGGAAGTGCCGGATGATGCGCATGCCGGAGAAATGCCTCGCACTGTATCCACACGCGACGTGGGATTCCGGCTGGAAGGAAGTTCTTTCCGGGCTTGGACCGCTCCTTCCCGGTTCATCGGATGCCCGGGCGTTGACGCGCATCGCCGGCACCGGCCTCGACGTGGAGGTCGCCGCCCAGGGCCGTTTGCTTCTCCCCGAGTCCTACCGGCGCCACATCGAGGTCTCGCCCGGAGACATCGTGTCCGTCATCGGTGCTGAAGACCGCATCGAGATCTGGAAGCAGGAGAATTGGGAGCGCTATTTCGATGAGCAGATGAGCCGCTATGAGGAGATAGCGGAGAGAACCGTAAGCAAGATAAATGGTGACAACCGCACTTCGGAGGAGCAGCGATGAGATTGCAGGTGACCGTGAGAGTGGGGCAGTGGCTGCTTGTCGCGATAGCCGCCCTGCTGCTTGCCGGCGGTCTGATGGCGATCTTCGCGCTCGATGCCTCCAGCAGCCGTGCGGTTGCAGGGGAACGCGAACCAGTCCAGAGCGGACCGGCCGCACTGGGGAGCCGGTGATATGGGTATTGCGGCGATAAGAGAGCCTCGAACCAGCCGTGCGGTGCGTCTGATGGAGCAGGAGATCGAGAAAACCCTGCTGCGGATTAGGGAACTGACCAGGCAGCAGTTGGCCGTCGTGGGCCGAGGACAGAAGGGAAAGAGAGCACGATGAATCGTCGTGCCGTCATCGATTTCGAGAGCGCCTACCAGAGGTGGAAGGGGACGGCCCGGCGCGGGAACGGCGATAATCTGTTGATTGTCGATCTGGGCCACAGCAGCATCAAAGCCCTGCTGGCCAAAATTGGACCGTCGGGCGAGGTGACGGTGCTCGACTACGCCTCCTCTTACAACCTCGGATTCAGCGACGGCGCGGTCACCGACTCGAATCGCTTCGCCGCGACCGTCGATCGCGCGATCACCGACCTGCGGCGCCGCAATGGGGTGCGCTCCAAGCGCCTGCAGGTTTCTATCTCCGCCCCGTTTATCTCCTACTTCAGCCATTTTACGACCGTTAAGGTGCCGACCCGCGGCCGCGTAACCCAGCGGATGGTCGACAACGCCGTCGGGCGCGCCCGTGAGGAGATATCGAGCCTCGTCGAACACGTGATGCAGGTGGTTCCGGTCCGCTACAGTCTCGATACCGTTTACAGCGGCAGCGAGCCTCCTCTGGGGCAACGAGGAGAGCAACTCGGCATCGAGATCATTTTTGTTACGGCGCCCCTTTCGGCGCTCGATCAAATCGAGAAGACCCTCAAATCCTGCGGTTACAACGTCAGCTCCTGGAGTTATTCGGGGCTGAGCTCCGCGCTGTCGGTGCTCGGCAAAAACATCGAAGCAGGGGTGGCGGTGGTCGATCTGGGCAGTAATTCCACAGACGTAGCGGTTTATGCTCACGGCAGGTTGCTGCATCTTGGCGTGATCGCCAGCGGCGGGCGCGATTTCGACTCCGACCTGGCGATTTTCCTCAACGAGAGCATGGCGGTTGCCGAGGATGTCAAGCAAAACTTCGGCTGCGCTCTGCCGCAGGTGATCCGTTACAACGAAGTGATCGACCTCAAGGAGAGAGGTCTGGGGGTGGAGAAGCTCATTTCCGCGCGCGAGATCGCCACTGTGTTACGCGACCGCGCTCAGGAACTTCTTTATGCCGTCGGCCAGGAAATCAGCAAGGGCCTGGCTCCAGAGTTGCTTTCCCGCGTAATCCTTACCGGCGGATGCGCCAAGCTGGCCGGACTGCCCGAGCTGGCCGAGATCGTCCTCGACAGGAACGTCGAGGTAGGGCACCCGCGTGCGGTGAACGGCACGAGGATGGGATTCAGCGATCCCGGTTGCGCCGCACTTGTAGGCACCCTACGGCTGCTGCGCAAGCGGATTCTCGCCAACAGGCGGATGGAGACCTCCGGCATGACCGCGTTTGAAAAGTTACGCTGCTGGTTCAGCGCTCTGGTGGGAGCACCGGTCCCCGAGGGGAGAGAGCTGATATGACACTTTTCGAGGATACCGAGGCGAAAGAGGAAGGACCCAGCCAGGTCAAAATAACCGCCATCGGCGGCTGCGGCCTGACTCAGCTCGACCGGCTGCATGACCTGCTCGGTAACTCGGTTTCCAGCCTCGGCATCGACACCGATCGCGGCAGGCTCTACGAGGCGGAATGCGACCAGCGGCTCCTGCTGGGCGAGGAATTCACCGGCGGTGACGGGACGGGCGGCGACGACAAGATGGGCGAGCGCTGCCTCAGCGGAAACAACATGCAGGTGCGCGATCTGGTGAGCGGCGTCAAAGCCAACTTGATAATCGGAGGGCTGGGCGGCGGGACCGCGACAGCCCTGATGTCTGAGGTATCCAAGATTAGCCGCTCAACCGGTGCGTTGACGATTGTGATCGCCACGCGCCCCTTCGGCTACGAGGAAGAGAGCAAGTCGATATTGGCCAAGCGCAAGATCCATTCGCTTGTGCGCTGCGCCGATTCGGTCTTCCTGCTGAGCAACGATATGCTGGCCGGTGTCGGCAAGGGAAAGATGGCAGCCAAGGAGGCCCTGAGACGAGCCGATGCGGCCTTGATGGAGACGGTTTGCGGCATGCTCGAGTTCCTGATGCCCAACAAGCGCATGCTGCTCGACTTCGGCACGATCAAGAGCCACCTCAAGCGGGGCGGACTCTGCGCTTTCGCCACCGGCGTGAGCGCGATGCGCAACAACGCGATCGAAGCCCTCAAGACCGCGATGGAGCGCTTCGCAAAGTTGAAGAGCGACATCACCAAAGCCCCGAGGGCACTTATCCAGTTCGCCATCGACGATGATGTTCTGATGGACGGCGTGCGCAACGCCTTCGGCGTGGCCCAGCGGGTATTCAGTAAGGACGCGCAGCTCGCGCTGGGCGTCGTGTTTAACGGAGTAAAACAGGGCAAGACGCGGGTGAGCATCATTGCCTCCGGGCTACCGCTGTTCAACGAGGTTGTGGAACTCGACTTCCTGCAGAGGCACATCAGTGAGAGCGAGAATCCAGCGCGGCGCATGAGCTCCGGCGGTGTTGACCTCCCTCGCCGCCGGGAGCTCGACAGGAGAGAGGGCATAACGGTTCTGAATCCCCGCCGGTTGAGCGAGGAGGAATTGAAGATCCCCGCTTACCTGAGACGGCGGATGTTGACCAAGGAAAAGAAGCACGCATGAGCAACGCAGGCGACAAAGTGTCGGGACTTCTCTCGACGGTAAATGAGTGGCGCAGGAGCAGGCTGCAGCTTGCAGTGCTGGTGCTATGCGGGCTGGGTGAGGAGAGACAGGCGTCGGCCAACAGGCCGGGCCGAACCGGCTCAGGCGCTGGAGTTTGGGGCGGGGCCAGAGCGGAGTCCGCCGCGAAAGTCAGCGCTTGAGACGGTTACAACGCTCTTTAACAAGTTGAACTTTAACGATCTCGGGGCTGTTCTCTAGGAATAGTGGAGTCCTCGGGAGGCAAACCCCGTATAGGCCCCCAGTTGAGGCAGGCACTTCCAGCGGGTTCAGCCAGTGCGAGATCGTTGAGTGAGGGGCGTTGCTTCGCAGCACCTCTCGTTTGACCCTTGATATTTCAGGGGCCGCCGTGTGGGCGGTTCGCCCTTGAGACGGGCCGCCCACTCAAAATGCACCTTGCGTCTCCGCTCCCTGCGGAGCCGACTAGATAGAGTAGCTCCTTATTCCCTTCACTTTCTGAGCTCGGGGGATTTAAAATCCCCCGCTTTTTTTTGTCCTAGGGCGATTAGGCTTGGCGGTTGCGGCGGAGTTGCTCGGCGATTTCCCAGTCGCGCTGCTCCTCTTCCGTCTCGACGATCAGCTCGGGCACAGGCACGGTGTGACGGCCGGTGCGGTCGAGAGCGACGAAGTTGAAGTAGCCGGTGGTGCAAAGCTGCTTGGATTCCTCAGCGAAATGCTGGCTGTAGACATCCACTTTGACTGTCATTGAGGTGCGTCCGGTGAAGACGACGCGGGCTGCCAGCTCGACGATGCGTCCGGCTCTGATGGGTACCTTGAAGTCAACGCGCTCGGAGGAGATGGTGACGACGTCGCGCTTGCAGAATCGCGCCGCGGCGATGGCACAGGTAACGTCCATCATCTCCAAGACCTTGCCTCCGAACATCGTGCCAAGGACGTTTGTCAACCAGGGCTGGACGATTTCAGTGTGCCATACCGTCTCGGCCCGTTTCGATTCCCTCTTTTCCTGAGCCATTGGCTGCCCTCGAACATGTGGGAAATTTCGATCCTTTTTACCGCCATCATGGCGGTAAAGTAAAGGAATTGTGTCAAGCGGCCGTCGCTCAATTGAACTTCACGGATACCAGCTTGCTGACGCCGGGTTCTTCCATCGTGACGCCGTAGAGCCGGTCGGCGACTTCCATCGTGGTCTTGTTGTGGGTGATGAGGATGAACTGTGTGGAGTGGCTGTAGTCGCGCAGCAGGTTGGCGATCCGGCGAGTGTTGACCTCGTCGAGCGCGGCGTCGGCCTCGTCGAGGATGCAGAAGGGACTGGGTCTGAACTGAAGCACGGCCATGATCAGCGCAAAGGCCGAGATGCTCTTTTCTCCGCCTGAGAGCAGTGTCGCGCTCTGCAGTCGCTTGCCGGGCGGCTGAACGAGAATCTCGATACCCGCCTCCAGCAGGTCGCCTTCCTCCAGCTGCAACTCCGCGCGGCCGCCGCCGAAAAGCTTACGGAAGGTCTTGTGGAAGTTCTCGTTAATCCGGTCGAACGCTTCGCGGAATCTTTTGCGGCTGACACGGTCGATGCGATTGATCACCCGCTCGAGCGAAGCGATGCTGTCGACGATGTCCTGCCTCTGGTCGAGCAGGAAGCGGTGCCGTTGCTGGTGCCGTTCGTACTCCTCGCTGGCAAGCAGGTTGACTGCCCCCATCTGCTCGACCTTGTCCTTAAGATCCTGGAGGCGTTGTTGAGCCTCCTGAGAATCGAAGCTCTCGTCAGTCTCGCCGGCCGCCACCGCCGGCGCACCCGAATCCGCCAACTCTTCGGGATCGATTTGAAGCGTGGAAGCGGCCCGCTCCCGCAGGTGCTCCAACTCAAGGAGGTGCTCCTGCGACTCGAGCCTAATGCGTTCCAGCTTCTCCTGGATTTCAGCGTGCTCGGCCCGCAGGCGCTTGACCTCCGCCTCGCGCAGCTTGAGGGCCGAGTTCAGTTCCATCAGCCTGCCGTCGATCTCGCTGAGCGAGCGCTTGAGCGCTTCGTTGGCTTCGATCTTTTCCTGCATACCGGTCTCGATCGACTCGATTTCGTGCAGGTTATTGACGCGCTCTTCCTCGATCATCTTGATCTCGTCCTGGGAGGAGGCGATTCTCTCGAGCAGGTCGGTGAGGTTTGATTCGATCAACTCCGCAGCCCTGCGGCCGGCGGTGCAACGCTCCTCAAGCGCGCTGATTTCGGCTAGTAGTTGGCTCTCCCGGTGCCGCGCGTCACCCGCGGCTTCAGAGCTTTGCTGCAGGCGCTCATCGAAATTCTGCAGCGCCGAGGACACGGCCTCGATCTCGCTCTCCACCCCAGCCAGGACGTCGGTCTCGTTCTCGATCTCTGCGGCGACATCCGTGAGCTGCCCTTTCAGCGATTCGATTTCCCTGTTCTTGTCGACTTGGGAGTCCTCGAGCCGCTCCCGTTCCGCTATGTCCGCCCTCGCCTGAGCAGACAGCCCGGCCTTTTCCAGTCTCAGTTTTTCACGCGTCTCTCTCAGTTCGTTAATCGTGGAATCGATATCGTCCCGCCGGCTGCAGAATTCGGCTCTCGCAGCAGAAAGTTTTTCGAGTTCCTTCTCCAAGGATTCAGCCTGCTTCCGGACGTCGTCTATCCGGGTTCGCCTGGTGAACGCCTCCTCTCGAGAGGTGTCCGATCCACCCCTGATCAAACGGCCATTCCGCGCGGCGGTGCCTTCATTTGTCGCCGCAACAGCGACCTCGCCGCCCGCCGATATCTCGATGGCCTGGTGGGTGTCGGAAGCCAGGCGGGCGGGCTCGAAGAGTGAGAGCAGCCGCTTGCCGAGATCGCCCCTGGGGCCGAGCCCGGCTCTCAGATCGTCTTCGGGTATGTTCGCGGCGGGGGCTTCAGGAATCCTCGACAAGGGTACGAAGGAAGCGTGGCCTATCTCTTGTTTGCGAAGCATTTTAAGTCCGAGCTCGGCAGCACTCTCGTCTTCAACCAGGACTGCCTCGAGAATCCTGCCGAAGGCCGCAATCACGGCCTTGATTCTGGCGGGATCGATGTCGAAGCTATCCGCGATCAGCCCCAGCGGCTTCACCGCATTCCGGATATCCTCGTTATCGAAGAGAGCGCGGGTGGAGTCGGCCACTCCCTCTCGACGCTTCTCCATCTCCAGCAGGGCGTCCAAGGTGGCCGCGGCACTGCCGTGGGAGCCTTTGATCGACTCGGCCCTCCGGTCGTGAGCCTCGATCTCCCTTTCCAGTGCCTTGCGGTCATCGATACCGCGCTGCAGCTCTCCGTCGGTTTGCAGCAGCCGCTCGTCCAGCTCGGCGATACGCTGGTTTGTTTGAGATATTGTGTCGTCGACCTCGGAGATCTTGCCGCGCAGCTTGTCCTTCAGCGCCGCGGCATTTACCGACGCGGTCGCCAGGCGTTGCTCCTCAGCCCGCAGGGATTCCCGGCGGCTTTTTTCGGCAGCCAGTTTTTCCCGCTTTTCGGCCAGCTCACTCTGCAGCCTTTCTTTCTCGCTCCGAAGAGAGTCGACGTCGGAGCCGGCGAGGTCGGCTTTCTTTTTGAGTTCCTTCAGGCGAACTTGAGCCGATATCAGCTCTTTATCCAGCTCTTCCACCTGGCGCTTTGCGTCGTCGAGGTTCAGGCGCTTGCTCTTATAGCGCTTTTGAGCTTCCTGGTGCCGCGCGGTGGCCTGTTCACGGCGTCTGAAGAGACTGTCGAGCCCCTCCCTCAGGTGCTTCAGGCGGTTGTTATCGCGGTCGATCTCCAGGCTGCTCTGGTAGTGTTTTTCGCGGGTGTTAACCTGGTTGGCGATCAATTCGTCGACTCGTTGGCGCAGCTCCGCCTGCGCACTTTCAGCTGATGAGAGTTTTGCGCTGGAGCCGGCCAGGTCCTCCTCGAGGGAGCGCAATCGCCGGCTGCTCTCCCTGTGTTGCTCGGACAGTTCGAAGTGGCGTACCGCAAGCAGGGAGGTCTCTATCTCCCTGATCTCGGCCTGGTAGCGGCGAAAGCGCCTGGCCCGGGCGGCCTGGCGGCGCAGACTCCGCAAATGTACTTCCTGCTCTGCGAGAAGGTCTTCAATGCGCATCAGGTTCTGTCCGGTGCGCTCGAGTTTTAATTTTGTAAGGTGCTTATTCAGCTTGAATTTGGTAATTCCGGCAGCGTCCTCTATCAGCTCACGGCGGTCGACCGGCCGGGAATTGAGAATGACGTTAATCCTGTCCTGCTCGACAATGGTCACCACCCGCGATCCGATACCGAGGGCCATCAGCAAATCCTGGATATCCCTCAAGCGGCAGGGCTTACCGTTCAACAGATACTCGCTTTGGGTGTCGCGAAACATTCTGCGGGTAACTGACAACTCGCCGTTTTCACCCAGCGAGAGCAAATCGGGCAATCCGGAGCCCTGGCGCAGTAGCTCCTGCTCTTCTTCAGGGCCGTCGTGCAATTTCGGCAGCTTGCCGTTGGCACTGAGCACCAGGGTGACCTCAGCCGCGCCCATCGCCTTGCGATTCGAGCTGCCGTTGAAAATCATCTGCTCCATACGCTTGCCGCGCAGCGAAGTAGGGCTTTGCTCGCCGAGTGCCCAGTTGATCGAGTCGGCAATATTGCTCTTGCCGCAGCCGTTGGGCCCGACGATACCCGTGATGCCCTTCTCGAGTTCCAGCTCTATCGAGTCCGGAAAGCTCTTGAAGCCCTTGATCTTAATCTTCTGTAACAGCATAGCTCAGCCAGATGAAATCAGCCTGAAGTTAGAGCGGAGTCTAGCACAAAATCTAGTGCAGGTAAAAGCTGCGAGTTGCAGATATAGGAGATCGCGACACTAAAGGACAGTGAGGGATAAAGGCAGGAATTTCAGGCGATTACGATGGAGATCGGCCTCTCCGGCGCAGGGCACTTGAACATGCAGACTCCGCAGCCGGTGCATTTATCCATGTTTATCAGCGGGGCCTCGATCTCCTCTTCCCAGAGGATGGCCTCATCCTTGAGCGGGCACGAGTCGTAACAGACAGTGCAATCCTCTCCGCCAAATCTCAAGCAAAGGTACGGATCGAGGTTGGCGATTCCCATCCGGACGCGGCGCATGTCGATTTGTTCCAGGGCGCCTGACTCGCACGCGTCGGCGCAGGGTGCCGGCTCGCAGAGAAAGCATGGGGAAATAGCCGGGTTGATCACAGGAACTATGTTTTGGCCTTCCAGCGACATGAGCGAGATGCTCCCGTGTGGGCAGGCTTCGACACACCTGCCGGCTCCGGTGCACTTCTGTAGAAAGGTCTCGGTATCAACGGCTCCTGGAGGGTGCAGCAAGGGGACGCTGATGCTCTCAGCAGTTATTTTGTGCTTGGACGTTGCGCGGGATTCTTCCATCGGTGCTTCGACCGTGATATTTAGATCATAAGCGCTTCAGGCTAATTAATTACCTCATTGGTACTATAAAAGTAGCCGACGATTTGAATAAGGTCAATAGAAGTTAAGAGTGCTGCGGGGGGATCTCAGGAGGAGATTTTACGGATTGATGAGAAGTGATAGTAAGTAGAGTCGTGTCTGATGTTGCAGAAGTGGTCCATGGTATTCGGTTTCAGCTTCTTGAAATACCAGGGCATCGTCCGCGCGCGAAGCTCAGAGCGCATGATCGGCAGGCGGATGATATTGTTGAGCTGCTTGCGTAAATCTTCGTGAACGAAATGGCGTGAGGTTGCCTGCGGGCTGTCGCTACGGATCTCGTACCAGATCTCCTTGCCGTCGAAGAAGAAGGTTGCGAGCTTGATCTTGACGCTGCCGTCGACGAAAGAATAGTCGATGGCGTAAAGCATGGACGACTCTCCGTTCTCCCGATGTTCCGTTCTAAGCGGTTGAGTTGCCAACCTCAAACTCCGAAAGTGTCATTTCAACAACCGGGCGGCCGCTGCATATTGTCAAGCAGGATCACTAATGCATCGCGCATTATCTGGAGATAAAACCTGTCCCTTCATACTATTAGACTCAGAATCGACCCAAAGGGTTTACAGGCATCTCCAGAAAATCCCCGGTTTGATCTGGCGCGGAGCTTACCTGCCTCTACTATTGGCCATCGGCGAAGAAAAGTCAGTCATGGGGATTACATCGGCTGCCATTGAACTATTAGGTGTTGCGGATCGTTAAGATTGCGGATAAATAATATAGAACAATATGCGCTGAGAGAATAATAGCGGAGGAGAGTCACAGTGCTTGAGACGATAGACCTTACCAAGCGCTACGAGGATGGTGTGCTTGGGCTGGACCACCTTAACCTCAAGGTGGAAGCCGGGGAGATTTTTTGCCTGCTGGGCGCCAACGGCGCCGGCAAGACGACAGCCATAAACCTTCTGCTCAACTTCATTGAGCCGACCGAAGGCACAGCCCTTGTAAAAGGAATCGATGTCACGAAAGAGCCGTTGGAGGCGAAGCGCTTCGTCAGCTTCGTCAGCGAAAACGTAATGCTCTATCCCAATTTTTCCGCACGGCAGAACCTCGATTACTTTGCCCGCCTGGGCGGCAAGCGCAATCTCTCGAGGGAAGAGTATTACAATGCCCTGAGACGAGTCGGCCTCGAGGAGGGAGCCTTTGAGCGCAAACTCAAGACCTTCAGCAAGGGAATGCGGCAGAAGACTGGTATTGCCATAGCGATTCTCAAGGACAGCCCGGTCATCATCCTCGACGAGCCGACAGCCGGCCTCGATCCCAAGGCTGCCGACGAGTTCGTCCACCTGCTCAAAGAGCTGCGCGAGGAGAACAGGTGCATCTTCATGAGCACTCACGACATCTTCCGTAGTAAAGGCCTCGCCGACCGCGTCGCCATCATGAAAAAGGGCAACCTGGTGATGACGAGGACCGCCGAGGAACTCGAGCACGAGGATCTCGAGGCCCTATATCTTGATTACATGCGCACCTGACCGCTTGTTTTCCGGGTGGTAGCAGGAGATAAAAAATGCTGCGGACCTTAATTCTCAAGGAGATACGGGACAGCGTCAGCACGCTCAAGTTCGTTTTAACGTTCATGGTGGTCGTTGTCCTGGTGATCTCAGGCCTGGTGCTGGGTAGCAAGAATTATCTTGAGCAGCGGGGGGAAGTAAATAAGCAACGGCAGCTCAACCAGAAAATGCTCGAGAGCCAGTTCGACTGGCTCAACGCCGGCTGGGCCGGCGTTATCGAATCGAAGAAGCCCTTCGTGCTGAGCACCGTCGACAACGGCATCGACAACAGCCTCGGCAGGCTTGCCTACGTCGACACCCTGAATGACGCGCGGCTGGACGAGAGCCGCAATCTGGTTTCGCCCATACTTGCCGTCTTCGGTGAGGTAGACCTGACCTTCGTGGTTAAAATAATCCTCTCGCTCTTCGTCATCCTGCTGACCTACGATGCTGTCAGCGGAGAGAAGGAGAGAGGCACGCTCAAGCTTGCCCTGGCAAATAAAATCCCCCGCTATCAGATACTCCTGGGCAAGATCCTGGGAGGGTTTACGGTAATCGCCTTCTCCTTCATTTTACCGCTGCTCTTCGGCCTGGCCTTCATGATGGGTTTCTACAATGAGGTTCTGGCCGATTTTAATACTGACGCCTGGTGGCGCCTGCTGATAATCGTGGCTGCCTATTTGCTCTACCTGGCGGTTTTCTTTGCGCTGGGGATATTTGTCTCTTCGCTGAGTCACCGCTCCTCGACATCCTTCGTCGTGCTGCTTGTCATCTGGGTGCTCTTCGTCACGATCATTCCCCGCATCAGCCTGGCCACTTCCGAGCGCATCAAGCCGTACGAATCGTACACCGCCTTGCAGACCAAGGCCTACAAGGAGGTCTCCGAGAAGCGTGCCGCGGTGATGGACGAGTTTCTGCCGAAGTTCATCCAGATCCGCAACCGCAGCATGATGCAGGCCTTCATGGGCGGCGGCGGGCAGCAGGAGCCCACGACCGAGATATCGGAAATGATGACCGACTTCTGGCGCCAGCTCGGCGACGTGCAGCGCGAAGTGATGGATTACTACGACCGTCAATACGAAAGGCAACAGCGGTCACAAATCGAGCTGGCGGAGTCGATGGCCAGATTTCTCTCGCCGACTTCCGCCATGAGCTTCGCCGTGCAGAGCCTTGCCGGATCGGGATGGGCGAGGCAACGTGAGTACATCGACCAGTTGAGGAAATTCCGCATCGATTTCATGAACTATGTTTTCGAGAAAGCGGAGGCGGTGGAATACCATAGCATGTGGGACATGATGGATAAACAGAAGCTCGATGTCGACATTGGCAGAGTAAGCTTCGAGTTCCGAGAGGAGACATTGGGCACCGTGTTCTCCCGGGCGATGATCGATATGGCCGTTTTGGCCCTGATGTCGATAGTCTTCTTCGCCGCGTCCTTCGTGGCATTCATCCGTTATGACGTTCGCTGAGCCGTTGTGCAGGGGATGAGATGATATTCGAGATAGTCAAGAAAGAGATCCGGGTCAACCTGACCAGCCCCAAGGTGGTGATCACATATGTGGTATGTGTGATCTTGATTCTGGCCGCGCTGATCACCGGAGCAATGAGTTACCTTAGCCTGAAGGAGGAGGCGGTTGCGCAAGCGGCTGCGGAGAAGGATAGGCTCCGCAGCGTCTTCAATTACCAGATGGATTTCATGGTGAACGGCATTTACCTCTATCGCGAACCCGACGTCCTGTCGGTGCTTGTCTCGGGGGTGGAGGGCGACGCTGCCCGGCGCGGACGGATAACCTTCTATACCGGCTCGAATTTCGATGTCAGCAAGTATAACTCCACGCCGATTCTGGCCATCTTCGGGATGCTCGACCTGAGCTTCATCGTCAAGGTTATTCTCAGCCTCTTCGCGATACTGTTCACTTTCGACGCAATCAGCGGCGAGAAGGAGCAGGGAACGCTGAAGCTGAATTTCGCCAACCGCTTGAAGCGCGGCAGCTACATCGTCGGCAAGCTGATCGGCAATTTCATCCTGCTGCTGATTCCGTTTGTCCTGCCGCTTATCCTGGGGCTCTTGATCGTGGAATTTACTCCCGGGATCGATTTCTCGGGTGACGACTGGATCCGAATCCTGCTGATCGCCCTGGCATTCGTGCTTTACCTCCTGGTTTTCTACAGCATGGGGATGATGGTCTCGGCTCTGACGAAGAGGCCGGTCGTCTCGTTCCTAATCCTGCTCATGCTTTGGGTGTTCTTCACCAGCGTGGTTCCCCGGGTGGCGGTGCTGACAGCCCAGACGCTCGAGCCTGTCCCGCCTTTGGACGAAGTCAGGAAGGAATATTTCAGCGAGTTCGGCTCCAGCCAGGAGGCTTTCATGAATTCCGTCCGTGGGAAGGTGGAGGAGTTGTTCGAGTCATTCAGGACCGCCATGAACAGCCCCGACGGCATGCGAAACATGCAGCAGAAGCAGCAGGAGATGCTGCAAGGAATTCAGGAGGCGCACGACGTATTCGCCCGGGAAATGTCGGAAAGGGGTTCCCAGATCAGCCGCGAGCAGGAGATGAAGCAGGATAGGCAGAACCAGCTCGCGATAACTCTGAGCCGCCTCACCTCGCCGGTGGCTGCGCTCGATTTCGCCGTGGACAGGCTGGCCAAGACCGGCGTCTATTCTTCAGATGAGCAGTTCAGGGACAGCGTGGACGACTATGTCAAGAGTTACACCGATTACGCGCGGGACTTTCTCAATAAGAGGCCCGATTTGCTCTCGGGTGGCCAGGGTATCTCGATGGAGAAGTTGGACCTGTCGGAGGTGTATCCCGATCGGTCATTCTACGTTGCGGAGCCGCTGGGCGAATCGGTGGAAGCCTCCATTTGGGATTTCGCGATTCTGGCACTGACTGCCGCGGTTTTCCTGGCGGTGGCGGTAGTGGCATTTCTTAGATACGACGTGCGCTGAGGCGGGGATTGCCGGGTGTGGTAAGCCGGCTCCGATTTCGGCTGAAGGCGCTGAGAGGTGTGAAAGGAGTGGAAGGCAAATGCTGAGGGACATCATCCGCAAGGAGATCATGGACAACGTCGGTACGCTCAAGTTCGTGGTCACCTTCGTGGTGGTCATTCTGCTGGTGATCTCGGGCTTGATCATCGGCAGCAAGAATTATACGGAGAAGGTGGGTGACGCCCAGCAGCGCCTGGGGACCAATCGAGAGGTGCTGGCAGCCCAGAATAACTGGATCAACGCCGGCTACGTGGGGCTGTTCGAGGCCAAGGTCCCCTACGTACTGACCATTGTCGACAGCGGCATCGACGACAGCCTCGGGCGCCAGGCGGAAATTAACCTGGACATCGACACCGATCTCGACGAAAGCCGCAATCTCGTTTCGCCGATCCTCGCGGTTTTCGGCAATGTGGACATCACGTTCGTCGTCAAGATCGTGCTGAGCCTGTTCGTCATTATGCTCACCTACGATGCCATCAGCGGGGAGAAGGAGCTGGGCACGCTCAAGCTGGCGCTAGCGAACGAAGTGCCGCGCTATAAGATCCTGCTCGGCAAGATACTCGGCGGCTATTCGGTGATCCTGATCGCGTTCATCCTGCCGATGATAATCGGCCTGGCGTTCATGATGGCTTTCTATCCGGATGTGCTGGGCGCTTTCACGGCCGACACATGGCTGCGGCTCCTGGTGATTGTCGGTATCTATGTGGTCTATCTCGGCGTGTTTTTTGCCGCAGGCCTGTTCGTCAGCTCCCTTTGCCAGCGGTCGGCCACCAGCTTCATCGTGTTGCTGATGATCTGGGTGCTGTTCGTGACAATTATCCCCAAGCTGAGCCTTGTCGCTGCTGAGAGGCTCAGGCCGTACGAGTCGTACACCAGTTTGCAGACGAAAGCGATGAAGGAGATCGCGCAGGGGCGCTCTGAAATCCTCAAGGAGTTCAGCGATCAGTCGAGATTTGCGCAGGCAGCGCAAAAGGGCGAGCTGGCGGAAATGATCGCATCGATTTTCGAGAAGCAGTCGGAGTTCCAGCAGGAGGTTCTCGACAAGTATGACCGGCAGTACGAGCAGCAGCAGGCGGCACAGATCACACTGGCTGAGTCGATAGCGCGCAGCCTCTCGCCGACGTCGGCGATGAGCTTTGCGGTTCAGAATCTCGCCGGCAGCGGCTGGGCCCGCCAGACCGAGTACCTCGACCAACTCCGAAGTTTCCAGCAGGAATTCAGGAATTATGTTTTTGAAGAGATGAAAAATCTTGACGATTCCGATCCGCAGAAGTTCTTCGAAAGCTTCATGGGCGATAAGGAATTGGAAGTCCAACAGAGCAGGATCAACTTCCAGTTCAGGGAAGAGGATTTCGCAGTGACCGTCTCCCGCACGATCTGGGATATCGGCCTGCTGATAGTGCTGGCTATGGTTTTCTTCGCGGCGTCGTTCGTCGCATTTATACGCTATGACGTCCGATGACGGGTGTCGAAAGAGGATAGTGCAATGATTTGGGATGTCGTCAGAAAAGAAATCAGGACGAATATCAGCACCCCGAAAGTGTTCATCACCTATATAGTCTGCACAGTGCTGATTCTCTCGGCCCTGGTGACCGGAGCCGTCACCTACACCCAGATGGTCGAAGATGCCCGGCAGCAGACGGCCGCTGAGAAGGACAGGCTCAAAAACGTCTTCAACTACCAGCAGGACTTTCTCGTCGCCGGTCAAAATGTTTATCGGGTCCCGAGCGCTCTGTCGGTGCTCGTCAGCGGTGTGGAGGGCGATTCCGCCAGAAGGGGCAATGTCAATACCATGGCCGGCGCCACTTTCGACGTCAGCAAGTTCAACTCGACGCCGGTACTCGCCGTCTTCGGCCTGCTCGACCTCGATTTCATCGTCAAGATCATCCTCAGCCTCTTTGCGATTCTGTTTACTTTCGACGCGGTCAGCGGCGAGAAAGAGCTGGGCACGCTGAAGCTCAATTTCTCCAACCCGATGAAGAGGAGTTCCTTCATCATCGGCAAGCTGATAGGCAACTTCGTGCTGCTGATCATCCCGTTCGTGATCCCCCTGATCATGGGCCTGCTGATTCTGGAGTTCTTTTTCCCCGCGGTGCAGCTAAATGGCGAGGACTGGGTGAGGCTGGGGCTGATCTTCCTCGCCTTCATGCTTTACCTGCTTGTCTTCTACAGCCTGGGTATGATGGTCTCATCGCTCACGAAGCGCTCGAGTGTTTCATTCCTCGTGCTGCTGATGCTCTGGGTCTTCTTTATCAGCATCGTTCCCAGGGGGGCGGTTCTGGTGGCCCAGTGGTTCCACGAAGTGCCGGCCCTGGAAGAGGTGAAGAAGGATTTCGCGCGGGGGATCGGGCCGAACACAGGGGAGTTGATGAAGAAGCTGCGAACCAAAGTGCAGGAGTTGCAGCAGCAGCTGATCAGCACCAGGCCGAGAAAGCCTGTGGTCGTAACCGATGAGTATCGCGAGAGAATGCGAGCCTGGGAGCAACAGCGGGACCAGGCTTCCCAAGAGTTCCAGAGCTGGCTTGCCGAGCAGTACCAGGAGTTCACCCAGAAGATTCAGCAGGAGGGTATGAAGAAAGTCGAGGAAATGAACAAGAAGCAGAATGTCCAGACCCAGCTCGCTGTCAACATCAGCAGATACACCTCACCCGCCGCCGCACTCACCTTCAGCATCCAGAGGCTGGCAAAGAGTGGTGTCTATTCGTCGGACGACATCTTTCAGGAGCAGGTAAGGGGAACAGTAGCGACCTTTTCGAAGAACGCGACGGATGTGGTCAAGCAGCACCCAGAGTACTTGAATCAAGGCTTCGGCGGCGGGCAGCCGATCGACGTGTCGGACCAATACATCGATACCACCTCGTTCAAGCACGAGTCTCTCGATGTGTCCATTGCCAGCTCGCTGGTCGATCTGGCGGTCCTGGTGCTGCTTTCGGTCGTCTTCATTGCGGTGGCTTTTCTCGCTTTTATCCGTTACGACGTGAGATAGTTCTGCCGGGCGGGCGGAACGGTATTACGCGATTCAGAGGGTGGTCAGGCGCCGGCGTTTCCCAGAAGTTCTCCCTCGCTCAGGCGGTAGCCGTTGGCGAAGTCGATGGCGACGACAGGCCGCCTGCCGGGCATCTGAATGCTCCGGATCTCGAGCGCCGACCCTCCGCCGCAGGCGGCGAAAAGCCGGTTCTCCTCCCGCATCAATGTCCCCGGTTCCTTGTCCAGGCTCTTTCCCATTGCGCAGGCGACCTCTATCAGCTTGATCGTTTCGCCGCGGAAAGAAGAGTGAATCCCGGGCCAGGGGTCCAGCCCCCGCCAGCGGTTGTAGATTTTCACGGCGTCCTTGTTCCAGTCGACCAGGCCGTGCTTTTTCTTCAGCATCGGGGCCTTGGTGGCCAGCGAATGATCCTGCTGTCTTGGGTCGATCCTGCCCTCGGCGTATTCGATCAGTGAGTGGGTTAAGAGCGCTGCGCCCGCTTCTGCAAGCCTGCGCGCCAGAAAGCCGGCCGTTTCGTCAGGCTCAATCTTTATTTCCTGCTGTAACAGAACCGGCCCGGTGTCCAGCCCCTCGTCCATCAGCATCGTGGTAACGCCCGTGACAGTCTCGCCGCGCACAAGCGCCCAATTGACTGGAGCCGCGCCGCGAAGCCTGGGTAGTAGCGAGAAGTGGAGGTTCATACAGCCGAGCCGCGGAATCTCGAGCACGTGCGCGGGCAGGATCCGCCCGTAGGCCACCACGACGAAGTAGTCCGCCTTGAATTCCTTCAGGGCCCATTTCACGTGCGTTGCGCTAATGGATTCCGGCTGCAGCACGTCAACGCCCGCCGCAAGAGCCTCCTGCTTGATCGGCGGCGGCTTGGGCTTGCGGCCCCGTCCCGCAGGGCGGTCGGGCTGGGTGACCGCGCCCAGGAGCACCAGGCGGGGGTCGGCGGCGATTTCCCTCATCGCCGGGATCGCCAACTCCGGGCTGCCGAAGAACACCACTTTCAGCTTGTCAGCCATCGACGCCGCTCCGGCACTCATTACCTCTCGGGATTACCAGTGTCAGTCCCATTTCCCCTGGCGTTTCAGGCGCTTGATCATGGTCAGCGTCATCTGCTTCGCCAGGCCGGTCTGGTGATCCACGATCACCTTGCCGTCGATGTGGTCGATTTCGTGGCAGATCGCGCGAGCCAGTAGGTTGCTCGCCTCGAGTGTGAATTCCTCGCCCTCCAGGTCGAGCGCCTTGACGACAAGCCTTTCAGGTCGCGTTATCTCGATCTCGATTTCCGGAAAAGAAAGGCAGCCCTCCTCGGTCGCTTGCTCCCCCTCCTTTTCGATGATCTCCGGATTGATCAGAACCAGCGGGGCGTTGGGATCCTCCCCGATGCTCAGGTCGATTATGGCCGCTCTCTTGAGCACACCGACCTGGTTCGCGGCCAGCCCGACTCCAGGCTCGTTGTAGACTGTCTCGAACATGTCCTCGACGAGCTTACGGATCTCGTCGTCAATCTCCTCCACCTCTTCCGCGGGCGTTGCCAGGCGCGGATCCCCATACTTAATGATTGGTAATATCATACGTTCTATTCCTCGCCCTCCTGCGCCAGCAGCTTATCGACGGTGTCGCTGGCGCGACGCTCGAGGGTTGTCTCCAGGGTATGCAGCATTTGCGGATAGTTCCCGCTGAGGCCCAGGAAATCTTCCTTTCTCATCTCCAGCAGAATGCATTCATCAACCGCGGTAATCGTCGCCGTGCGCTGCTTGCCGGTCAGCAGGGCCACCTCGCCGAAAAATTCACCGTCCCGCAGCACTGCCAGCTCGATGCTCTTGTTGCGGTGCCTGGTTTCCACCCGCACGCTGCCGCTGATGATGATGAACAGGCTGTCGCTGCGCTCGCCTTCCTTGAGCACCACTTCGCCCGGCCCGACCAATTTCTCGTTGAGCATGTCGGTGATCGTCTCGAACTCCGAGCGGGAGAGTCCGGCAAAGAGCTCATCGAGGATTCTGAATGTCGATTCCTCTGTCTCGGCCTTCTGCTCAGCCTCTTCCTCCAACTCCAGTTCCAGGGGAGAGGGGGTCACAAACTGATCCTCCTTGCCCTCCTGTGTGTACTTGTAAATGTCGACGTCGGCTGAGGGATCATAACGCTTGATCTTCTTCACGACTGCCATTGCCTTGGTCAGGAAGCCGCGTTTGGCGTAGTATTCCGCCAGTTCCTCCAGCACCAGTTTGGCGCGGGCCGTTCGGCCGTAGAGGAAATACGCGTCGGCCAGCTTCATCTTCAGCGAGATCTCCTCAGGTGCCTGGCGGTGCAGCTTCTCCAGGAGCTCCACGGCGCGATCGTACTGCTTGCGCGCGAAGAACTGGTCGATTGCGAACAGGTCTGAGTCCTTTAGCGCCATGGCTTTCCGCGATCAATGTTATGGTCGTGAAATCCAAGCGTCACACTACCAGCGTAAGCCCTTGCGGTCAATAATTGTGCTTATTGCCGACCTTGACATCGGCGGGCCGCGCGGGTATCCCTGATTTAATTATCACAGCAAATAGTGGAGGCGTAGATGAGTCTTTCCGATCTGCTGAGAGAGGGTGCCGGCGGACTCTGGGAGGCCAATTTCAGTCACCCCTTCGTGCGCGGCATCGGCGACGGCAGCCTCGCCGAGGAGAAATTCCGCTTCTACCTCGCCCAGGATTACGTCTACCTCAAGAACTTCGTCCGCTTCTTCTCCCTCGCCGCGGCCAAGGCGGACGGCCTCGAGACGATGGGTAAGTTCTCCTCCTTCGTCGAGACGACGCTCAACTACGAGATGGACCTGCACCGCTCGATCTGCGCCGATTTCGGCATCTCCGCCGGCGAGCTGGAAGCGACCGTGCCGTCGCCCGTCTGCCTCGGCTACACGAGCTACCTCCTGCGGGTCGCCTACGAGGGCAACCTGGCCGACATCGCAGCCGTCCTGCTGCCATGCGAGTGGGGCTACTTCGACATCGCCTCGCGCCTGCTCGGCCGGGGCCTGCCCGCCCAACGGCACTACGCCAGATGGATCGAGACCTACGCGTCGACCGAGTTCGAAGAGCTCGTCGCCTGGTGCCGCAGCCTGCTCGACCGCCTCGTCCCATACGCGGATGATGCTAGCTCAACCCGCCTGCAGGCAATCTTCAACAACGCCCTCGGCTGGGAATACATGTTCTGGGAGATGAGCTGGCGGATGCAGACCTGGCCGGCGGCTTGACCACCCTTTTGTGCCCTATCGATCTGCAATGGACTTCCGCGGCTATTGTAGGGGCGAATTTCAATCCGCCCATCCCTCCATCGGCGGGATGAATGCAACGGGCGCGATAAATCTGCGCCCCTATTATTAATCTGCAGTAACCTCTGGTCCTCTGTGATTTTTTCCTCTGCGTCATTCGCAATGAAATTCCATTTTCTTCTTCTTGCCCTCCCTGTCTTCTGTGTTCTCTGTGGTAAAGGTCAGAACGCGTGTTCGCCAATACGCTTTCCGGCTCCCGCCTACATCAACGAATCCCAGAACATCAATTCGTATTCCTGCAGTAGGCGGCAGGCGGCGTGGATGCCCGCGGGATCGTCGCCGTGTGCCAGCCCCTCGGCGATGACCGAGCGCGCCTTCTCGCCGAACTCCGGGGCGGGAGAGGCGAAGCCTTCGAAGAAGGCGACCCCCTCTTCGTTGAAGCCGTATTCGGCTTTCAGGGCGATGCTGATGCGGCCGCAGAGCTGCCCCCAGGCGGGGAAATTGACCAAGAACGCGGCGGCCGCCTCTGAATGTGGGCGTTGCAGGGCGAGCCAGGCCATGCACGCCTTGTAAGCCTGTGCGGCGGCCTGTTGCCGGTAACCGCTGAGGGTCTCTTCATTCATGCCGAGCGCTGCGGCGAAGCCGAGCAGGTTGCGCAACGCGGCTTGCTCGCCGGGCAGCACGAAGGCGAAAAAACCCTGCGTCGCTTTCGTGCCGGCCCTCGCCAGGAGGTGGGCGACGCTGCGCAGGTCGCTGGTGATGATGCCGTACTGCTCGCCCGCAAAGATCTCTAACTTTTCGCGCGGGATTTCGCCCCGCTCGAGAGCGGGAGCGAAGGGGTGGCAGAGGATCTTCTCTTCCACCGGTCGCAGCTCGCCGGCGATTTTGCGCAGAAGCCGGTCCGCGTTTTCCATAGGCTCACCTCGCATTCAGAGCGGCGGGCGGCGCCGGAAACGGGTGGCGGAGGGGCTCAGCGGACGATGTGCAAGAGGCGGCCCCAGCGGGTGTTGAACGGGAAGGTGATCACGCCGCGGATGAAGCCGGCGGCCTGCTCGCCGAAGTTGTCGGGACGGTAGTCCTCGCGCGTCGCGTTCTGCGACCAGTAGATGAGCATCGCGCGCCCGATGATGTTGCTGCGCGGAACGAACTTGTTTTCCCAGGCGCGGCTGTCCAGCGAGATGAAGCGGTGGTCGCCCATCATGAAATAGTGGCCCTCGGGCACGTTGTAGTAGACCGGCTTGTAGCGCGAGACGTCGTCGGGGGCGAAGATGTCGGGCGTGTAGACATTGGGATCGTAGCCGATGGCCGCGGCACGCTCCTGGTCGGCGTTGCGCCAGCGCAGGGTGTAGGAGTCCTCGTCCATGCCGAGCTCTTCAATCGGCGTGCCGTCGATGAAGATATGGTGGCGGAAGATCTTGACCTCCTCGCCCGGCAGGCCGATCACGCGCTTGACGTAGTCGAGCTTGGGGTCGTCGGGGTACTTGAAGATGATGACGTCACCGCGCCGGACGTCGCGCATCGGCATGATCTGCTTGATCAACGGCAGCTCGGGACCGAAGATCAGCTTGTTAACGATGATGTGGTCGCCGATCAGCAGGCCGTCCTCCATCGAGCCGGTCGGGATCTGGAATGTCTGGACGACAAAGGTCTTGACGAAGAGCGCCAGTATGATGGCCACGATCAGGCTCTCGAAGATCTCGCGCAGCTTGGATTTATAAGTAGTCTCTTCCTTTTTCTGCTCGGACTTTTCCGCTTTCCTCATGTCTTTGCGCCGCGCCATTGGAGAATCCCCCGTGCGTTTTCACCAGTCGAAGCCATGATAACTCCGGGGGCAACGCTGTCAAGTTCGGGGGGCGGGGAAGGGGCGGCGGTCGCCGCCCGGCGGGATAACCGCGGCCCCGTGGGCATATATTGAGTTGCCGGCAGAGGAGTCTTCAATATTTCGCGGGTTGCGCGTTATTGCCGGCGGGCCGATAAGTAATATGGAGGTATATAGAGCGGCCTGCACCTGCCTGCAATTCCGGGCGGTTGCAGCAACCAAATGTGGAACCCGGGTGCGTGCGAGACACTATATTTGGCGATTTACTCCATAGCTTGAGGGTGCACGATCAGCCGTAACTTGTTCATATGAAATGAGATATGCTATAATATTGTTGGAACGCGGAGTTGAATGCCGCGTTAGGGTGTCCAAATGTCTTCAGGGAACGATATGACTCCCGGCGTGGAGGCGGTTCCCTTGCGAACCGCGCTGGCCAAGTTTGCCCGGTTGCTGGACGAGTTTTCAAACAACCTCCGGGTGTGGCGGGACGCCGTCGGCGGCAAGTACGAGCGGCGCTGGAAAGAGCTGCAGGGCGACGCGTCGGCCTCGCTGCTCGGCACGCTCGACGAATTCCTGCTGGAGGTATTCCAGCGGCACCTGCTGTTCCTCAGGTCGCTGAGGGACCTCTACGTGCGCGAGGTCTATCAAGCCGACGAGAGCGACCCCTTTGCCGTATCGGAGCAGGTGAACCAGTTCCGCTCGAAGGCCGACCTGAAGCTGCTTTATCTGGAGGACCAGATCCAGCAGCTGATGCTGCGGCTGGGTAAGGCGGTCGCGGGCGCCGACGAGGACCTCTTCGAGATTCCCGAGCGGGCTCAGGCTGCCGTCGTGGAGGAGACGGGGCCGCAGCGGGAGATCCCGGAGCCGTTGTTGGACGAAGGGAAATATGCCGCAATGGATTTCACTAGCCCGGAGAAAGAGGGGGCGCGAGCCGTGCCGGGCTTGAGCCTTAGCGAGTTGGCCGGCAGGGCCGAGCAGCTTCGCCAAGTGCACCGTTCCGACAACGACCTGCAGATCAAGACCTCAAAGGGCGTGGAAACGATCTCGCTTCAGTACTATGCGGTGCCCAATGGCGCGGACGGCTCGTTGGCGATTCTCGATCTGGAGAAGTTTGTCGCCAGCCAGCGTCTGGCCCTTAACGGCGCTCTGAAGATGACGGAGAACCTCTACCGCGAGGGCGACGAGCCCCGGCGGAAGGCGATCCTGAAGCGGATCCAGAGTTTCATCCGCGGCCTCTACGAGAACGCCCGCATCGTGATCGAGCCCCGAGGCCGGAAGCTGCTGCCTTACACGGGACGCAGGATCAGCCGCGACGTCCTGCTCAACTTCGAGACAAAGCTCAAGATGAGCGAATGGCACTCCGCAAACGACGTCGACGAGTTTCGGGGATTTTTCAACACCCGCCTTGAGTGGCCGCTGACGGAGTTGCTCGGCGATCCCGAAGAGCGGCGTAAATATCTTGAATCCATAGTCTTTGCCGCCGGCGAGTAGAATTTGCCGGCTGCCGATCGGCGCGGAGCAGATGATCATCGATGAGCATCAGGAATAAAATTGATCTTGAGAAAATTGACCCGTCGCTTGCCGACAGCTTCCCCCAGCATATCTCCAGGCATTACTGCATCCTGCCGTTGGCGGCCTTGGGGAGCGATGTCGTAGTAATCACACCCAACGGCCGCCGCGAACGCGATTGGCTGTCCGAGATCGAGAGCAAGCTGGAAATGAACCTGGTTGTCTACGACCTCGACAACTACCCGGAAGACGAGATCATGGCGGCGATCAACGAGTTCTACAAGGACCGCCGCCTGCGCATCGGCGAACTTCTCCTACTCGACGGCGTGATCAGCGATCGCCAGCTCGCCGAAGCGCTCCAACGCCAGGAGAAGATGCCCGAGAAAAAAATCGGCATCATTCTGCGCGACCTCGGCTATGCCGACGAGGAGAAACTGCAGGAAATATACGCCTCGCAGATCGGCTACAGGTACTTCTCGATAAACGCCTCGATGTTCCTCGACCTCAACCTCGTGGACAAGTTGCCCAAGGAAATGATTCTCGCTAACAACATCCTGCCCATCCCCAAGGGTGAAAAAAACGAAGATGTTTACCTGCTCTCCGTCGACAAGATCGACCAGGCATTGATTGAAAGGGTCCGCGTGCTTCTCGATGTCCGCTTCATTGAGCCGGTCCTGACCTCCGAGGGGGAATTGGCGGATGCGATCGACGGCTGCTTCCGCCGTATCAGCTACAAGCAGGAGCGCGACAAGTTCATCGGTGATCTCCTGCTGGAGCAGAAGCTGATCACCACGAGCCAGCTCGAGGATGCCATCCGCGAGCAACGCCAGAAGAACGTCAAGCTGGGCGAGCTGCTGGTTGCGAATGGAATCGTGCCGGAAAATGCGATGCTGGGAGTGATCGCAAGGAAACTCGGTATCGAGTTCATGGTGAACCTGCCGCCTAACATTCCCCCGGAGTTCAAGGATCTGCTCACCGAGAAGTTCACTTCCTTCAACAGGCTGGTGCCGATCGCCAGGGAAGGCGAGACGCTGGTAGTGGCGATGGCCGATCCGCAGGATACCAATCTGCTCGGCATGCTCCACCATGCCTTACAGCGGGATATCAGGCCCGTACTGACCTCCAAGCAGGAGGTCCGCAAAGCGATCAAACGCCTCTACAGCGGCGACTACGCCGAGAGCGGTGAACGGATTGACCTGAAGCGGCCGATGGAGATCATCCAGGACCGCCCCGACGACAGCCAGCACTCGACGCGGCGGATAATCAACATGGTCAGCGACATCCTCGCCGACGGCGTGGCCCGCGGCGCCTCCGACATCCACATCACGCCGAAGGAGGAATCGGTCGACCTG
>DATKUA010000115.1:0-4517 GCA_035530855.1 Acidobacteriota bacterium | reverse complement strand
TTCCCCCGTCGTGCCGGCGGTACCTTCCCCGGCATCGCGCTCAAATGTCGTCCGCGCCGAAAAGATCCTCCCGTCGCTGCTCTCCGTGAACTCAAGCGGCTGATCGGAACGCTGCGCGCTGCTCTCCGGCAATGCCGGGAGGGGGATAATCCCCGTGTGCCACTGCGGAATCAGAAGCGAGGCAAGGGGCAACAGCAGCAGGATCGCCACAATCGTGACGAGCAATATGTGCCTCAACGCCGCGGAGGCCCTCCGCAGAATCCACAGCGCCAGCAAAGCCAGGGTCAGGATCAGCAGCACCTTGCCCGCCGCATTCAAGGCCCAGGGAGCAAAACTCAACGCTAACTCGGCCATGGCTACCTCCCCTCTTCCTTAGCCCGGTCGATCATGTTCTTCAAAAACTCCAGATCGCTCTCGGATAGATTCATCCTCGACTCCTCGAAGATCGAGGCCATCGCCTTCACCGCCGAACCGTCGAAGAAGGTCTCCACCACGCGCTTCAGCGCCGATTCCTGCGCCGCCTCCCTCCGCACCGTCGGCGAAAAGATTTTCTTCGGACCGTCAAGCCGCGCCCTCAGAAACCCCTTCGCTTCCATCACGTTGAGCATCCGCCGGGCGGCGCCGTCGCTCGGGGGATCGGCCAGATGATCCACCAGGTCGGCCACCGACACCTCGCTCAGGCGATAGACGATGTCCATGATCTCCCGCTCGCGGCGGCTCAGCTTCCTCTCGGAATACTCCCTTTTCGTACTCATCCTCTAATAACACCCCATCCGATACGTTTATATCGTTCCGATACAAACATATCGGCAACGAAGCCGATTGTCAAGCGGAACCGATATATTTTTTATTCTTCAGCCGCCGACCGGAGGGAGCAGCTATCCCAACAGCTTTGTCTGTGCCCGATGTGAAAAGGTATCAGCGGGAGCGCATTCCCGGCGAAAGACCAAATCTGGAAGCACGCGCAATGTGGCCTGATTGTGAGATTTTGTTAGTCTACGGCTGATTATCGCAACGACGTCATCTTGCTGCGGCTCAGTACAACTCGACTAGATCCTTCTTGATCTTCCTGTCGAGTGAGTTAGGGCCGAGGTAGACGGCCTTCATCGCCTGCGCCAGCGTGGCGTTGCGCACGAAGCCGACGAGGAAGCGATTGTAGTAGAAGAGAATCGTGCCGTCGGGTTCGAAGAGGGTCATCACCTCGTCGCCCTTGCGCGCGTCCCTCGTCTGCCTCAGCAGGGCGCTGAAATCCTTGACGATGCGCGGGTCGCCGGCCGGCAGCGTCCGCTTGACGCCCTCGATCAGGCCCTCCCTGATCCGCTTGGCGCCGATGTTGCGCGCGAACACGATCCGCTGCGCCGTGCGCACCGGCGCCGCCATCACCGCCTCGGCCAGCTCCTCCCCGGCCAATTCCCGCCCGGCCAGGTGCGCGGCCAGGGCCGCCCGGTCGACGTACATGCCGATGGCGAAGATCTCGATCCAGAACCGCTTGCGCACCGCCACCCCGGTCAACTCCAGCCGCGGCGCCAGCCCCACGATCCGCTCGAACGCCACCCCGGTGGCCGGCTCGACCACCGGCTCCCCGTCTAGGCAGGGCGCCGGCAGCGCCAACATCGCGCCCGCCACGAGCGCCGCCAACAGATGAACCATGTATCCCTCTCCCCTTCAACCCACTCTTATGACCGCATTCTAAGCGAACTCCCCCCGCACCGCACCTTCTCCCTGATTCTGTACATGAAGACGCCGGCGGGATGCCGGCGCCTTCGAAACGGGAAGTGAATGAGAGGTATCGCCCCGTCAGAGCACCCAGGCGTAGCCGAGCTTGACGAAGAGCGTGCGGTCGTTCCGCCGCAGGCCGTAGCCGCCGTCGCCGTAGGAGTTGTCGCTGTAGCCGAGGAAGAGCACGGTCTGGGGATTGATCTTGTAGGAAAAAAGCATCTGCGTGAACAGGTGCTGGTACTGCGAATCGATCTCGTTGATGTATAGCTCGGGATGATATTGATAGTCGACGTACTGCAGGATCGAGCGGAAGAAGGTGCGCGTGTTGAACTGGTAGACGGCGGTCAGGCGGCTGACATTCGCGCCGTAGAGCCGGCCCTCCTCCACAGTCATCCGCTCGTAGGTGTGGTCCAGCGTCAGCCGCAGGTGCAGCCCGAGTTTCAGCCGCAACCAGGGATTCAGCTGCAGCCGCTTGCCGGGGCGGCTGTTGGAGTAGTCGATCCGGTCGCCCAGCCGGGCTGTTAACTCGAGATCGAGCATCGCCGAAGGCGAGCAGGCCGCATAGAAAACCATGTAATTCTGAGGGAATTTTTCGCCGTTATACGTCTCGACCTTCCGGCCTCCCAATATCTGCATGTAGGTCTGCAATGCGCTCTCGTAGTCGAACCATAGAGCGAAATCCCGGTTCAGTGGATCGCCCTGCTGATCTTCGTAATGATTGTAATACGCCCCCAAATTGAGCGTCGACCACCACCCGCCCGGCTTGCCCCACCAGGTGTAGTTCCAGCCGGACAAATAAACCCTGAGATCGACCTGCGGCAGGAAACCCAGGTCGGCGCGGAAACCCTCGCTGTAATCCCGGTAGCCGAAATACCAGTCGTGGCTGCGCGTGTTGTGGTCGTAGTTGAGATAAATCGCCCTGCCCCCGAAACCGTCGCTCTCCTGCCCGAACTCCTCCGCCACCGCACCGGGGTAGCGCGTCGTCGAGCCGAGTACTTGCGCGCGCACCACGTCCTTGTCGCTGAAGCGCAGGTCGGTGTCGAATCCGAATACGCGGTTGTAGTAATCGCCGCCCTCGCGGTCGGTGCCCAGCAGGCCCACCGTGTAGCGCGAGCCGATGTCGCGCTTGTAGCGGAACACCGACGAAGTGTTCGCCACATCCAGCGAAGTCGAGTCCGAGCCCTGGTTGCCGGGAAAGATCAGGTTTGTGATCTCATCGCGCACCACATAAGCGCCGACGGTGTTCGAACCCTCTTTGCCGCTCAGCTTCAAACCCCACGACGGGTCGCGCATCATCCGCGTGTAGACCGCTCTGATCCGGCTCTCGAAGAAATCCGCGCCCTCGGTGAAAAAGGGCCGCTTCTCGCGGAAAAACAGCGCGAACGGCTCGTTGATGTCGAGCTGCAGCGCGTCGGCCTCCACCTGGCTGAAGTCGGGATTCGCCGTCCCGTTCAATGTCATGTTGGGCGTCACCCCCCAGCGCGCGGTTATGCCCACCTCCGCGTCCTGGCTCTCCTTCTCGAAGTCGCCCTCGGGGAAATCAGGACGAGAGTCTGTGCGGGCCGCCGTCAGCGTCGGGTCGATCTCGATGTTGCGGCCGGGCGTCGCGCCCTCGAAGCCCTTGACCTTGACGAATTGGCACTGATAGCAGTTGTTGTTGTTGTCGTTGGGCACAACGGCCAGGATGTGCGCCTTGTCGCGCGGGTAGTAGCGCCAGGCGTTGAAGCTCCACACCTGCGCCCCCTCGGCTCGCTGGAAACGAAGCTGGTTGAACGGCACCGCCATCTCGAAAGCCCATCCCCACTCGTGGATCTGCGCGGCGCAATCCCAGATCCCGTCCCAGCTCGAACCAAAGCTCCCGCCAATCGCCACGCCGTCCATCTGCACTCCGTAGGGATTGCCGCCCAGGAAAAAACAGCGGCGCTCGTCGTTGAACGTGTTGATTTGGATGTTGACGTGTTCGTCGCCGTAAATCGAATCGCGGTCGGTCAGCTGCGCGCGGATTGCCCCCGGATCCGGATCGTAACAGCGGAAGGCGGCGTAAAGCGTGCCCGATTCGTACGTCAGCAGCACTTCCGTCTTCACCGGAGCAGGCACGTTCTCACCGGGCTGGATCTCGTAGTTTAGCGGCAGCACCAGCGCGTCGGCCCACTCCGCCTCGCCGATGACGCCGTCGACAGTGATCGACCGCGTGCTCATCGGCACGAGGTACGGATTCTCCCGCGTACCATCGCCGGTGTCGCGCGATGCCCTTTCATTGGCAAAGGCCGGAAATGCGAAGAGCAGGAAAAGAAAAACCAAAGCAACCAAAGCGCTTCTGTGAGCCGGCATCGTGTTCCCCCGACAATTCAGGTTCGATTTCCGCCAGCCCGGTTGTCCCTTTTGCGATTACAACTGCTAACCCGATATGAGCTTAATAATAATTTTTGTCGCCACCCCGAAATGCCGGAGTACCCCGCACACACTTTTTAGACGTAATTGATCCGGGAATAGTTGACAAAAAAATGTGAACTTTTTCTCTTTTTTTATCGCTGGCCGCGATCGCGGCTTCAATTTCATGGTGGTTGCTTCAAAGACTTACTTGACAGCCGGCGCCAAACCTGATGTGTTGTAATACAGAACAAAGGGGGCGTTTCTACGTTATTAAACAGGATGAACTTTGTTGACCGAAAAACGGACAAAATCATGAGAAATCGCCGTGCTGCACTACTTTTGCTGTTGACTCCGGCCATGCTGAGTCTCTCGGCATCCGCCCAGGACGAGATCAGCGCCGTCGAGATCATCGAGCGCATGGAAGA
>DATKUA010000114.1:0-17056 GCA_035530855.1 Acidobacteriota bacterium | reverse complement strand
CCGTGGACCAGGCCCCAGTGCATGTGGGCTATACCTGGGCCGAAGAATCCGACCAACAGACCGGTGATGCCGCCGACCAGCGTCACCAGCCCGACCCTGCTGGGCTTGTGGGCGACGGCGTCGAGTATCTCGTGGTCCGGCACCGGCATGCGCACGGAGTTGACGGCGATCCCCGCCTCCTTGGCCCGCCTGATGGCGGCGAGCACCTTGTCGCGGTAGGGGAAGCAACCGCTGATTTGCACGGTCATGAGACACCCCCTTTCTCAGGAGGCGGTATTACTTCCTTGACCTCCGTCATCGAGACCGAGGGCATGTGCTTGATGAACAGCAGGAAGAGGAGGAAGAACCAGGCGAAGGATCCCGCGAGGATGCCGAACTCAACGAGGCTGGGTGCGTAGTTGCCCCAGGCGTAGGGGAGGAAGTCGTGCGCCAGTGAGGTGACGATGATGACGAAGCGCTCGAACCACATGCCGATGTTGATCAGGATGGTGATGATCATCAGCGAGACAATGGATGTGCGGAAGCGCCGGAAGAGGAAGAGCAGTGGCACGAGCGTGTTGAAAGTGACCATGGTCCAGAAGGCCCAGGCGTAGGTGCCGAATGGCCGGAAGGCGAAGATCGCCTGCTCCCACTGGTTACCGCTGTAGGCGGCGATGAAGTACTCGGTGGCGTAGGAGTAGGCGACAATGATGCCGGTGACGACGATGATCTTGGCCATCGCTTCGAGGTGCTTGACGGTGACGATGTGGCCGATCTTGAAGACCTTGCGGATGGGGATCATCAGCGTGATCACCATCGCCAGGCCACTGTGAATAGCCCCGGCGACGAAGTACGGGGCGAAGATGGTGGCGTGCCAGCCGGGGATGATCGACATCGCGAAGTCCCAGGAGACGACGCTGTGGACCGAGACGACCAGGGGTGTGGCGATGGCCGCGAACAGCAGGTATGCCTTGCGGTAGTGCTGCCAGCGGGTGCTGGAGGAGTCCCAGCCCATCGAAAGCAGGCCGTAGAGCTTGCGGCGCCAGCCTGCGGCGCGGTCGCGCGCGGCCGCCAGGTCGGGGATGAGACCGAGGTAGAAGAACATCAGCGAGACGGTGAGGTAGGTGCTGACGGCGAAGACGTCCCACACCAGGGGCGACATGAAGTTGGGCCAGAGCTGGCGTTGGTTGGGGTAGGGAAGTAGGAAGTAGAAGCGCCAGATGCGGCCGAGATGGATCAGCGGGAAGAGCCCGGCGGTGAGGACGGCGAAGATGGTCATCGCCTCGGCGACGCGGTAGACGGCGGTGCGCCACTGTGCGCGGAAGAGGAAGAGCACCGCGGAGATGAGTGTGCCCGAGTGGGCGATGCCGACCCAGAAGACGAAGGTGATAATGTAGGTTCCCCAGCCGACCGGGTTGTTGAGCCCGGCGACACCCATACCCGTCATAATCTGGTAGAGGACGCAGAGTCCGGCGAGGCCGACAACGCAGACCAGCGCGGCGATCACCAGCCAGTAAACCCTGCCGGGCGGCGAGAGCGTCGCCAGGATGTCGCGGTTAACGCTCTGATACGTTAATGGCTTGTCGCCCATCCTTACGCCTCACCCCCTTCCTTGCGAATTACTTTCTTGAGGTAGAAGACCGACGGCCGCGTGCCCAGTTCCTCGAGCAGGCGGTAGCTGCGGGGATCGTTGCTGAGCCGGCTGATGCGGCTGGTCTCGTCCTTGAGGTTGCCGAAGGTGATCGCCCCGGCGGGGCAGGTCTGAGCGCAGGCGGGGACGATCTCGCCGTCGGCTACAGGCCGTTCCTCGCGCGCTGCGAGCTCCTTTTTCTCCTTGATCCGCTGCAGGCAGAAGGTGCATTTCTCCATCACACCGCGCTCGCGCACGGTGATGTCGGGGTTGAGCTGGAGGTTCAACGGCGGCGGGAAGGAGTAGTCGAAGAAGTTGAAACGGCGGACCTTGTAGGGGCAGTTGTTGGCGCAGTAGCGCGTGCCGACGCAGCGGTTGTAGATCTGGGCGTTGGTGCCCTCGTCGGTGTGGTAGGCGGCGTTGACGGGGCAGACCGGCTCGCAGGGGGCGTGATGGCAGTGCTGGCAGAGCACCGGCAGCAGGCGGACGTCGTCGCCGTCGGCGTACTTCTCGATCCTGATCCACGACATCTCGCGCCCGTCGGCCACGCGCCCGGGGCCGGTGACGCCGATGTTGTTCTCGGCATAGCAGGCAACCGAGCAGGCGCCGCAGCCGGTGCAGGCGTCGAGATCGACTGCCATGCACCAGTCGTATCGCGGGTACTCCTGCGCTGGGTAAAGCGTCTGGTCGAAGTGATGCTCGTCGTGCTCCTCGCCGACGTGGGCGACGGGGACGGCGCGTGCCAGATCGCGGGCTCCCTGGTATTGCGAGCCGGAGGCGAGGATGGGGAAGCCCCCGCCCTTGACCGCCGCGGTTTCGACATGGAGACCTGCCAGTGCGGCATGAGTTCCTGAGTCCGCCAGTTTCAGCGGGTTGGCGCCGCGCCCTTTCGCCCAGCGGCCGAGCTCGCTGTGCCCCTGGCCGATGGGGACGGCGACGATGCCGGGCATCACCTGCGGCGTCACCAGCACCGGCACCGTGACCTCTTCACCCTCGCGGGTCAGCCTGACGGCGTCGCCGAGCTGGAGGCCGATGATCGCCGCGGTTTCGGGATTGATCTCCGCCCAGGTTCCCCAGGCGATCGATGTGGAGGTCTCGGGCACTTCCTGCAGCCAGGGCTTGTCGGCCCCGCGCCCGTCGTAAAGATACGGGTGGGGGAAGAAGAGGGCGGGAGTGCCTGCGTGCTCGCCGCCGTTGGCGAATTTGTCGGCTCCCGCTAAGACGGCACCAGCTTTGAGTTTGATCTCCACCGCGCGGGCCGGCCTGCCGATGACGCCATTGCGTTTGATCTCAGCGAGGGATGGTGCCGATTCGCCGCGTAGCTCAGCCAGGCGGTTTTCGACGAACTCGCGCGTGTTCTTGTAGGTGAAGACATCCTTCCAGAGATCGTTTCCAAGTTCGATGAGGATGTCGCCGAAGGCTCTGGTGCCGAACACCGGTCGCATCGCAGGCTGAATGATTCCGACCCGTCCTGCCGAGGGAGTGTGGAATCCCCAGCTTTCCAGCGGGTGGTCGATCGGGATGACGAGATCGGCGAGGGCGGCGGTTTCGTCGTATTGCGTCGAGAAGCAGACCACAAACGGCGCCTTGCCGATCGCTTCCGCAGTGCCCGGCAGCAGGAACGCGGGGTTGGCTTCATGGACGATCAAGACCTCGATGCCGCCGCCGGCCGCCTCTTCGATCAAGGCTGCCGCGGTTGCCGGCGAGTCCCCGCGCACCGGGCGGGCCGGATCGGTGAAGGTCAGCGTCTTGCCGGCTCTGCCAGCGAGCCAAGTGACGAACATCGCCAAAGCGTGGGCGGCGGCAGCATCGGCTCCGAGACCGGAGGCGAAAACGAGCGGCGTTGAGGCTTTCTGCAGTTCGCGGCCGACCTTCCTCAGAGCGGGCGAAGCACCTCCGACTGCCGCCTCCGCCCGGGAGACCGGCATCGACGCCAGCAGTTGCCGCGCCTGCTGATTTACCGTGTCATCGATCCAGACGGGGTTGCTGAGCATCTCGTCCGCGATCACCCTCAATGCCGCCGCTTCGCGCCCCGGAGCCAGCCGTATCCATTCGTCGCAAACGGAAGCGGTGGTCGACTGTCTCGGGCCGATGTAGAGTCCCCGGCCCGATTTGCCTTCGCGGTAAGCGTGCATAAGGGTGAAGCCGGCGGTCATCGCGACCGGGTTGCCCCAGGTCTCGGCGAAATCGGCGCCGAGGGAGACCACCAGGTCGGCAACCTCCGGGTGGAACTCCGGCACGGCATTCAAGCCGAACAGGCTCTGGGCGGCCTGGGCCAACGGCGCTTCGCTGAAGAGACGCAAATTGACCGGAGGGCGCCCACCGAGGGTTCGCGCGAAACGCCGTGACAATTCCATATCGGAGTCGGCAGTCTCGCCGGTAAGGAATGCGACTGCGCCTTCGCGGCCCTCGGACATCGGCGCGGCGAGGGCGGAATTCAGCCTTGCCAGTGCTTCCTCCCAGGTGGTTTCTCTCAGCCTGCCGTCGGGTCCGCGCAGCAAAGGCGCGACCGGCCTGTCGGGATTGTAGAGTCCTTGCAGCGCGGCCTGCCCGCGGGCGCAGAGGGCACCGCCGGTGAGCGGATCGTCGGGATTGCCCTCGAGCTTGACGGCCCGTCCCTCACGCGTGCGCACCAGCATGCCGCAACCCGCCGGGCACTCGCGGCAGGTGGTGGCGTAGTATTTCGCCAGACCCGTGACGATCGTTTGCGGCTGCTCGAGGTAGGGGATCAGTTTCTCAGCCTTGCGGGAGTCGCAGCCGGAGGCCAGGCCGGCGCCGGTGGCAGCCAGGATGCGCAGGAAATTGCGTCGATCCAATTTGTTACCCCTCGAAATCTTCTGCTCTTCTTAAAATCAGGCGGTCTTCAGTTCCATCCCCGAGCGGACGCGCATCGAGTTGAGGCCGACGCTCGCCGAAGAGACCGCCATCAAAGCCGCTGCATAGACCGGCGCGAGCAGTCCGAACGCCGCCACTGGCAGCAGTGCGACGTTGTAAGCAAAAGCCCAGGCGAAGTTGCTGCGCAGCACCCTGGCGGCCTTGCGCGCGACGTCGATCAGCTCGACAACGCCGGTGAGCCCGCCGCGGGTGATGACCACCGGTGAGGAGACCAGCGCTAGGTCGGCGCCAGTTGCCAGCGCGATGCCGATATTCGCCGCGGCCAGCGCTTCCGCGTCGTTAAATCCGTCGCCGACAAAAGCTATCCGTTCACCCTTCGCCTGCAGTGCTGAGACGCGCGCCGCCTTCTCTTCCGGTTTCAGCCCGCCCAGTGCCAAAGGAATTCCCGCAAAGGCCGCGACCGAAGCGGTCGGCTCGTGTGAGTCGCCTGATAATAATTCTGTATCCAGTCCATTCCTGTGCAGCCGCCCGACGACGTCGAGAGCCTCGGGACGGAGCTGGTCGGCAAGATCGACATAGCCCATCGGGGGCTCGCCGGCTTCCCCGAACCAGACGCGAGAGGCTCCCGGCGGCGGGCCCGGCAACGGCCTGCCAGCGTCGGCGAAAAGCTCGCTCTTGCCTGCGGCGAGCCTGCGGCCGGCGACGGTGCCGGTGACTCCCATGCCGGGCACTTCAATGACTCCCTCGGCTTTAGGCAGAGGCCCTGAGCCTTTGGGCAGCAGCCTGGAGAGGGCGATGCCGAAGGGGTGGCTTGATTTCTCCTCAAGCGCCCTGATGCCGTCGATGATCCCGGGCTGACTGTCGTTGAGCCAAACGATATCGAGCAGCGAGAGCTCACCGCTGGTAAGCGTGCCGGTTTTGTCAAAGATCACACGGTCGATACCGCAGGCGCGCTCCAGTGTGGCCGGGTCCTTGACCAGCACGCCATCGTTGGCGAGGCGCAGCACCGCCAGTGACAATGCCGACGATGCCGCGACGCCGAATGCGCAGGGGCAAGAGACCACCAAGACGGCCACCGCGATCATTGCCGCCCGCATCAAGTCGGCGCCGTTGAGCAGGTGCCCCGCGAGTGAGGCGAGGGCAATCAGTATCACCAGTGGGACGAATCCCTGAGCGATTCGGTCGGCGATGCGGGAGCCGGCGTCGGCCCGGCGCAGAGCGTCCGAAACCCTGCCTTTGATCGCATCGGCGACGGTCAACCCCGCCGCCCGCTCTACCCTCCCGATCAGTGTGCCGCGCTCGACCACCGATCCGCCCATCACCAGATCGCCGGAACGCCGCGTAACAGGGTGAGGCTCGCCGGTCAGCAGGCCCTCGCGCACGACCACATCTGAAACGGCGCGGACATCGAGGGGAACCGCCTCGCCTTCCGCGACGAGGATCAGCTCGCTTTTTTGCAGTTCCTCCAGGGGGACGAAGCGGCTGTCTTCGTGCCGCCGGGCCTTGGTGGGTGAGAAGTGGAGCATGTCGGTGAGCGAACGCGCGGAAAGCCGCTTCAACCGGCGCTCAAGCGCCCTGCCGCCGAGGGAGATCGCCACCAGCATCGTCGCGCTCTCGAGGTAGGTCTCGGAATTTCCGGTGAAAATCGCAAAGGCCGAGAGGCCGGCGGCTGCGATAATCCCCAGCGAGAGCAGGGTCTCCATCACCACCTTGCCCCGCTTGAGAGCGGCCCAGGCGCGGCGGTAGAGCGGCAAAGCGGCCCAGGTGACCACCGGCACCGCCAGGATCAACTGCACCCAGCTCAGAGTGACGGCGAGGGCGTCGGCAGTGCCGGAGAAGAAGGCGCCGTAGCCGACCCAGGCGAGCATCATCAGGTTGACGGCCACCACCGTCGCCAGCCCGAAGCGCAACAATTCCAGCCATTCGCCGCTGCCCTGATCCTCGAACGGCCTCAGGGCGTAACCCGCCTCGGCTACGGCGGCGGAGAAGTCCTCCTCGGAGGATTTACGCAGGTCGTAAACGACGCGGACGGTGTCGGAGAAGTAGTCGACTACGGCCTCAGCGACGCCGGGTTGGTTGGCCAGCACCGACTCGACCAGCCAGGCGCAGGAGGGGCAGGAGAGCCCCTCGACGCGCATCCGCTTTTCGTCCCTGACGCTGTCGGGCAACTCGCAGACCGGTTTCGGTTTCTCCTCGGTAGATATCAATCCTTGCTGACGGGCGACGCTGAGCGCGCGCCTGCCCTCTTCGCTCTCGGCGCCGACCTCGTCGAGGATCGCCGAGACGTGCGCGCAGCCGTGGCAACAGTATTTATGCCCCTTGCCGTCGCTGACCGGCTGAGAGGGGAGAGGCAGCCCGCACAGCGCACAGGCGCTCTCCTTTTCCGGCTGCGGGGCGGTGGAGTTCATTTATCCGCGGTCACCTTCTCATTCACGCCGGATTCGAAGCCCTCCGGCTCGCCCGGCTCCGTCTCGCCTCTCTGGACGGCGCGGATGTAGGCGATCACCTGCCAGCGCTCGAGCGGCCGCATGGTGGAGGCCAACGGCGGGTGCTGGCCGTTGCGCTGACCGATGATCTCGTAGAATTCCTCATCGGAGATTTCGGCGAACATGTCATCGGTGAGGCTGTAGAATTCGTCGGGGAAACTGGGGCCGACAGTGCCCCTGCCCGCCAGGTCGGGGCCGTGGCAGGGCCAGCAGTAGCGGCGGTAGGCCAGGCGCCCGGGCTCGACCGAAGCGGCCATCCAATCGTCGGAGGGGCGCTCCATTGCGACATCGTCGCGCGCGACGGCGCCTTCAGCGGGCGCCATCTGCGGCTGCTCGTAGGGGCGCACGGAAGCCTGATCGTATAACTGGTCGCAGGCGGAGAGCGCCAACAATGCAATCGCGATCAGGGGCAGCAACTTTCTCATCCGCTCCTCCTAGCGGCTGTCGGGCCCGACGGCCGAATGCGGCGACTCGCCCGGAACGAACGGCGTCTGGAAATAGTCGGCCTCCTGCTGCGTCTCCGTGCCGACCATCAGCCGCGTAAGCATGAAAAAGGCCACGGTCAACAGGATCGCCGCGATCGGTATCAGCCAGATCTGCCAGCCCGCTTTCTTCTCACTGGACATTGATTCCCCCTAGGGCGACGGCGATGATGTAGGCCACGGCCCAGACAAGAATCGCCGCGAACAGGAGCACGATCACCACCGGCATCGGCTTGTGGCCCTCGTGCATCGCGCCGTCAGCAGCCTCGGGCGCTTCCTCATCCGCGCCGTCGGCCTCCTCTTCCGCCTGCTGCTTCAGCGTGAGGCGGTAACTCCAGTAGCCGACCACCAGCAGGAGCACCAGCAGCAGGCCGCCGAAGAGGGCCAGCATCAGATACTGCAACTGCGTCAGAGTGAAATACATCTCCCACTCCTATAGGTTCACCAGCGCCAGGGCCAGCATCACGGCGGTGAAGAGCAGTCCGATGACGAGGAAGAAGACCGCCAGCCCGAAGTTGCTCCCGGCGCGGCCGTCTTCGCCGGGGGGGGCATCCTCCGGGGTGATGTCGTCGAACGGTATCAACGCCGCCTTGCGGCTCTGGGTGAACTGCCGCGTGCGCACGGCCCAGACGAACACGCCGACGCTGAACGCGAGGCCGACCAATCCCCAACCGATCCAGAAGGCTAGATGCATCAGTCAGGCTCCTCCGGCTCCTGCTCCTCCTGCCGTTGCTCGTCCTCGTAGGGCTGCTTCGGCTCGAAGCTGGAAGGAATGCCGCGTTTTGTATCGAGTTTGTCTGGCCCGCCGGCGAAGTAGACCGCGATGTAGTTGGAGACATCCCAGATCTTTTCTGATTCGAGTTCGGTTTTGAACGGCGGCATGGTGCTGCCGGTGATGCCGTTCATCACCTGGTAATAGAGGATGCCGCCGATCGGCCCGCCGGTTTTGGCTTTCCAGCGGTTGAAGTAAGTGAAATTAAACGGTTTCGGATTCATGTAGGGCGCGGCCGGTCCCAAGCCGTCGCCGACGGGGCCGTGGCAGCCGATGCAGAACTGGAAGTAGATCCTCTCGCCGCGCTTGAGCGCCGTTTCGGTGGCGGGATAGGGATTTGGGAGCCTGACCCACTCGATCGGAATGTTGTCGTGGAGGAACTCCATGTTCTCGATCGGCCCGCGCCGGTAGGCGTCGATCAGCAGCGCTTTCCAGTGGTGCTGGCGTTCCATGCGGGCGTCGGCGTCGGTGCCGCCGCGACTCTGGATGTAGGCTGTGAGCTGCGCCGTGCGCTCGCCGCCGAGCCAGCCGAAGGCGGGCATGATCGAGTCGGGCCGCGTGTAGCGCGGGTTGGCGAAATGGGCCAGATGCCAGTCGTCGGCGCGCAGGCCGCCCTCCTGCGAGAGGTCGGGCCCCTGGCGCTCGGAGCCGAGCAGGGGCGGCGTGTCCTCGACGTAGTCGCCCGCCTGGGCGACGCGGTCGGCGCCATAATCCCAGTCCTGCGGGCGGATGTACATCGAGTGGCAGTACTGGCAGCCGTTGGCGATGTAGATCTCCAGCCCCTTATTTTCGATCTCGGTGCGCGGCCGCCAGGTGTCGGAGGGCTCGAGTCGGTCTTCGAGAGTGGGGACGATGACGACGGCGAGCACGATCACCGAGAAGACGATCAGCGAACCGACGCCCGCCACCCGTGGTGTCATCTCCAACTTCATCGCGCCACCTCCGCGTCGGCCGGCTGAACCGGCGGCGCTTCGCCCCCTGAGAACAGTGTCCTGAAGACATTGTAGGCCGAGACCAGCAGGGCGCAGAGAATGCCGATGCCGCTGGCGGCGCGCAGGATCATGAAGATGGTCAGCTGTGGCACGACGCGGTAGAAGGCCTCGCCGCCGAGCCAGGCGCTACCCTGAATCAGCCCGGCGATCGAGAGGTCGATGAACATCACCAGAATGGAGAACATCAGCAGCCAGTATGTCAGGTCGGCCAACCGCCTCGAATAGAGCGGTCGTTTGAGCACCTGTGGCAGGATCGTATATAGGGCTCCGATGCCCACGAAGCCGGCGAAGCCGAGTATTGCGATGTGGGAGTGGCCGACGACCCAGTGAGTGAAGTGAGTCAGGCGCTGGACCGAGGGCAGCGAATGCAGCGGGCCCTGGATGCAGGTGAGCAAATAGAAGATGGAGCCGGCGAACACCAGCTTGGCGCCTGGGTTGTCGTGCAGCTTGCCCCAACGGCCGCGCATCGGCAGCCAGACGTTGAGCAGCACGGTGAGGACGGGGATGAACATCGCGATCGAGTCGACCACCGAAATGATCTTCAGCCACCGCGGCACGGGCGCCTGCAGCAGGTGATGGGTGCCGATGTGGGTGTACATCACCAGCAGCACCCAGAAGCCGATGAGCGACATCGTGTGGCTCCATACCGGCGCGCGCACGGCGCGGGGTATCACCCAGTAGATCAGCCCGACCGCAACGGGCGTGATGATCAGGCCGACGACGTTGTGGCCGTAGAACCACAGCCAGATCGGATCGGAGATCCCTGTAAGCGCCCCCTCGGCGGGGCGGAACATGATGTTGCCGAGGAAGTAGACCGACAGCGTCCAGAGCAGGCCCCCGGCGATGTACCACAGCGACACATAGAGCAGCTTCTGTTTGCGCTTGCTGAGCGTCATGAAGACGTTGATGGTGAAGAGCCCGATCGAGATCATGAACAGCCAATCGATGAAGTAGGCCAGCTCGGCGAGCTCGCGGCCCTGGGTCATGCCGCTGTGCAGGGTTATCGCCGCCGAGACGAAGACGGCGTTCCAGAGCCAGACGCTGAGGTTGCCGAGGCGCTCGCTCCAGAGCTGCTGCAGGCCGCAGAGGCGCGGCACGATGAAGGCGGCGCCGCCGAGCAGCAGGCTGTGGACGAAGCCGAAGGCCACGACGTTGACGTGGATCGGCCTCATGCGGCCGAATGTCAGCCACTCGACGTTGGCATAGAGATCGGGAGCGAAGAGCTCGATGGAGGCCACCACGCCGTAGAGTGCGCCGACGACTCCCCAGAACACGCCGGTAACGAAGAAATTGCGCGACGTGCTGTAAGGCCGGTCGGATAGGAATTTCAACGAAAAAACCTCCCCGCCAGGAGATAGTTACTGATGGCAGACGGTGCAGCCAACCGTCACGCTGTGCTTCTGATGGCACTCGAGGCAGAAACCCATGTAGAACTCCTGGGCGCGGTTGACGCGGTCCATCGCCTCCACCAGCCCGTGGCACTCGCGGCAGTCAAGCCCGAAGCGCACATGGCGCTGGTGGGTGAAGTAGACGTGGTCGGGCAACCAGGTGACCTTTTCCCATGCGATCGGCTCGCCGCGTTCGGCGTACCCCCTGAGATCGGCGATGCGCGGGTGCGCCGGAATGATGTATTGATGGCAAAAGAGGCACTTCTCCGGCGGCGGCATGCCTGCGAAGCGGGTGTAGTCGACGGTGTTGTGGCAGAAGCGGCAGTCGATCTCCTTGACGGTGACGTGGATGCGGTGGGAGAAGGGGATCGGCTGCGCCGGGCCGACGCTCTGGACGGGGTAGACGTAGTAGAAGAAAACAAATCCGAAGGCCACAATGATCGCGCTGAAAATGGCTAAAGCTATGCCCAGACCCCTCCGGGGTTTCCTGATTTCCTCTGTCATGTCACTACCTTAACCTGATGGTATCTTAGCACGAACAAAGGTCAAGAGGCGAAGTAGCGGAGTTTAGCAGGGGATCCGACAGTGCAGATTGCAGCTCCGGGGCGCAGGCATTCCCGGCGCCGCCGGAATCAGTGCGCCTGGCCGGGATCAGCCCGGATACTTGTCGGCGATGTAATCGGTGAGGTACTTGATCTGGACCTTGCGGTCGCGGGAGACCTGCTTGATCAGGTCGCCGATCGAGACGATGCCCGCAAGCTCGCCGCCGTCGACGACTGGCAGATGGCGGAAGCGCTGCTCGGTCATCAGGGCCATGCACTGCTCGACCGTGTCCTCCGGGCCGGCCACAATCACCTTCTCGGTCATGATATCGCCGACGCTGGTTTCCTTGGGAGAGGTTCCTCCCAGGATCACTTTGCGGAGGAAATCGCGCTCGGTGACGATGCCGCGGACGCAGTCGCCCTCCATCACCACCAGGCTGCCCACGCCGCGCTCGCTCATCAGGTCGATGGCATCCAGAGCGCTGGCGTTCCTGTCGACGGTGTGGACCATCGAGCCCTTTACCTTCAGGATGTCAGCAACTGTTGAAATCATCTTTTCATTCTCCATGCCGGCTGCGACGCGCCGGATTAAGCAATAATTCCCGATTGAATCTATCATTAACTACGATGGAATTAGCCTCCGTCTTCCGCAGTATTCGATAACAATCGCGTATTCGAAGGAAAAAGCGGTTGTATCGGTTCCTTGCCTCCGGGAGCAGACTTGATTATCTTTCCCTCAACGGAGACGGAGCAGTGAGCTGGATAATTATTGGTTTGATATTCGTCGCGATGCCAGCGGCGCAGGACACGGCGGATGCCGAGCCACCCGGTTTTCGCTGGGGCACCCACATCGAGCTCTCCTATGTGAGCACGGGCGGCAACACCGCGACTAGAGCATTCGCCGGCCGCCTGGACGTCACCGGCGAAGCCCGGAACGATAGACTCGCGTTCAGAGCCAACGGCTTGTACGGCCGCAGCGACGGCGCGGAAAACACGAACAGATTTCTCGCGGAGGGCCGCTGGGAGCGGAATATCTCCGACGGCGTGTTCTTCTTCCTCAACGGCACATATCTCACCGATAAATTCGCGGGATACGATTACAGGTTGTTCGGCGGGCCGGGAATCGGTTTCAGTCTAATCTCGAGCGAGCGGCAGGAACTCCGCAGTTTTTCCTCCGTCAACTACACCTATGATAACTACCGTGCCGGGCGGGAGGAATCCAAGACATACGGGAACCTGGACCTCTCTGTCGAGTACCGGTGGAACGTCTCCGGCTCGGTCACGTTCAAGAACAGCTCAAGCTATGCGACCTCTCTGGAGGATACCGAGCACTATTTCGTCACCTCGGAGACCTCGATTGAGGTCAAGGCCGGGAGCTTCGTCTCGCTGGGCGTCAGCTACAGCCTGGCATTCCAGGGCAAGCCGCCGGCGGCGGATCTGAAGCGGCTGGATACGACCTTCTTCTCATCGCTGATCTTCAGTTTCTGAAATCCTTCGCCTCAATACCTGAGCAGCACAGCCCCCGAGACAACTTTGAGCAGCGCGAGCAGCAGTGCCGTGGCCCAGATGCCGAAGACGGGTACGAGCAGGACTCCGGTCAACGCCGCGCCGAGCGCCGCGCCGATGTGATCCGCCGAATCGACAGCACCGGCTCCCGCGCCCACCTTCTCGTCTTTTCCGCGCAAATAAAGGTCGACCGCGAGGGGGAACTGCGCGCCGGTGGCGAAGCCGGCGAAAAACATAATGCCGATGAGGATAAACCTGCCGGCCGGGATCAGCGGCAGGAGCGAGGCGCCGAAGCTCGCCGCCGCCGGGATCAGCAGCGCGAGGGCGATCATCACCCCTTCCAGCAACAACAGCGTACGGCGGGTTATCCGCTCGTGAATCGTGCTGCGGCTATGGCCCCACCAGGCCCCGACAGCTAAACCGGCCATGAAAAGCGCGATAATCAGACCGATCTCGCGGTAGATATAGCCGAAGATATTCTGGTAGACGAAGATCAGCATGATCTCGACCGCCATCGCGACGAAGCCGGTGGTGGCGATCACCACGATTGCGGCGAAGCGCGGAGCTGGCTTGCGGATCAACCGCCGGGCGCCGAGGGCTGCGGCCAGCAGCAGGCAGAGCGCCAGAGCGGGCGTCCAGGGCGTGAGATCGCGCAAGGTGAGAATCGCGCCGTTGACGGCGTCAGCCGTCCCGCGTTCACCGGCTTCGGCAGTGGTACGGTTCCAGATCAGCAGGCGGTAAAGGTAGGCCGTCGGTTGCAGGTCGGTGTTGCGCCCGGCGGGCGGCAGGGCTTCGATCTCGGCCTTTCTCTCGGCTACCAGTTGCGGGTCGAGCCAGGCGGAGAACAGGGCCTCGTGGAACGGCTCCCCCTCGAGCGCGCGGGAGTGCCAGCGTTGGGAGAGCAGCTCGATATCGCCGGTCACGGATCCTTCATCCGCGGAGCAAAAGGCGTAGACGTCCGGCTCCGGGCAAACCAGAATCTGGCTGAAGTGTCTCTCCAGAGATTCCGTGATCGAGCCGACGAACGATCCCACCACGCCGCCGACGTAGCCTGGCGTCATCGGCAACGGCAGAACGAAGACTCCCCCCGGCCTCAGCCGGGCGCGGACCTCCCCGAAGAATTCCTCCGTGTAATAGCGATTGAGCAGCGCGTTGGAAGGGGGCGGGAGGATCGCCAGAATCAGGTCGTAGTGGTTGCCGGTTTGCTGGAGGAATTGACGCCCGTCGCCGTAGCTGGTCCGGATCCGGCGGTCGCCCGCGGCCGCGAGCTGAGCTTGCGAATTGAATCGATTAATCAGCCTCAGCGCAGCATCGTCCTGCAGCACGTAGTCAATCCGCTCGACGTCGTACTTGGCCAGCGTGGGTAGCAGGCCGTCGGTGCCGTCGCCGATCACCAGGATTTCCCGAGGATTCGGATGTTGCGACATGAGGAAGTGAGCCAGTTGCGCGTGGGAGTAGTCGGCGGGGACGTAGCCCGCGGTCGAGCCGTTGAGATAGAGGTTGTATTGCTCGGCCGTTCGCCCCACCTCGATGTGCTGGTAACGGGAATCGGCGGCGGCGACGAGCTCGATATCCCCCGTGTTCTGCCGCCAGCGCAGCAGGCCGAGATCGCGGTCGATGTCGGCGGCGATCCCCGGCAGGCCGAGCCCGGCAACGGCCACCAGCAGCACGAACAGGCTCGTGACCGCCCCGCGCCGGAGCGGTTTGAGAATTGTCAGTGCCGCGGCGAAACCGCCCACTCCCAGGAGCGCCGCGTTGAGAAACGCCGCCTGCATCGGCGCCAGGGTTTCGACGAGAAAGAAGGTGAAGAGGACGCCCCCGGCGAGGCTGCCTGCCGATTCGGCGATGTAGAGCTCGGCCACGCCGCCCACCGCCTCGCCGCGAGCCTCGGCGGCCAAGCGCCCGGCGAAGGGAAAAAGGAGGCCGACGAGCAGGCTGGAGGGCGCGGTGACGAGCAGGCAGAAGAGCATGGCAGCCGCGAGCGGTATTGCTTCCCCCGGAGCGACGCCGAGCAGGCCGCGAGCGCCTCTGATCGCCGCAATCTGGCAGGGCAGCACCAGAGCCAGAACTGTGATGAGCGACAGGAAGAATGCCAGCGCGGGCTTGAGCCGGTCGGCCAGGAGCGCCGCGAGCCACGCTCCGAGGCCGATGGCGGCCAGCCAGGAAGCCAAGATGACGCCGATGATCAGCTCGTTACCGCCGAGGACCACGAAGAATTCGCGCATCAGCACCACCTGCGCGACGATCGCGGCGAAACCGACGGCGAAGAACGCCGCAAGATAAGCGCCACCGAAAGTTCTGGAATTGGAGAAGGTCGCCATGGCTTCTATTCTAACCGAGCAGCGCAGGTGTGCAAGGAAGACTCGAGGCATCGGCTCAGCACCCGAAATCCGGGTAAAGTGAGTATTTCTTATTACATCATGAGCCGATTTAATGTAGTTTAATGACAATTAGATTCTTTCATATCCAGCGGTGCAACATCGCCGTTGACAAAAACCACAGGATTCAAGGGGTGTTTCGATGGGGAAGGCGGCGATTTCCATACTTTTAATGTTCTCGTGTCTGACGTTTGGTCAGGAGGCGGGCGAGGTTTTACCCGCGGCGATCGGTGAGTGGCAGGCGGCGGGCGACACCCAGGTTTACGTCGGCGACGACCTCTTCATGTACATCGACGGCGGCGCCGAGGTGCATCACGAGTACGGCTTCGACCGCGTGTTCGTGCGCGACTACCAGCGCGGCGAGGACATCATCGCAGTCGAGCTCTACCGGATGACGAGCTGCGGCTTCGGCCTTTTCAGTTTCACCCGCTCGAGCGACGACGAGCCGAAAAACCTGGGCAACGCCGGCGCGCTGTCCGACTACTATCTCGCCTTCTGGAGCGGCAACGACGTCGTGATCATCACCGCCCAGACCGAGTTCGAAGGAACAAAAAGAGCGGTGATGGACATCGCCACCGAGCTGGCCGAACGCTTCCCCGCCTCGGGTGATTACCCTGAAATGATTGCCTTTCTGCCGTTGGCGGGGCGCGTGCCCGAGAGCGAGAAGTACATTACCGGGCCCGTGGTGATGCAGAACGTCGCCTATCCGGTGGCGCGTTTCATTCCCGGCTACGAAGAGGCGGTGGCCGCCGATTACATCTTTGACGGCTCCGAAGGCAAACTATTGGTTCTCAGATGGAGCGATGCCGGGGCGGCCGCCGAAGCGCTCGAGACAGCCGCAGGCCGCGCCATGGAGGCTGGCTTTGCGATCAGGCGCGCCGACGACGGCGACATGATGATCAACATGAACGACGGTAAATATATGGATATCCGACTGGACGTGAAGACTGCCTGGATAGCGATTGGCGAAGGAGGGGTCGTAGAGAAAATCATCGGTCTGCGGACCACAGGTAATGGAGGAACCCAATGAGCGACGGGACTGGAAGAAAGCACGGCGCAGGCGCCGACTTTACGAGGCGCACGTTCGTGGCGGGAACTGCTGTGGCGGGAGCGCTGGCGGCGACGGGATTCCGCTTCGGCATCCCTCTGAGCGGCGGTGAGCGGCCCGATGTGGCCGCCGCCCACGGCGAGGATGTAGTCAAGAACACCCGCGCGGTGGTCGAGGCGCTCGGCGGCATGGGAGCGTTCGTGAAGGCGGGCAATGTGGTGAACATCCTGCCCAACGCGCAGGGCTCGCACCCCGGCACGTCCACAAATCCGATCCTGATAAAAGCAGTGGTCGAGATGTGCAAGGAGGCCGGCGCGAAGGTGGTGCGGTGGCTCACCTGGTTGCCCGAGCGGAACTGGGAGCGCTCGAACCTGAAGCCGCTTTTGGAGGGCAGCGGCGCGGAGTTGGTTCTGGTGGACATCGAAGCCGATGATCAGTGGGAGACGTTCGAGATACCGCGCGGCGTCAAGCTGAAAAAAGTCCGGGTATACAAGGCCCTCAACGAGTGCGACGTCTTCATCAGCATGCCGATCTTCAAGGATCACATCGGCTGCCGCTTCACGGGTGTGCTGAAGAATTACATGGGCGCATCGCACGCGCTGGACAACCGCACATTTCACCCGTCTTTCGAGGGAGAGAACCTGGTCCACATGGAGCACTGCATCGCGGATCTCAATGTCGCGGCTCGTAAGCCGGATCTGTGCGTCTGCGACGCGATGACGATCCTGACGAGCAAGGGCCCCTTTGGGCCGGGGGACATCGCCAAGCCCAACAAGGTCGTCGCGGGTGTCGACCGCGTGGCCGTCGATTCATACGGCGCCACGATACTCGGGCTCTCGGGCTCCGAGATCAACATGATCAAGAACGCCAACGCACATGGACTCGGCGAGATGGATCTGGGAAAACTCACCGTCAAGGAGATCGAGGTCGCCTGACCCCGCTCTTTCGTGTATCTTCAAAGATGAGGTTCAACTATGAAAAAAGACTTCAATAGACGTGAATTCGTCGCCGGAGCGGC
>DATKUA010000113.1:0-9411 GCA_035530855.1 Acidobacteriota bacterium | reverse complement strand
TCGACGATGACCTTGTCGCCCGGCTCCAGGAACGCCCGCGCCGCGAGATCGAGCCCTTGTTGTGAGCCCGAGAGAATCAACACCTCGGCCGGGCTGCAGAGAATTCCGCGGCTTGCAAGCCAACGGCTGATCGTTTCCCGCAACGGTGTGTGCCCCTCTGTGGGGCAGTGGAGCAAGGCCGGGGAGCCGATCTCCTCGACGATATCATCGGTCAATTCCCGGAAGGCACCCATCGGCAAGGCCGACGGCGAGGGCAGGCCTATCGAGAGCGAGATTACGTCCTTGCGCTCAGTCAACTCCAGAAGGTTGCGGATCAATGGATCCTGGGCGCCGGCGGGGAGCTCGCGGAAAAGCTGGCGCCACGGCAGGGGATCGGCGACGCCGACTGACTTTGCATCCATGCCGGAACGGGGTAAAACGATCGTTCCGCGGCCGACGTGGGCAGCTACGAGCCCGTCGGCCTTCAACTCACGGTAGGCATTGAGCACGGTACTTCGATTGACGCCCAGCGCTGCGGCAAGGCGCCTCTCAGGCGGCAGCATGAACCCCTGCGGCAGAGCACCGGAGAATATCATCTCCTTCAACTGCCGCTTAATCTGCGCGTAAATGGGGACGTTGCTCTTGCGGTCGATTGCAATGTCCATCGCGAACCCTCAACAACAATGTGGCCCAATGGATCGATCCAATACAAGCATAATGCGATATTTCGCCCTGTCAAGATCCAATAAGTCTCATTATGATCGGGCCAATGCGGGTATTGGATGATGGCGGTGCTGATCGAGCTGCCTGTGGCCGCGATTACAGAGAATCGCCGGCACGGCGACAAGACTGTCTAAAGAGAATGTGCCATCGGGTGTCAGCGAGCATTTGTGTTGGGCGGTGGCTCGTGATCAATGGTTGCGGATAATTCATGGGTATCGGAATTGGAAAGAAAGGGGATGGAAGCCGGAATCAAGGCGACTGATCCATCGCGGGGATGTAAGCAGGGCCGGCGTGCAGGGATAAATTCGATAAAAAAATAGCGCTTAAGGTTGACAAGGCGCGTAGCGTGCGCTAAATTATTATCGATGCGCTAAAATAATAGCGTATCGCACGGCATGTGAGGGTCACCATGGCTGAAAGGGAGAAACTGCTCGAGCAGGGGCTGAGCAAAAGGGAACGCCAAATCATGTCTGTTGTTTACCGTTTGGGCAAGGCTGGGGTGGCGGAAATCATCGACAATATTCCCAATCCGCCCACCTCGGGCGCCGTCAGGAGGATGCTCAACATACTCGAGCACAAAGGAATGCTGCGGGGGAAACAGGACGGGGCGCGGAGAGTTTACCACCCCACTGTGAGACGCAAACAAGCGAGCACTTCCGCGCTGGATCACGTGGTTCAAACCTATTTCAAGGGTTCCATCAGCAGCGCGGTTGTGGCGTTGCTCGAAACCTCCGGTACCGCTCTGTCTGAAGACGAGCTCGAGATGCTCTCCTTTCTGATCGAAGAGGCGAAGAAGGAGAATCGCTGATGCTCGAAGACACCTTTCTTCGAGCGCAAGAAAGCGACGGAAGGGATTGGGCCAAAGGTCGAGGTGTTGTCAGAGATCGACCTGAATATCTATGCCGGCATCTACAGTGCGCCATCCCTTGGTAAAGTGGAGGTCGGAGTGAAAGAAGGGAAGCTGATTCTTCTGGGTAGTCCGCCGGCCGAGCTGACGCAGGTCGCCGAGCACAAATTCGAGGGGCTGACGCCGGTGGGGCTGACTACGATCGAGTTTGTCACCGACAAGACCGGCAAGGTGATCAGGCTGATCGCCCACACGCCAAACAGGGACTTCGAGTTCGAGCGAAAGTAGAAGCTACATCGCTCAATTTCAAGTTCATGCGGGAGCTAGTTGGGCCGCGGTATTGAGGGCGCCGCGGTCTTCACTTGTTGTAGTGAGCTGACGAAAGAGACATTAGAGCTGAAGTGCCATGCCGGGAGGAAGTAGGTACTTATTACTAGAGTTTCCCGAAGGAATTCTAAAAAAATGAGAACCATTCTCCATAGTTTTGAGCTCTCGCCGGGACTATTTTTTATTTATGGCATTTGCACCGCGCGGGAAAGATCTATGTCTTCAATTCCTGTTTCTTCAGGGTGTAATCCCAGAAGCCGGGAAAGAAGATGAAAAACCAGGCAGTAAACAGGAAGAATAATAAATAATCACCCCACCCCACGCTAGCAGCGAGATCTCTTTTGGCTGCTGTCCGGCGGGAGACGCGGTAGAACTCCCGCCGGCATTTTTTCTATGTTTAAGGCTGGCTTCGGCACAACTCAACTTCGCGCCAGCCAGAAGATTTCGTAGAGCGGTTTCATCTCATTGAATGAGCGAGTCATTTCCGCAGCAAGTTTATCGGAAAAGAAAACATCATCGAGCCTGCTTTTGCGGAAGACGTAGCAATTGCGGCGTTGATACCAATCGGCGAGCACACCGGTTTTGGAAGGATCGATGATGCGTTTGTACTTGTCACCGCCGAGCTCGAAGCCGCCTGATTTCATAAATTCAATTGCCTCGAGGAACCGTTCCGGCTTGTCGTCGATAATCGCCCTGAGGTTGTCCATCGTCCTGCGTGAAGCCTGATAGAAACCCATACCATACCAGTAGCCCCGCTCGGAGAATTCCATCGCGTAGGTCGGATCCTGCTTCCAGTCCTTGCTGCTGCGCTTGAAGGCGATCCAGAGCGTCGTCCTGTAGGGGGATTTGTCCTTGGAGAACCTGATATCGCGGTGGATGCGGGAGATCGTCTTGTCGATCGACGGCCTGACGTCGAGAAAGGGATCGATGCCCAGCATCGCCGGCGCGAGGCGCACGACGAGGGCCCTCATCGGCCCAAGCAGGTGCTCCTCGTATTCGCTCCTGTGAGTTTCGAACCAGTGCTTGTTGTTGTTGCGCTCGAGGTTTTTCAAGTAGGCAACGGTTTTGCGTGAAAAACCGCTGAAATCGGGAATCATCTTTGTTTTCACAGGCAGCGCTCCGAGCTATAGGGGACTGGGATTTCAGTTATTCGCGCCGTTATCGGACGGTGGCGCGCATCACCCCTATTCGTTTTCACTCTTAATCAGGTTGTCGAGGATTCTTTTCAGGTAGTCCTCAAATTCATCTATCTCTGCTTCTGAGAATCCTTGATAGAAGAGCTTTGCCATTTCGAGAGAAACAGCTTCGTAGGAACGCTCCATCTCCCTCTGCCTCTCGGTGACTTCGATCAGGATTTTGCGGCGGTCCTTCTTCGACGGGACCCTGCGCAAGAGGCCGGCCTGTTCCAACCGGTCGAGCATGCTGGTCAGCGTTGATTTGCCGAGTTGTGTCCGCCTCGCCAATTCCTGGATCGGTATCCCATCCTCTTTCCACAGCGCGAACAGAATCCTGCCCTGGCCGGGATTGATCTCGCCGAGGCCGTGATCCTTGAGCATGCGGAAAAAGATGCGACCCGTGAGATGGTGGATCTTGGTTATGAGGAATCCGCCCTCTGTCAGCTTCTTCATTGTTCTCCTTCGAAACCGAATTCGCAGACATCAAGACTCTGATAGTATTTAGCCACAACCGGCTTCAATCTGAACAGCGTAAAGTCGGGATCCCCCGGACCTGTGGGAAAGTAGACTTCCCAGCCTTCCTGGTAGATCTTGCGTTTCAGCTCAATGTCATCCAACGCTTCGGCCTCGCCCCCCAGCATCAGGCCGCGCCACTGCTCAGGCAGGCAATAGTAGACCGCTACCCTCGGATTCTGCTGGATCTGCCTTGCCTTGTTCGAAGAGGTGTTTGTCGAGATGTAGATCAGAAAATCCTTCTCGTGATTGCTGAGTAGCTCAACCAGAGATGGATATTGCTTGGCGTTTCTCAGGTTGATCATCGCCCTGATCTGGGGGAAACCCTGGTCGTCGATGGTCGAGAGGTAGACCGCTGGCGACGTTTTCATCAGATCGAGTGCCAGCTTGCGCGCTTCGAGCTCGTCCATTTCAGCCTCCGGCATGTTTATTCTATATAATATAGTACCATATAATACTCTTTGCAAGATCTTTCGGGGTGCGCTTCTGCCCGCTTGATAGCCTTTAATCGGGCTGGTGGTGAAAAGACAAGTTGTAGAGATCTCAATCAACGCTTAACATAAAGAAAATCCCCGTTAGAAGAGGGTGAAAATGGGAGAAATGGATTTTGTGCCAAGAGAGTTGTTTCTGACTCGCGGAGTCGGACGTCATCGTGAGAAGCTTGCCAGTTTCGAGCTGGCATTGCGCAAGGCCGGTATCGCGCAATTCAATCTTGTTGGCGTATCGAGTATATTCCCTCCGAAGTGCAAGATAATCACCAAAACCAAAGGTCTCGAAAATCTCATGCCGGGCCAGGTTGTCTTCATGGTCAAGAGTCAGGCGGAGACGAACGAGGCGCACCGCTTGATCTCGGCATCAGTCGGCATCGCCAGGCCCACCGATTCCAGCCACTTCGGTTACCTGAGCGAGCATCACGATTTCGGCAAAAAGGAGCAGGAGGTAGCGGATTACGCCGAGGACCTTGCTGCGGGGATGTTGGCTACGACGATTGGCGTAACGGAATTCGATCCGGAGGAAAATTGGGACAACAAGCGCGAGCTCTACAAGATCTCCGACAAGCTTGTCAGGACGCGCAACATTACCCAGACGGCGGTCGGGCGCAAGGGATTGTGGACAACGGTGTTAGCCGCGGCGGTGATGATACTCTGATTCGGCTGTTAATCTTCCAGGATGTAACTTTAGATGTGGGTATAAGCGGATACCTCGCCGGAGATTCGTTGCCTGAGCGCATAATATTGAAATACACAGGTAAAAAACTCAAAATTCGCTGCTTGCTTTATCGCGGAGGATGAGGATGAAAAAGAAGAACCTGCGTCTTGAGATGCTCCCTCAGCCTGACGACACTACCTGCGGTCCAACATGCCTTCACGCGATCTACGATTACTACGGCGAGGAGATACCTCTGCAGCAGGTCATTTCGGAGGTTCCGAGACTGGAGGGAGGAGGCACATTGGCTGTGCTTCTTGCAATCCACGCGCTTAAGAAGGGATACGGGGCTACCATCTACACATACAACCTCCACCTCTTCGATCCCAGTTGGTTTGACGGCGAAGGCAGCGATTTGGCGGCAAAGCTGAAAGAGCAGGCGAACACTCAGCAGGATAAGAGGCTCCGCGATGCCACCGAAGCCTATCTGGAGTACCTCGAGCTGGGAGGCAAGATTCTGTTCAAGGACCTGACGCCGACACTGCTGCGTGATTATCTGGAGGAATCGATACCGATCCTGACCGGATTGAGCGCGACCTATCTGTATAGGGAGCCTCGAGAGGACGCCGGAGCCAACAAGAGCGACGACATAAAAGGTGAGCCCGTAGGCCATTTCGTGGTGCTAAGCGGCTTCGACAAGAAGCATGACACGATTCATGTCGCCGACCCGCTGCACACGAATATCCGTTTCCGCAGGCAATATTACGATGTTAGGGTGGCGCGCGTTATAAGCTCGATTCTATTGGGAATCGTTACCTACGACGCAAATCTTCTCATCATCGAGCCGGCTGAGGTTTAAGGGTGTTTACATGCGTAATCTGATCGTCCTGAACAATCCGAAAGACTGGCAGTTGGAGATCGAGGGATCTGAGGTGGTACCCGCGCGGACCTACCTCACCGATCCCGAATTCAGCAGCCTGCGCAACGCGAGGGTGTTCAATCTCTGCCGCACATACCGCTATCAGTCGATCGGCTATTACGTCTCGCTGCTGGCGGCGGCCAGGGGGCAGAAGCCGATGCCGAGCGTCTCGACGATTCTCGATTTCAAGAACATTACACTGGTACGTTTCGTGTCGGACGACCTGGATGATCTGATCCAGAAAAGCCTGAGGCATCTCGCATCTGAGGACTTTACACTAAGTATCTATTTCGGCCGCAATCTCGCGCACCGCTACGACCGGCTGAGCGTGAGGTTATTCAAGATGTTCCCGGCGCCCTTTCTGCGAGCCCACTTTCGTTACCGCGACGGCAAATGGCAGATGGTCAACATCGACCCCATCTCGGCGAACGAAATCCGACCGGAGCATCTCGATTTTGCGATCCAGATGACGAGGGATTATTTCTCCGGGCGGCGGGTGAGCCTGCCGAAGATGGTCTTGCCTCGCTATTACATGGCTGTCCTATACGATCCCGCCGAGGAGGACGGGCCGTCGGACGAGCGCGCAATTCAGAAATTCATCAAAGCCGCCGAGGAACTGGAGATAGGCACCGAGATCATTTCCAGGGACGATTACGGGCGCCTTCCGGAGTTCGACGCGCTGTTCATCCGAGAGTCGACGAGCGTCAACCATCACACCTTCCGCTTCTCCCGCCGCGCGCAGGCCGAGGGCCTCGTGGTGATCGACGATCCCGAGTCGATACTCCGCTGCACCAACAAGGTCTACCTCGCCGAGCTGTTATCGAGGTACGGCGTCCCGATGCCGAAGTCACTCGTCGTCCACAGCCGCAATCGCAACGAGGTATCTCAATCTCTCGGCCTGCCGTGCATCCTCAAGCAGCCCGACAGCTATTTCTCCTTCGGCGTAGTCAAAGTGGGGACCGACGAGGAGATGCAGCAGGCGCTCGACAAGCTTTTCATCAAGTCCGATCTGGTGATCGCTCAGGAATTTACTCCCACTGATTTCGACTGGCGGATCGGCGTCCTCGACAGGAAAGCGTTCTACGCCTGTAAATATTACATGGCGCGCAACCACTGGCAGATCGCCAAACGCACCGGCCCCGGGCAGGCTACTTACGGCAAGGTGGAAGCTGTGCCTTTGGAGATGGTGCCGGAGCACGTGGTTAAAAATGCCGTGGCCGCGGCAAACCTCATCGGCGACGGGCTCTATGGAGTGGATGTGAAGGAGATTGGCGGCAAGAGCCTGGTTATCGAAGTGAACGACAACCCGACCTTCGAGGCCGGTAGAGAAGACGCGATCCTCAAGGATGAACTTTACCGGGAGATCATGAGGTTCTTTCTCCAGCGAATCGAACAGCTGAAAGGCGGGCAGAAGAAGAAGTGACTGTAGACAGGATTCCATTCCATCTATTCGAGGTTTTCGGCGTCGAGCTGGAGTACATGATTGTCGACAGCGACTCCCTGGATGTCCGCCCTCTGGCCGACAAGGTGCTCTACGAGGTCGCGGGCGGATACGAGTCGGAGGTGGTTGTCGGCGAGTTGGCGTGGTCGAATGAACTTGTCCTGCACGTAATCGAATTGAAAACGAATGGCCCGGCCCGCTCACTGAACGGCCTGGCAACGCTTTTCCACGAGCATACCGCACGAATCAACACCATTCTTGAGCCGTTCAACGCCTGCCTGCTGCCGACCGCGATGCACCCCTGGATGGACCCTCACAGGGAGATGACGCTCTGGCCGCACGGCTACAGCGTGATCTACGAAACCTACAACCGCATCTTTGACTGCCGCGGCCACGGCTGGGCCAATCTCCAGTCCACTCATATTAACCTGCCGTTCGCCGACAACCGAGAATTCGGCAAGCTGCATGCGGCGATCAGGTTGTTGTTGCCGTTGCTTCCGGCGTTGGCGGCCAGTTCCCCGGTGATGGATGGGCGCCTGACGGGGACGATGGACAACCGGATGGTCACCTACCGCAAGAACAGCGCAATCATCCCCTCGATTACCGGCAGCGTCATCCCGGAGCCGGTCTTTACCAGCGCCGACTACGACAGCAAGATCTTCCAGCGCATCTACGCCGATATCCGCCCGCACGATCCCGGCGGCATCATCCAGCACGAATGGCTCAATTCGCGAGGAGCCATCGCCCGTTACATGCGCAACACGATCGAGATCAGGGTGCTCGACATTCAGGAGGCCCCGGCGGCCGACCTGGCGATCGTCTGGGCAATCGTGGAGGTGCTGAAACAGTTCGTCGCCGAACGCTGGATCGGCCTCGAGGAGCAGATGGCCTGGAGCGAGAAGCCTTTACAGGCAATCCTGCTGGATGTCGTGGAGGATGCGGAATCAGCAGAGATTAACGACGCCGACTATCTGAAGGCTTTTGGTTTTCCGGCAAAACGCTGTACCGCAGGGCAGTTGTGGGCACACCTGGTGAGCGCGATCCCTGCAGGAGAAGGGCAGGAGGAGTTTCGTGCACCGCTGGAGGTAATCCTCGAGCAAGGCTCTCTATCGCGCAGGATTACGAAAGCGTTTGGTAATGACTCGTCCCCCGGGAGGTTGCGGGAGGTTTACCGGGCGATGCGCGATTGCCTCGAGCGAAACATCGCCTACATTCCGGCAGAGCGATAGCGTTGACGACGGTGACCGGCATGCGGTGAGCCGCAGGGATCCAGCCTCGCGGAGAAAAGAGTGTTGTGAGAGAAACAGTATGAGGGATCGTATCGCTGCTCCAGCCGAAGTAGTGGGTTTCGTGGAATTTCTGAGGCCGGATAAAAGGCGCAGGATGTCGCCGCAACAGGCTGCCGCTTTGGCCAGAGAAGAGGGCAGCAGGGCCGCCGCCGAGTGGATCGAGGACAATCCCGAGGCTTTCGCGGAGGGAATTGTGCGCGGCTTCAAATGCGATGACGGAATAGGTGAGTTCTGACATCACGCGATATAAGTGAAGCCGGGAGGCCGAAGTGACCGGCACTCCATGGACAATTGAAGAAGGCGAGGGACCGCTGATCGCCGCGGCAATTCACGACGGGCACGAAGTCCGTCGCGAAGTGCTTGAACTGCTCGCTGTCGACGAGGAGGAACGGCTGCGGGAGGAGGATCCATCTACCGGCCGTTGGACCGCCGTCGCTCCCACACGGGTAATCGTCCACCGCTCGAGGTTCGAGGTGGACATGAGCCGGCCGCGGGAGAAGGCGGTCTACCTGAAGCCCGAGGATGCCTGGGGTTTAAACGTATGGAAGCAGCCGCCCCCGGCGGAGCTCGTCCAGCGGTCATTGGAACTGCATGATAGGTTTTATTCTGAGCTGGGAGCGCTGTTGGACAGGGTGCGGGCAAGATCGGGGAGGTTCGTGCTCCTCGATCTACACTCCTATAATCATCGCCGTCGGGGGGCTGCATCGCCTGCGGCACCGCGAGAAGAGAATCCCGACATCGACCTGGCCACCTTCCCGGGGCACCGAGTTTTCTGGGCTCCGGTGATAGATGCTTTCCTCGAGGCAATCGGAGGCATGGAGGTGGCCGGCAGGTGCCTCGACGTGCGCGAGAATGCAAAGTTCTTCTTCGGTAATCTCGGCGAGTGGGTTCACGCCAGCTATCCTCACGGCGGTTGCGTGCTCTCGCTCGACATCAAGAAGATCTTCATGGACGAGTGGACCGGCGAGCCGCAACACGAGCTGGTCGACGCGGTCGGAGCAGCCTTGGCCGGGGCGGTTCCGGCCATCCTCTCGGCGCTTCGAAATCTCCCC
>DATKUA010000112.1:0-11331 GCA_035530855.1 Acidobacteriota bacterium | reverse complement strand
CAGGCATCAGAATCAGCTGAATATCCCTGCACGTCTTTAGCGCCAGCGAACCCTGCCGCGGGGTTTTGGAGTTGCGGCATGAAGATCAGCCCGGCGCTCCCCTTCAAATAATTTCCCTTCCGTCTCGGTGTCTAAAAAATTCAACAATGCCGGTCAACCTTCTTTCTTTGTTTTGCGTCAAAACGTGCTAGGGGGAGGCAAAAATGTTTACTACACTTATTTCAAAGGAAATACGCAGGCATTTACTGACATTCCGCTTCGCGGCCGCCCTGGTGACGATATTCGCCCTCGTGCTGGTCAGCGTCTGGGTGCTGGCCGACGACTACAAGCGGAGAAACAACTCCTATCTGCGCTCGGCGGAGATGAGCTCGCGCCGCGACGTAGAGGAGGTTTTCGTCCCGTCACAGATCAGCCCGACGGTGCACCGGCCGCCGACCCTGCTGAGCATATTTGCTGAGGGCGAGGACAGGCGGCTGGGCAACATCGTCAGGATCCAGCGTTGGCTGGTCCCGAGCGAGGCGACCGGCAGTTTCAGCGACAACACACTGATGGCTGCGCTGCCTCCCTTCGATCTGCTGACCATTTTCACTGTGGTGATCAGCCTCTTCAGCCTCTTGTTCACCTACGATGCCGTCAGCGGCGAGCGTGAAGAAGGCACGCTGAAATTAATCAGCACCGTGAGTATCAGGCGCGGCACGCTTTATGCGGCAAAATTCGCCGCCGGCCTGATCTGCATCGCCATCCCTTTCCTCCTGTCGTTCGCCTGCAGCCTGGTGGTTCTATCCTTCGTTTTTGCTGTTCAGTTCACTCTGGTTCAGTGGGCGGCGCTCACGCTGATGATCCTTGCCGGATTGTTCTATGCTGCAATCTTCATCGCGCTGGGACTGCTGAGTTCGGTGCTGGTGAGGCGCTCGTCGACGGCGCTCGTGCTGGCACTGCTGATCTGGGCCTTGGGGGTTCTGGTTATCCCGGGCGCCGCTCAGGAGGCATCGGGTCTGCTGGTGCAACCGCCATCACCAACCGAAATCACGAGGCTTGAAAGCCAAATTCGCGAGGAGAACAAGGCGAAGATGGGGAGCTTTTACGATTCCCACCCCAGAGCCACCTCAGGCTGGACGGGCGGTTACGGAGATGATCGCGGCGGCTACTATATGTTCGACGGCGGCGTCGAGAATTTCGCTCAGACCGCCGACTACGTGCGCTTCCTCGAACCGCTGAGGCTTTCCTGCGCCGACAGGATCTGGGAAGTTTTCCGCAGACATGAGCTGGAGCGTGACCAGCAGGCGTCGCTCGCCGCAGGCTTCTCGGTGATGGCGCCCGCGCACCATCTGCGCGACGCCTTTACCCGGCTGTCGGGAACCGCCATCTCCTCCTATGAGAGATTCATGCGCTCAGCGCGCCGCTACCGCGGGCAGCTGATCGACGGCTTCCGCAACCGCGGCTACTTCGGGCGGAACGCTCTGCGCTTCTTCTCCCGGCGCGACGAATCGACAATCTCTGACGAGGGTTATGCGCAGCGGAGGCAGGAGTACCGGCGTCTGCAGGTGGAGAACCCGACATTCTACCGCGAACAGGTCGGACCCCATACCTGGGGTCCGTTGCCCAAAGACGAAGTGCAGCCGTTCAGGGAGTCCGAGATGGAGCCGGATTTCATCTCGGCCCTGGTCCCGATGGGCGCCCTGGCTTTCGGCACGCTCCTGGTCTTTGCAATCGGCTTCGCGGCCTTCATCCGTTACGACGTTCGCTGAGGTGGAATCGATGTTGTCAATTGCACGCCTGAAGATGCTTGACGGCCTGAGGGACGCGAAGTTCCTCTTTCTTGCCACGCTGGTGGTCCTTGCCTTTCTTTTTAACGGGATAGTCGGTGCCGAGCACTACCGCCTCGAGCGGGAGGGTTATCTCGAATCGATCGCACAGAATATCAGGGGTCTGGAGAACAATTGCTCGAACCTACAGTTGCTCGCCACCTTCCAGCAGCACTTCCAGAAGCCGCCTTCTCCGCTGGCCTTCGTGGCGGAGGGCGGCGGCCGGATGCTGCCCAATTCGGTGGTAATGAACGTCTTCGCCCGCTACGAATCGGCGCATGAGCAGCGCGGCAACTACAAGCTGCCGTTGCTCAATTCGGTCGACTGGAATTTCATCATCGGCGGCCTGATGGCGATGCTGGCAATCGTGATCAGTTTCGGCTCGGTTTCCGGCGAGAAGCGCGACGGGACGTTACGCCAGATGCTCGCCAATCCGGTTTCGAGGTTGAGCCTCTTCGCAGGCAACTACCTCGGCCTGCTGGCTGTGGCCTTGGCGGCGTTGGTACTCGGCGTCGTTTTCAACCTCGTCGCGCTGGAGTTGCTCGACGGGCCGCCGTTGTCCGGCGAGATTCTGCTGCCGCTCGCCTGGTCGTTCTTTTTCTCGATTCTTTACATCTCTTTGTTCATCCTTGTGGGGATGGCGGCGAGCGCGATGACTTCCCGTCCGGCCGTCGCGCTGGTAATTCTGCTGGTATTCTGGGTGCTGGCGGTGGTCGCCGCCCCCGGTGTGAGCAGGCTGCTCTCGGAGCAGATGGTGGAGATTCCCCTGCAGCAGTGGGTCACGGAAGAGCAAGGGCGGGTCTACGTTGAAATCTGGAACAGCTACCCGCCGATCATCGGGCGCTTCACCGGCGATCCCTTCGAGCCACACATGCCGATGAGGGCGGAAGCCAATCAGCGCATCTGCGAAGCGCAACAGCGAGTGCGTGACGGCGCATCTGCGGCGCGGGTGCAACAGGTGTTGCTGGCGCAGGGCATCTCCTGGATTTCTCCCTACGGCCTGCTCTCCGACAGCCTGCAGATGTCATGCGGCACCGGGATTCACGGATTCAACCTGCTGCGCGATAACGCCGAGCGCTACCGGCGCATTCTGCATGACTTCGTGGTCGAGCGCGACAGGCAGGATAGCACGAGCGCCCATCTGGTCTACGGCAACCGAGATTACGAGTACAGGACCTTTTCGACGAAGGAAGTGCCTCTGGTCGCAGTGCCCCGCAGCTCGGCAATGTGGTCCGCAGCCGGTTTAGTCGATCGGCGCGAGACTCCTTGGTGGCAAATGATCTGGCTTCTGCTCTACAACCTCACCGCCGGGCTGGTCTCCTTTACCGCGTTGATGCGCTACGACCCTCGGTAATCCCGGCAACTCAGGCTTCGCTGTCGGCGAGCAACTCCAGCAATTTACGCGGCCAGGTGGTCACCAGGGCGTCAGGAGAGGCTTCAAGTGCCTTCTCGAACCACCTGGGCGGTTTCTCCTCTTCTTCGACAGTACACCAGGTGACCAGCCCCAGACCCGCTGACCGCACTTGCGCCGCGCGCTTCGGCGAGAGCGCGGAGTGGTGGCAACTCAGGCCGTCGGCGTCGACCCGCTTGATCGTGCTGAGCGGGAACGATTCCCGCCAGCGGGCGACGGGGTTGGGATTGCGCGAGCCCGTGATCAGCAGGGTGGGGACTTCCGGCCACAAATCCTTGCAGGCGCGCAACGCCTTGGGGAGAAAGCTGCAGAACATCAGGCCTCCGGCGTGGTGGCCCTTGAGGGCCGCGATCGACGGGGCCACCGCCAGGACTTCCTTGAATTCAAGGCAAAGCAACGCTCTGCCGCGGCAGAGATCGGAGGTTTCCGCGAGCGTGGGTATCGATTCGCCCTCGCCCGCGTCGAGCAGGCGCAACTGCTCCAGCGTGCGGGATCCGACTTTGCCGCGGACGCCGGCGGTGCGCGTCAGAGTCGGGTCGTGGATCACCACGGGCACGCCGTCGGCGCTCAAGCGCGAGTCGCACTCGATGCCGTCTGCACCCGCAGCCAGCGCCGCTTCGAACGCGGCCAGGGTGTTCTCCGGGCGGGAGGAAGCTTCTCCGCGATGGGCGATCACGAGCGGCTTGGCGGTTTTTGTGCCGCTATTTCGGGAAATTGTCATCCGTTTTCCCCCCGCCACACTATAACGCCAAGTAAAAACGCCGGGCAACAGCTATGCGGCAAGACTTCCTCGGGCGGGTGGCGAGTGCCCGGTTTGCTTGTCGCGAATTCCGGAACGATTTATACTGTGGTCGGCCAGCAGAGGAGAAAGACATGATACCGATAAAACCAGCATCCCGGGTAGACGGTGTGCGGTATGCCATCCGCGACATCGTTCTCCTGTCCGACCAAGTTAAAAAAAGCGGCAAGCAGATTCTCTCGCTCAATATCGGCGATCCCTGCCAGTTCGACTTCGACGTTCCCGAGCTCTTGAAGGAAGCCACTCTTGATGCGATGCGCCGCGGCCTCAACGGCTACTCTCCGGCTTCGGGCATCCCTGAAGCGGTGGAGGCCATCGGCAAGGAAGCCGAGAAGTTGTACGGCATCAGGACCATCAGGAACATCTTCGTCTCCACCGGCGGCAGCGAAGCCATAGATCTATGCCTGACGGCCCTGTTGGAGCCCGGCGAGAACGTCCTGATTCCCGCGCCGGGGTATCCGCTCTACTCGGCCATCCTGTCCAAGCTGCAGGCGGTCGAGAACTACTATTACCTTGATGAAGAGGATGGCTGGCAGCCGAACATCGACGACATCGTATCGCGAATCGACAGCCGCACGCGGGCGATCGTGATCATCAATCCGAACAATCCGACGGGATCGGTCTGCACCCGGGAAAAACTCGAGCAAGTCGCCGAAGTTGCGCGCGAGCACAACCTGCTCGTCTTCATGGACGAGATTTACAGCAAGCTGATCCTCGACGACCTGCCGCACTATTCTCTCGCCTCTCTCGATCCGGAGCTTCCGGTCGTGACGTTCAACGGCCTCAGCAAGAACTACATGGCGCCGGGCTGGCGGATCGGCTGGGCGGTGTTCAGCGGCGACCCGGAGCTAATCGACAACTACGCGGAGAACGTCAACAAGATCGTCAGGGCACGCCTCTGCGCCAACCATCCGGAGCAGTACGCGATCAAGCCGGCCCTGCAGAGCGGTGACGGCCACCTCGAAGGGGCCGTCGAGAAGCTGCGGCAACGGCGCGATCTCACTTTCCAGCGGCTTAACGAGATCAAGCACATCTCTTGTGTCAAACCCCTCGGGGCCTTCTACGCATTCCCGCGCCTTGAAATTGAAGACACCGACGAGGAGTGGGTAAAGGGCCTGCTGTTCGAGACCGGGGTGCTGGTTGTGCACGGCTCCGGATTCGGCGAGAAGGAGGGGACGCGTCACTTCCGCGTCGTCTTCCTGCCGGAGATGGAGACGCTCGGCAGCGCCTACGACAAGATCGAGCGGTACATGGAGAAACACTACTGACACCGCGCAAGTGCCCCTGCGGCGTGATCTCGCAGCGTGTGGAGAATCTAGCGGACACAATCAAGGGTCCCGATGCCCGGCATCGGGACCCTTTGACATCTCTCTACCGCCGCTCCCCGGATCTTGACCGGTACCCGGCGCCGGCGGCGCGTTTGCTTCCTATTGGAGTTCGGCCTTGGCGGCCTCGATCATCGCCTTGACTTCCTCCGCGTTCGCCGCGTCAGGCATGAGTTGGAGATACTTGTTGAACTCCGCGATCGCCTCCTCGTACTTTATCTCTTCCATCAATTTCTTGCCCGTGTCGAGATAGATCGTAGCGAGTCCCTCTTTGGCCCGGGCTGCCATGGGTGAATCGGGCATCAACTCGAGATATTTCTCCAAATGCGTCACCGCCTCTGCGGTGCGCTGCAGGTCGACGAGGGTGAAGCCCTTCATGAGGTGCGATTCGGCGTATTCGGGATTGAGCTCGAGGGCCTTGCTGAAGCCCTCCAGGGCCTTCTCCCGGTTCCCTTCGAAATTGTAGAGCTGCCCGAGCACGTGCCACGTCTCGAAGTCGTCGGCAACCTTCTCGAGATACTGCTCGTAGAGCGCGATCGCCTGGGGCACTTCGCGGAGTTGCGTGTGGGCCTGGGCCGCAAGCAGCATCGCATTCGTGTTTTCGGGTTCGATTTTGAGCACCTCGGCGAACGCCTCGACGGCTCCCGCGTAGTCCTGGACCGCGAAGCTGCAGATGCCGACGTTGAACCAGGCGGCTGCCATCTCGGGGTAGGCTTCGATGAACTGGATAAAGATCTCTCTGGCTTCGTCGTATTGGCGGTTTTGCAGCAGCTCGGCGGCCTTGGCGAAATCCTCGTTGGTCAGATTCGACTTGCCGGCATCGGGATCCGGCTGCAGGTGAACGATCAGCGGTGTCGTGCCCTGCGGCATGAGCTGCTTCTCGGCCTTGTGGCTGATGAAGCCTTCCTTGGTTATCATGAAGGAGTAGCGACCCTCGAACAGGCGCCGGAAGGTAAACCGACCGTTCTTGTCGGTGGTCGTTTCCTGGGGTCTATTGGTTCGCACGTCCATCGCGACGACCTTGGCGCCCTCGATCGGATTGTCATCCTGATCCAGGACCCTTCCTGCTTGCCTGACGGCGGTCTGGGCAAAAGCGACTGCCGGCAACATCATGCAGAGGACAAGTGCGGTCAGCAGCAGCAAGCGCAGATAATTCATTATTAGTTCTCCTCGATTAGCTTAGGGGGCCACGCAGCGACCCATGAAACGGCGATTCTAGCAGAACCGGCATGGTTCCCTCAAGGCGAGTTTGATCCTGCCGATTTCGAACATAGTTCTCGCTGTGGCCGTCTATTATCCGGCCGGGCAAGTCATCTGACAGCGTTTTGCGGCGGGCGTTCCCGCGCCGGCCGAGATACAGATTAATTGACCGGAGAATCACCCTGTGTTATTTTTCCGGCAGGTAGGAACCATTCCTTCCGTCCGGAGAGCGGTCACCGCCGCCCGGGCGGATCAAAAGGCTAACCGGAATGTCGCTTGACTGCATACAACAAGGGAGACACACTCCGGCGGGGTTTAGGAGCGCTATATCCGACCTCCGCCGGCGCTCGATTTAGCGCCCGGTTACTCCGGCCCTTAGTTTCTCGCACTTCCCTACGTTATAATGACCATCGAGAGTAACGGTACGACCGATGAAAAATATGAAGGACACATTGAACCTACCCGCCACATCGTTTCCGATGAAGGCAAACCTTGCCCAGCGGGAGCCGGAAATCCTCGCCCGCTGGAACGAGGAAGATATATACGCTCAGATCCGCAAGGCGCGCGCCGCAAGCCCCTCTTTCGTGCTGCATGACGGCCCGCCCTACGCCAACGGCCACATCCACCACGGCCATGTGCTCAACAAGATCCTCAAGGACATAGTGGTCAAGAGCAAGACGATGGCCGGCTTCAACTCGCCCTACCTTCCGGGTTGGGACTGCCACGGCCTGCCGATTGAGCACGGCGTCGACAAGCTGCTCGGCGGGAAGAAGAAGCAGATGACCACGGCGCAGGTGATCGAGGAATGCCGCAACTACGCGCGCAAGTTCATCGATTTTCAGCGGGTGGAATTCCGCCGCCTGGGCATTCTGGGCGAGTGGGACGATCCCTACTTCACGATGAAGTTCAGCTACGAGGCGGAGATAGCCCGCCAGTTCGCGGCCTTCGTGCGCGGCGGCTATGTCTACAAGGGTCTCAAGCCGGTCCACTGGGATCCGGTGTCCCAGACCGCCTTGGCGGAGGCGGAGGTCGAGTACCACGACCACTCCTCGCCGTCGGTCTACGTGACCTTCCCGTTGGGTGTGGATCCGGCCGAGGTCGATCCCGCCCTGGCGGGCAAGGACGTCGAGGTGATCATCTGGACCACCACTCCCTGGACGCTGCCGGCGAACATGGCGATCGCCTTCCATCCCGACTTCAGCTACGTCGCCTATGAGCACGGCGACAAGGTCTACATCTTCGCCGAGGGTCTGGCCTTCGCGGTCCAGAGCGCCTGCGGTTTCGAGGGCGGCAACGAGAAGATCCTTGCCCGCTTCAAGGGGCGCAAGATGGAGGGCCTCAAAGCGCGGCACCCCTGGCTTGACCGCGACAGCCTGTTCGTGCTGGCCGATTACGTCACGCTGGAGGCCGGCACCGGCTGCGTCCACACCGCGCCCGGTCACGGCGCCGACGACTATTTCACGGGCATGGCCTACGGCATCCCGATCTACAGCCCGCTCGACGACGCCGGCTGCTTCACCGACGAGGTCGAGCACTGGGCCGGGATCAACGTTTTCGAGGCCAATCCGCTGATCGTGGAGTTCATGCGCGAGCACGGCTGCCTGCTGCACGACGAGGAGTTCGAGCACTCCTATCCCTACGGCTGGCGCTCGAAGTCGCCGGTGATCTTCAGGGCGACGGAGCAGTGGTTTTTCAGGGTTGATCACGACCGGCTGCGCGAGCGTGCGATCGAGGCGATCAAGGAGACGAAGTGGGTCCCCACCTGGGGCGAGGAGCGGATGGAGCGGATGCTGGTGGGCCGGCCCGACTGGTGCATCAGCCGCCAGCGCGTCTGGGGCGTGCCGATTGTTGCCTTTCACTGCGAGAGTTGCGGCGAGGCGATCCTCGACGCCGACCTGGTCGAGCGCGCTGCCGACATGTTCGAAGACGGCGGCGCCGCTTGCTGGTACGAGCTTCCGGTGGAGGAATTTCTCCCGGAAGGTTTCAAATGTCCCAAGTGCGGCGGCACGGAGTTGCGCAAAGAGACCGACACGCTCGACGTCTGGTTCGACAGCGGCGTCAGCCACGCCGCCGTGCTCGGCAAACGCGACGACCTGCCCTGGCCGTCCGATCTCTATCTCGAAGGCCAGGACCAGTATCGCGGCTGGTTCCAGAGCTCGCTGCTCTGCGGCCTGGCGGCGAAGGGCGGCAAGCCCTATCGCCAGGTACTGACCCACGGCTTCGTGCTCGACGCCGAGGGCAAAGCGATGAGCAAGAGCCTCGGCAACATCATCGACATGAACGACTACATGGCCAAGAACGGCGCCGAGGTGCTCCGCCTCTGGGTGGCGATGACCGACTACCGCGACGACGTGAGGGTCAGCGAAGAGATACTCAAGCGCAACGCCGAAGCCTACCGCAAGTTCCGCAACACCTGCCGCTTCCTGCTGGGCAACCTGTTCGATTACAATCCCGACCGCGACGCCTTGCCGGCGGAGCGGATGGAGGAGATCGACCGCTACGCCCTTGCCCTGTTCGAGCGGCTGCGCAAGCGGATCGTGCGCGCCTACGAGAATTACGAGTTCCACACCGTCTACCATGCGATCAATAGCTTCGTGACGGTCGACCTCAGCGCTTTTTACCTCGACATTCTGAAGGATCGCCTTTACTGCGAGTTGCCCGGCGACAGCAAGCGCCGCAGCGCGCAGACGGCGCTCTCCATCATCCTCGACGGACTCGTGCGGCTGGCGGCACCAATCATCAGCTTCACCACCGACGAGATCTGGACGCACATGCCTTCGTGGGAGGGCAAGGAGTCCAGCGTGCACGTGGCCGCCTTTCCTGAGGCGGTCGAGGTGGACGACGGCGAGCTGCTGAAGCGCTGGGAGAAGCTTCGCGGCATTCGGGAGCTGGTGCTCAAGGCGCTCGAGGAAGCTCGCGACGCCAAGACGATCGGCCAGAGCCTGGAAGCCCACGTGGTGCTGGCCGTGCCCGAGAAGATGCGGGGGCTTGTCGAGCGCTACCGCGACTTCCTGACCCAGCTGTTCATCGTATCCGAGGTGAGCGTGGAGGACGGCGACAAGCCGGCTGCCCGGATCGAGAAAGCCTCCGGAGAGAAATGCGAGCGCTGCTGGGTGTGGTCGCCCACGGTGGGTGACGACAAGGATTTCCCCGGCGTCTGCGGACGTTGCGCCGAGGTGCTTCACGGCCTGGAAGGCGAAGCGGAGTGATGAGCCCCTGGCGCAAGAGACTGATCTGGCTGCTGGTGCCGGTACTGCTGGTCGTCGTCGACCAGTGGACAAAGGCGCTCGTGCGGGAGACGATCGATCAGTACGATCGCATCGAAGTGATCGAGGGCTTCTTTCGGATCAACCACGTGCAGAACAAGGGAGCCGCTTTCGGGCTCTTCTCCGATCTGGCGGACGGCGAGCGCGAGCTGCTGCTCAGCACTTTGGGCGGCATTGCCCTGATGCTGGTCGTTTTCTACTCGTTGCGGTTGCCGCCGCACGAGTGGCTCTCGCAGCTCGGGCTGCACATGATCTTCGCCGGGGCGATCGGCAACCTGGTTGACCGCTTCACCATCGGCTGGGTTACCGATTTCCTTGAGTTTTATTGGCAGCAGTTCCGCTGGCCGGCGTTCAACGTCGCCGATTCCTGTATCGTGTTAGGGGTATGCCTGCTGTTGATCGACACCTTCAGGCCGCACCGGAAACGGCAGGCCGACCGGGCGGCCGAGGGCGCGGAAGAAGCTGGGCTTTCGGTGAGTGCGGATAAGGAGATTTTCGAGGAAAGGGAGGGATCTGATGTTTCGTGAGCTGTTCACGATAGGCGGGTTCACAATTTATACCTATGGGCTGATGCTCGCCCTGGCTTTCTTCATCGCGATACTGCTCGCCTATTTCAGGGCCAAGAAGGCCGGCCTGCCTCCGATGATTATCATCGACACCGGCATTGTGGTCCTCATCGGCTCGGTCGTCGGCGCCAAGCTCTTCTACGTTCTGGGGCACCTGCCGGAATACATTGAGAATCCCGGCCGCCTCGGCGACGTTCTGCGCGCCGGGGGTGTATTTCAGGGCGGAATGATTGTGGCCGTGATCCTTTCGGTGGCCTACCTCTACTGGAAGAAGCAGCCGGTCTGGCTTGTCGCGGACGTTGCCGCGCCCAGCATTGCGATCGGCCAGGCTATCGGCCGCATCGGCTGCTTCTGCGCCGGCTGCTGCTACGGCAAGCCGGTGGATCAGCAGGAACTTGCCTGGGCTGTCAATTTCCCTCCCAACGCAATCGCTCCTTCCGGAATTTACCGCCATCCCGTTCAAATCTACGAGATGCTGCTGATGGTCGTGGTCTTTGCCCTGCTGCTGCTGTTGTGGCGGGTGAGGAAGTTCGACGGCCAGGTTTTCTGGGCCTATGTGATCCTTTACTCGGTCGTCCGCGGGGGCATCGTTGAATGGTTCCGGGGCGACCACGGGGCGGTTTTCCTCGGCCTTTCGGGCCAGCAGCTGATCTCGGTATTCACGCTGATTGTTGGCATAGTCTTTTACGTGTATCTCAGCCTCCGGGGGCGCGTAACGAAGAGCGCCTGAGCAATCCAGCAGCGGCCGGAACCAGACGACGGGTAATTACGGGGGGAGTTTTGATGACCGATTTGTCAATCCCGGCCGGGGTTGCGGTTAACCAGTGCCTTGCCGTCTTAAAGGATGAAGTCTGCCTCGTAATCACCGACGAGCCATGCCGCTCGATCGGCAAGGCTCTGTTCGATGCGGCACTGCAGGCGGGCGCCGAGGCGATGTTGCTCGAGATGACACCGCGTCA
>DATKUA010000111.1:0-25741 GCA_035530855.1 Acidobacteriota bacterium | reverse complement strand
AAAAAAAACCGCCAGTTTTCGCCTCTCGTGCGTTTAGTAGAGTAGATTAATCAATCTTCTCATTCAGGCGGTGGGCTCCTTCAGCACCTAACGTTCTATCGGCTTGGGCCGAAGGCTGGGGTTGGACGAAGGACTCTGAAGGAAGCCCAAAATGTTCCCGGACGGCAGGAACCGCCCGGCGTTTGTCCTGAATCAAAACACAGGAGGAAATAATGGAGAAAAATGCATTTTCGTTGCTTGTCGGCCTGAAAAGCGTCGATCCGGATGCCTACGAAGGCTGGAACGGCACGAACGGCTGCGAAGGTTGCGAGATCGACGTCGACAGGATGGAATCAATCCTGCAGCCGCTTGGTTATCAGAACGTCGTTCTCAAAACCGAGCATGCGACCGCCGAAAATGTCCTGAGTGTGCTCAAGCTGGCCTCCATGGGGCTGAAGGAGGGGGACATTTTCGTGTTTTACTTCTCCGGGCACGGAGGGCAACAGCCGGACGAGAACGGCGACGAACTGGATGGCCAAGACGAAACCCTGGTCCTCTACGACGGGGAGGCTATCGACGACGAGTTGAACGAAATCTGGCAGAGCTTCAAGCCGGGTGTTCGCATCGTGATGCTTAGCGATAGCTGTAACTCGGGGACTAACTACAGGGCGAGGATGAATGTTGCAGAGTCCACCTTTATGGTTCCGCTCGATCCTGAAAGAGCGGAGATGCAGGCGGAGATGATTCACATCGGCGGCTGCCGCGACGGTCACTCATCGATCGGCTATGAAGAGGGCGGCGTATTCACCACGGCTGTATGGGAAACCTGGGCCGGAGGGGAGTTCGAGGGCGACTACCGGGAATTCCATGAGGGGATCAAGAGCAGAATCACCACCCGCCAGAAATCGCAGATGAACGAGTACGGACCTGTGGACGAGAATTTCAGAGACCAGCGTCCATTCACTATCTGACCTTTTTAGCTCGTCCGCAGGAGTGCCGTTGTTTCCATGTAGGCGGAAAAAACCATGATTTCCAGAAGAAAGGAGGATGGAATGTACGCAACGTACAAGAAGGCGATCGATCCTGTGACGCGGAGGGCTTTCGCAACCGGCTGGTTGCCGCCGAAGCCTGACCTGCGCGATTACACGGAAAAGGAAGTCGCCAAGATGGTGAGGAAACTAAAGCTGCCTGCAACCCTTAAACCAAGCGTTAATCCGGGAGACAAAGAGGATTTGAGGCAGTGGTGCTCGCCGGTCGAAGACCAGGGTGGAATCGGTTCCTGTACCGCTCACGCGGCAGTCGGTATAGTCGAATACTACCAGATTCGTGCCTTCGACGAGCACATCGATGGCTCGCGCCTCTTCGTCTACAAAGCCACGCGCAACCTGATGGGGGTTACGGGTGACACCGGATCGTACCTGCGCAATGTCATGGGTGCTCTGGTCCATTGTGGAGTGCCGCCGGAGAAGTACTGGCCGTATACCGATGTGGACCCCGATTTTGACATCGAACCTTCCGCGTTCGTCTACTCGGTGGCCGATGATTACGAGGCAATCAGCTACTTCTGCCACGATCCGGCCGGCGCCGGCGTCACGCCGAAAAAGCTGCTCGATCGGGTGAAAATATTCCTCAAGGCCCGCATCCCCTCGATGTTCGGCTTCTACGGCTTCCACTCGTTCCCCTACACCGATGTGCCTGGAGGCATCCCCTATCCAGGGCCGGATGAGTGGGCCGAGTGGGGCCACGCGATAGTCGCCGTCGGTTACGACGACACGAAAAAGATAAAGAACACTTTGACCGGAAAATCGACCACCGGTGCGTTGCTGATCCGCAACTCCTGGGGAGCCGATTGGGGCGACGGCGGTTACGGTTGGCTGCCCTATCAGTACATCCTCTCCGGATTGGCGAGCGACTTCTGGTCGCTTCTAAGTATGGACTGGGTCAACACGAAAAAATTCGGGTTCTGACAACCATTGTCAGCGCTATAGCTCAGTACAACCGTATTTCATCGGGGCGCTAAAGTGCCGGCTCGATCGGGAGTGGCTTCCTTCTGTACTGCGCCATGGATATCGGTGATGTCGACGTCTTCCCGGAACAAGGACTGCGTAGGAAGACATCCTTCCCGGCCGACAGGATCCGTGCCGGTTTGGTGAAGAGACGCTGAAACGAAGATTGCGGGCTCCGCTGCGGGATTACTGCCGACAAGCGGCAGGCTCTAGTATAGGCTCACAACCCGCAGCTTGTGTCACCAGCGGAACACGACTATGGCGTCGTTGTAGTCCTTATCACCGGCGTCTTCGGAATAGACGTACATCGACCGGCAATTCCTGCCGCCGCAGGCCACGATCAGCGAGTTCTTCTTCCATGTCCTTCCGTCGCTCGAGTGTTCGATTTCCACGTCGACCTTGAAGCCCTGCGGCAGGTAATTCGGGCCGTAGGTCAAGATGGCCCCGTGGCCGATCAAATGATTCTGCTCTCCGCTGCCCGTCCACTTGATTGGGTTCCAGTGCTGCGGTTTGATGGTGACCTTTTGTTTCCAGGCAGCGTTTGTAACCGCATAAATCCTGACAAGCCTTCTTTTTGGTAATACCAGTGAAACCATTTCCCGCCTCCTTAATTGAAGATTAAGTTGTTCGCGTTGCCGGAACGCGCAAGCGGCAGCTTCCCGCAGTGCCAACCCGGTAAGCGCGTCCGGCAGACACATATTGATCTCGCTTCCCGGCGCTTTGCGGGCGCGGCAGATGAGATCGACAAATTAATGGATGTTTGTCTGTATATTAAACTGCCCGAACGACATTTCAGGAACCACTTAATTTTTGATTGGATTTATGAGGACAGAGGTACAGCGCCACAGACCTTGGCTATCTTTCACCAAAGTTTCTGGGTGATGATTAGTTAAGGGCCTGATGTCTTGGTGGTTGGCAAGGCTGTCATGCTGTTTTGTCCCGGTCGCCGTTTGTGCCTGAACTGTGCCAAAACGAGCCCTGCGAAAATCAGAGCCGCGGCGGTGAAGAACTGGGGAGAAAGAGTTTCACCCAGCAAAGGCACCGAGAAGAAGCCGACGATAATAGGTACCGTATAGGAAAACGGTGCCACTGCCGAGGCCGGCAGTTTCTTTAGCGCGAACTGGTAGACGATGTAGCCGAGGAAAGTCCCGCCGAGAATGATGTAAGCCACCGACACCAGGCCGAGCCCCGAGACCTTGTCCCAAGGCTGTGCCAGCGCGGGCAATATCGTCAGCGGCAGAGCCATTGGCAGGGCGAAAATGAAAACCAACCCCATCGTGCGCGACGTGCCCAGTTTCTCCACCACCGGCTTTGAGAGCACCACGTAGAGCGACCAGCAGAGCGCCGCGCCGAGTATCATCAGGTCGCCTGCCAGGTAGCTGCTGTCGAACGTCAGCCCTTCTTCCGAAACCAGTAAAAAAGCGCCGGCGAAGGCGATGACGATGCCCGCGATCCTGATCCAGCCGATCCGCTCGCCGATGAAGAAGTGAGCAAATACTGCCACAAAGATCGGCACCAGGATGTACATCAGCGAGCCGTGGGAGGCGGTGGTGTATTTCAATCCGAAGAGGAAAAGGATCTGATCGCCGACGACAGCGAACAGCCCAAGGTAGAGCCCCTCGCGCCAGTAGGGCAGCAGCTCTCTGATTTTCTCACGCCTCGCTACCAGCACCAGCACGTACAGCGGCACCGCCACAACCAGCCGCGCCAATTCCAGCGCAAGCGGCTCAATCTCACGCAGGGCGATCTTCGTCGGGATGTAATTAAATCCCCAGATCAGCACCGCCGCCGCCGCGCCCGCGAGGCCGGCCAACGCCCCGCTCCTCCCCTTCTCAGTCATGTTCCGCACTATAGGTAATCCCGCGTTTACCTACAATACGAATTCGTCCGCAACGAGTTCTTCTGTTTGACGTTTGATGCAGCCGGGACGGCGGAATAAATTCCAGCCTCTGCTCATAATAGAGCACGATTAAACAACACAGAGGATTCAACGGCGAATGCCCGATTGCCGCATCCGCTCCAACCCGGATGACGTGCTCGAGGCGGCTAAGCTTTTTCCGGGCGCCAAGGCTCTCGTCGTAGGCGAGTAATCAGCCTTCCTTGAGAATACCGGCGAACCGATTCAACAGTGATTCATCCAGGATGCCGTTTGTTCTCAAACCACTACAAACGTCGACGGCGAACGGCTTGACCTGGCGGATCGCTTCGGCGACGTTGTCGGGGTTGAGGCCGCCTGCGAGGTAGAGGGGTACGGAGGCGGCGTCGCGGATACGGCGGCTGAGCGCCCAGTCGTGCGTGCGGCCGGTGCCGCCGAGCTCTTTGACCTTTAGCCGCGGATTACCGGAGTCGAGCAGGATGGCATCGACGTGCGGGGCGACAGCCAAGGCCTCCGCGATCGCCTCCTCACCCGTAACGTGTACCACCTTGACGATGCCGATGCCCGGCATTGCCTTCCGCAACCGGCGGTAACCGTTCGCGCCGCCGAAAATGCTGTCGCAAAGCTGGACGGTGTTTGTGCGGCAAAGCCGTTGTTGGGCAATGATCTCTTCCGGCCGACGCAGGCTGGTGAGTAGGAATGTGGCGACACCGGGCGGCACGGCAGCGGCGATTTCCGCGATTAGCTCCTCGGGAATCGGTCCCGGCCCGCTGGGCATCGCCGAGACCAATCCCAGCGCCGACGCACCGTAGCGGATCGCCAGCCAGGCCTCCTCTACGCTTTGGATGCAGCAGACCTTGAAACGGATCATCAATCCCCCTGGTTTGGATCATCACACTTGCGCGCGTCCGGTCAAGCCGCCATCTTCGGCCGGCAACTTCGCGTTGAAGCTACACCATTTTTACGGGTTGCTGCAAACGAAAAGCCCCGGCGCGAAACCGGGGCTTTTTTGTTGCTCGGTTGTTGTGACGTCAGAACTTAAACACCAGACCGCTGTAAACCCAGTGGACGGTGCCGTCGTGCAACGGCTGGCTGTCGTCGCTGTAGTCGTCGAGGATGTAGACCGCCAGCAGGTCGAACCGCTCCGCCAGCTTGACATCGGTTTCCATCGTGAAGCGGTTGATCGTGGCGTCGATCACCGACGGCGCGGCCACCCCTGAGCCCAGGCCGGCGTCGTCAAAGCTCGACTCGGCCTTCGTGTAGCCGTATCGCGGCCTGAACACCAGGCGGTCCGCCAACGGCAGGGAGATGCCGAACTGCAGCGATGTGCCACTGCCCTCGTAGGGCACGTCGACGATCTCCAGAAGCGGCGCCAGCACGCCGAGGTAGACGTCGCGCTGGACGTCGTTGTTGTACCAGAAGATCCGCCCGTGCAGCACCACTCCGCCACCCATCACGACATGCCCTGCCGCTGTGAGCTGCTTCCTGGTGGCACTGAGGTTGACCGAGTCGTTCTCCGACCGGCTCCAGCGGTAGCTGAAGGTCGTCGAAGTGCCGGTGAACGGCGCGTAAGTCAGCATCGCGTTGAACTCATCCTCATTGGTGCCGAAGGGGCTGAGCAAGACTCCATCGATGCGGCTGAACGAGTTGCGCAGCACGCGGCCGAATGGATCCTCGACGTCGGCGTGACGCCACGCCGCCGTCAGCCGCATGCGCTTGTCAGGCCGGTAGGTTCCCTTGAGGCGATACGATTTCGTGGTCGTCTCCGCCACCTCAGTTCCGCCTGTGCGGTCTACCTTCTCCCAGGCGTAACTCCCTTCAAGCCGCAGCTCTCTTACCGGGCGGAAAACTCCCGTGCCGCGGAATCGGTCGGTGGTGCGGCTTGCCGAGTTGGGCACGTCGTTGTCCCAGTCGAGTCGGTCGTAACGGCCCTTGAGGCGCAGCCAGGGCATCGGCGTGAATGCGAGGATGCCGCTGAAGCGATTGCTGTCGATGCGGTAACCGGTTGTCTTGTTGGCTGAGTAACCACGGCTCATCTTGACAAGCGCCGTTGCCGAGGTGCCGAGATCAACGCGTGCCGCGCCTGTGTCGGAGACGCGCGAGCTGTCGGGTGTCGCCGCGAAGGTCTGCACACCCTCGAGCTGGAAGTTGCCGTAGAGGTTGACGTAGTCGTGCGAAAGAGCTTGGCTGGCGTCGTCGAAGTAGCGGTAGCGGTGGATGTAGCGCACGGCATAGGGAGCCTTGGCGACCTCCGCGCCGAGGCGCAGGTCCCAGATCCGCTGTTTGAGCGTCTGGCCGGTGGTGCTCACGTGGCAGGATGAGCAGTGGTTGAGCGTGCGCGCCTGCCGTTGGCCGCTGCGCCAGAGAGTGTTTATGTCGGCGTAGAGCGTCGTCCCCGGCAGCCAGGGCAGCTTGATGTGATTCTCGCGGTAAGCTTGGGTGACGTCGACGACGGCGTCCATGCCCTCACTGCCGGCTTGCAGGGAGTAGAAAGTCTGCCCCGCCCAGTCGGCCGCGAGGTCATTGTCGAGACGGTGTGGATACTTGTTCAGACGGCTCTTGGAGATCAGCACGCGGCCGAACATTGAGGAGTTGCCTTCGGTGAGGAAATCCTTCTTGTTGAGAAAGATGTTCTTCACCGCCGAGTAGCTCTTGCCGGAGTCACGCATCATCCGGAATCCGAACAATGGGCTGTTTTCCACGCCACTGTACTCGGCAGCCCTGCCGGCCGAGAGGCCGGGGATGCCGGTTGTCCCTTCCTCGTCGACGAAGGCGCCGCCGACCAGGATGCTGAAATCCCAGCCGTGAGAGTACTGTTCAATGGCGTCATAGAACGGGATCACCGGCAGGTAGCCGATGCGTTTATTCTCATCGTCGTCGGCCGCTGCGGCCCAGGCGGTCCAGATGACCGCGCAGGCGCAGAGTGTCGCCATCAGCATCAGGATCCGCCGGGCGCCGTTGTTTCTTGCTCTCTTCATTTCTGCACCTCCCTAGCGGACGAACCGGCTCGGTCCGACGAATCCGGATAGATCCGAGCCATGGATCTGGCTGTGGCACCGGGTGCATTTGGTCATGTAACCGGCGCGCAAGGTTGCGGAGTTAAGGCGTGGGTGAACGTCCTCGTGCCCGGCATGGCAGCGCAGGCAGAGCGTCGCCTCGTCGAGCTCGAGCAGATTGTTGTTCACCGCGCCCTTGGCGTTGTGGCAGGTGAGGCAGTTTTCCGTTACCGGTTCGTGCTCGTAGAGGAACGGCCCTTCCTTGTCGGCGTGGCAGGTGAAGCAGAGGTCGTTGACGCTATCCGCCTTGAGCATTACCTCCTCAGCACCGTGCGGGTTGTGGCAGTCGACGCAGTGCATCTTGCCCTCGCGCACCGGGTGGTGGCTGGGCAGGTCGAAGAGTGACGCCTGGTCGGCGTGGCACTCCGAGCACATCGCGCTCTTGATACCCAGGTCGAACGGTTTGTAAGGCTCTTTCACCTTGTGGCACTCGGTGCAGAGCACACCCGCTTCGGCATGCGCCGAAGCAGGCCACTCCATCGTCGTCCCGCCGACATGGCAGCGGACACAGGTGGAGTTGACGTCCCGCTCAAGGTTCTCGCCCTTGAAGGTGTAAAGAATTGGTGTTTCACCCTCGGAATCGGCGTGGGCCGATCCCGGCCCGTGGCACGCCTCGCACATCCGCTCGAGGTTAGCTTCGTGCTCGCCCAGTCGCCAGTGGATCGTCGGCTCCATGGTCTCCTTCATGTCGTCGTGGCAGTCGTAGCAGGCCGACGAGCCGATCTCGCCCAACTCCTGGCTAAGGCCGAGGCTCGAGAGCGCCAGGGTGGGGATGGCCATACCGACGGCAAACACTGCCAGTGCGAGCTTCTTCATCTTGCTGCTCATCTGTATCCCTCCCGGCGCGAAGCGCTCACTTGGGGTGCTTGAGATGCCGTCCAAAGCTGCCCGTGGCAGAGGTAGCACGAGGGGGTCACCGAAGTCCCGCGAAGGTCTGCGCCATGGCAGTAGTTGCATTGGTTCGCATACGGCTCCAGGTAACCTTGGGCGTGCAGATAGGTGCAGTTGCCCATCTTGAACGGCACGTTGTGATCCAACGGCGGGTTGTGCTGGTAGCAATCCGAGACCGGCACGTTTACCTGCGCCACCGTGTTCAGCACCTTGCCGTCTGTCGACCAGCCAACGATGCCGACGTTGTAGATCACATCCTTGGTCGGCGTGCCGATAACCCTCCCAGCGTCGTCGGAATCAAGCTCTCCCGTGGCGCGGCTGAGGGTGCCCTGCACATTATCCAGCTTCGCGCGACGGTAAACGCCGAGGGCGAAGATCGGCCTTACGGTGTCGATCTTCGCAGCGTCGCTGCCGGTCAGCGTAAACTTGATCTCGTCGCCCGGCTCCCACTTATTCGGCTTCACCTGTGCGCGAACGCCTGCCAACAGCGCCGGCGCCTGGCCTTTGAGTTTGGCGCGGAACTTGCCGACAAACTTGCCGCCCGAATCCATCTTGCCGCTAACAGCCACGTTCGCCTGGCTTGCATTGATGCTGCTGAACAGCCTGAAGAGGAGAGCCTTGGGGAAGAACGCCTCAACCGATTTCCTGACCGGCTTGATAAAGGTCGAGTAGATCTCTCCGTCATCGGTTTTGAGCAGGACATATCCGTTAGGGTCGATTTCGCCTTCCTTCGGCGTCAGTTTGACGGCGAGAAAATCGGTGCTGCTGATCCAATCCCGCTGCCAGTTCTTATCAGCGATGACAGTGACCTTTGTCTCGCCCCCGGGGAAGAGGTTCGGGTCGCCCGGATGGGTCAGCGCATTGATCTCCTCGATGTTCGAGTAACCGTCGCCGTCGGAGTCGAGCGGTTCGATCTGCGCCAGCGCGTCACCGACGGGATCCTGTGTCGGCGAGACGGACAGCGGGGCGTCGGACGATCCGTTCTCCGTCCACCGCTGCCCGTGGCAGAGGAAGCATGACGGAGCGATCAAACCGGTCAGATTGACACCGTGGCAGGTGGTGCAGCCGCTGGAAAACGGCGTGAACAGACCCGGGGCATGGAGGTACTCGCACCGCCCGAGCGGAGTCGTGTGAGTGTTCGGCGGAAAGAATTCGAGGCAGCCGCCCCCGCCTCCTCCGCCAACCAGCGCCTCAAGGAAATCCTCTCCATACGGATTGAACTCGCTGAAGGACTGCTGGCTGTGGCAGAGTCCGCAGCCGAACTGGGTTGTGAGTTCCGGGCCGTAGCGGTTGTCAAAGGCTGTGTCGAGCGCCGACGTTGCGCTGGTCGGAAACTCTAATACCGCAGCCATTGCTATCGCCAGCGCGAACCCGCAGCAAACCACAATTGTTTTCTTCATACTTCGCCCTCTTGCCGGTCGCGGCCGGGGTAGTCGCGGGTAATCTAGAATGTGTAATCAAAATGATGGCCACCGATCTAAGTCGCCCCCTCTCGTTCCCGCTATTTTTGCCCCGTGTCGCAGCAATCTGGTGAGTTAATCTCTGGCACTACTTTAAAGCGGAATAATTTCCGCCTGAATCTGTGACAATTATTGCACCCTGCCGATCAATTGACAAGATTTGAGCGGATACAATTTTCAATGGCTATTAATAATCAAATATTAATCACGCCATCAACTCAGCCACTCTTTTCCTAAGGCCCAGGGTATGAGCCGAAAAGCTGTATTGAGATTTCCTCTCAATTAGCACAATATTCGCTTGCCGCATTGACCAACTCAAATATTGAGCTATAATTTACACAAGGATCTCATTTCATGCAAATCGGTTTCGATACGGATATCTAATTTTCCGCATTGAGATCTTTACATCAAGGGGTCGGTGTCTATGCGTGTCTATCTAATTGGCGTAAGTACTGTAACCGTAATCTCTGCAGCGGTCGTACTGCTGGCCCTGCCGGGTGTTCTCGCTGACTCGCCACCCGCGAAGAAGAGCTACGTCGGCAGCTCACAGTGCGGCGCGTGCCACGCTGCCTACTTCAAGACATGGAAGAAGACTGCCCACAGCGTTTACATCCACGGTATCAAAAAGAAGGACCTCAGGGGAATGCCGGTTGACGGCAAGATCAAGACCATCGGCAGCCCGGCAACGGTAAAGTTCAAGCTCGCGAGCCAGGGCGCCAAGCTGCTGCTGACGCTCTACGATCTCAGCAACCAGAATAGCAGCACGACCTACGAGATCTGGCGGACCCAGGGCGGCAACGGCGTGGCCGGCAAGGTGCGCCTGCTGATCCGGCAGGACGAAACGACAATGATGTCGCCGGTGCAGTGGAACCACCTCGATCCGACACGCAAGGGTGATGACAAATTCTCCGCCTACAACCCTGAGCACTGGTACAACAGCTATGGCACGCTGATCCTCAACGGCGGGATTGCGGCGCCCGCTTTCGCGCAGTCGCAGCTCATCAACTCCTGGGAGCGCCGTTGCATGGGCTGCCACACCACCGGCACCAAGCTCAAGTACGTGGCGGCCACGGGCAAGTTCGTCGACGAGAGCAACGAGTTGAACATTGGTTGCGAGGCCTGCCACGGACCAGGCAGCGAACACGTTGCCGGTCCGTCTCCACTGAACATTGTCAACCCGGCGAGCCTCGAAAAGCAGAAAGGGTTGGATGTCTGCGCGCGCTGCCACATCAGGGGCAGCAGCGTCGACAAGGGCAAAGCCGCGTTCACCCTTGGCTGGCCCGCCTGGGTGAAGAAGAATAAAGTCAGGCTTTACTGGCAGACCGGCGGCAAGAACGAGCTGGCAGGCATGTACGTCGGCGGCGAGGGTGTCTGGAACAGCGACGACAGCAAGTGGCGTAAATACGCCACCAGCACCAACTTCTCGACCCAGCACCATCAACAGGGCTACGACTACATCCAGAGCGGGAAGTGGGGAGAGATGCCCTGGCAGGACGTCAAGTGCTGGGAATGCCACAATCCTCACAAGAGCGGCGTCAAGGGCACGGCTCAACTGCTGATGTCCGTCGATGACAATGAGCTCTGTCTCAGCTGCCACGCGAGCCACGGCTTCGCCAACAACACGGAAATCCTGGCCCATACCGGTCATTCATCGGTCAACTCCGTGCATTGCGTCGACTGCCACATGCCCAAGACCACGAAGTCGCAAGCCTGGTGGACAGAATCCGGCGGCGACATCCATGCCCACACCTTCGAAGCAATCAATCCCAACCTCACCAAACTGATGGCGAAGAAAAACAAGGGCACGGTTGCCGACGGCAAAGCGATCACCAACGGCTGCTACAAATGCCACCGCGACGGCGACTACGGAGCAGCCCGCTGGAAGAGGTGGGAAGCGGCTAAAGGCTCCACTGAATAAACGAAGCCAACCTGCTGATAATCTGAAGCAGTCTCGCTTTTGAGCTGCTTCTTTATTTTTACGCGTTTTATTTGACCCACCCCTTCACCCCCCGCTACCATTCACCTGGACCGTACCAGCCAAGAGGAACCGACAGGGGGGAGAACGTGGCCGAGCAAATTCTGGTGGTCAGAACAGCAGAGCTGAAGAGCCATTACGATTTTCAGGGCTTCCTGCCACTTGATGCCGACAGCGTATACAGGCTCTATGAAAAGATAGAGGTGTTGCCGCTCGAAAGAAACCTTGCTGAGGACGACCCATCCTACAAGCAATTTGTCGCCTATAACGTCGTCCGCAGCGGGGACCTTTACCTCACTTACCTGCGCGGCAAGGGCCAGGGCGAAGCCCGACTCAGGGGGAACCGCTCCGTCGGCGTCGGCGGCCATATCAACAGCGGCGACCAGGCGACGCTGTTTCTCAACGACCATCTCAAGGCCGCCGCGTTCAGGGAGCTTTACGAGGAGATCCAGGTTCCGCGGGATCTGGATCTGCGCTTTGCGGGCCTGCTCAACGACGACAGCAACGAGGTCGGCAGCGTACACCTGGGATTGGTTTATCTGGCTGATCTTCCCGAATCGGCGCGGGATGCCGGGGCGCTCAAACGCCAGCAGTCGGTGGCACAGCTTTCTTTCTCGACGGCGGAAGAGTTGCGGCGTGACAGTGAGCAGTTTGAGACCTGGAGCAGGATTTTGATCGATAGCCTGGATGAATTACAATAGGCTGGTAGACATTTCCGACAGGCGCTTAAATTCCTCGGAAGGAGGCCAACCAATGGACAAATCTGTTGTCGCGGCCTTGATTATCACCCTCTTTATTTTCACTCTGGCATTCGCTGAAGAGCTGGGTATTTATTCGGTCCGCTGGTCCCACGGCGGCAAGATGGACTATGGCCAGCTCACGATCAGCGACCAGGAATTCGTCTTCGAAGGCGATGAGGGCGAGATTCGCCGCATACCGTTCATCTGGGTCGACGAGGTAAGAATAGTAAACGAACAGTGGATCCAGGTGCGGGCGAACGTCGAAACAGGCGTCAGCCTTGGCCTCAACGACGTCTACAACTTCGGTGTGGTCGGCGGAAAACCGGACCCGGAATTGATCGCTACGGTCAATGAACTGCTGTTCGAGGCCAAGAAACTGCGTCTGGAGAAAATGGCGAAGCTGCCGGGCGAGGTAACCCGCTACATGGCCGCCAAGGCTGAGCGGATCGGCGATGACATCGGACTGCTGATTATGACGGAAACCAAGCTTGTCTTCCGCAGCGACACGGGCGGCAGAAATCACGAGTGGACTTATTTCGACGTGAAGGGCATCGAGCTCATCGAGCCTGACGTGCTAAAGGTGCAGACCGACGAGCGCTCGATTCTCAAGCTCGGCGGACGCCGCGCTTACCGTTTCATCTCGCAGACCGGACCTTTCCGCTCCGAAGACCTCGCATTCATAATCACCAAGATTGCCGAGGCGAAACAGTCCCAGAAACAGGAATAGCCACTCGGGAGCGGCGAGCCTTGCGTCAGCCCGCCCCAGGTGTTAATTTTGACGATGATTGCGCCTGTCGCATGCGATATCCGCCGAGGAGGTTACTATGGTCTGGCGTTGCACGGTTTGCGGGTATATCCATCATGGCGATTCGCCCCCCGACTTCTGCCCTCAATGCTCCGCTCCAAAGGATAAGTTTGAAAGGGTGGAGTCTGACAAGTCGAGCTGATCGGCCCGGCTACTTACTGAAAAGAGCTTACTGCCCGGTCGGTTTCTTACTTAATGCCGGTGTTGGCGACAGAGGTGCCTTGTCTTGATCGTTAAGCTGGGAAGTCACTCCAAAGACCCGATCATCGCCTCGCTCTGCGAGCGCCTCTCGCGGATTGAGGGAGTTAGCAAGCGCGACACCCCGCAGCGCTGTTTTCTTAAGATAGGCAATGAGACCCTCGCCTCGCTGGGGCTTGAGGCGAGAAAGCCTGTAGTTGAGTTTCGCACTTGTGAATCGGATTACGCCACGGCCCACGGTTCCAGCTTTGTCGTTCCGCACCCTCAAGGCCCAATGGCCGAGAAGGGCTGGCTCCAGGCCCGCCCCGCTGATGAGGGGGAGGCCGACAGGCTCTACGCATGGATAGAGGGCTTTGCTCAGAGCGTGCGAAAGCCCCGAAAGGGCAAATAAAAAGGGCGGCTCGTGCCGCCCTGCTAATCTGTCTTCGTCGGTGGATTCAAGCTGTGGATTCGACAGACAACTCTTAATACCAATTCTAATACGTCAGATCTGGTTGAAATCTTTCATCTGATTATTTGATTTATCGGATTGAAAGGCCGCGGCGCCCGTTCGAGTCGCGGAAGGCCGTTCTCCTCGCTGGAATCGGGAGCGTCTTAGTCCACCACCAGCTCGGCCTGAAGCTCGCCGGTGAGGCACTTGCCCAGCCACTCATATCCCTCGCCGTTGTGGATGTCCTGCAGATGGTCGTCCTTGAGGTCCGGGCGTGCCGAAAGAGGCGCGCCAGGCTTAATCTCGTCGGTCATGATGCCGGCGCTTCAATGAGTGTGGTCGATTATTTGCTATTTTTTACGGATTGGCGGCGGCGGATTATTTCTTGTGCGTAAACATTATTATGTGCTACTGGCTTCAGCGAGACTCAGGAAAGGGAGATTTCCTTGACGGCTCTGATCAGGCGCTCGGGGGCGTCGTCGTCCGACAGGAAGGAGAATGAGGCCCTGACGGTTCCCTCGGCGCCGGTGCCGAGAGTTTCGTGGCAAAGCGGAGCGCAATGGAGCCCCGACCTGGTGATGATGCCGTAGTTGTAACGCAACATCTCTCCGACTTCCTCAGCGCCGTGTGCTTTCAGCGTAAACGAAACGACTGCCCCCTTCTTGACGCCCGGCCCGGGGCCGTAAACCGTTATCCCGTTCAGGCAACGCAACCCCTTCTCGCATTCGGAGCGTAGCTTGCGGACACGTTCGCGTATCTTTGGCAATCCGATTTCCTTGATGAAAGCAATTCCGGCATCAAGCCCAACAATACCGACGTAGTTCACGGTCCCGGCTTCGTAGCGGATGGGAAGCTCCAGGGGTTGCAACGGGTATTCGCTGTTGACGCCCGTGCCGCCCTGCTTTCGCGGCTCGAGTTCGAGGCCTTCGCCGATGAAAAGCCCGCCTATTCCAGTCGGGCCGAAGAGGTACTTATGGCCGGTGAAGGCCAGCAGGTCGATACCGGCGGCGTCGAAGTCTATGTCGAGGATGCCGGCGCTCTGCGCTGCGTCCACAAGCAAGATCACGCCGCGCTGGCGGCAGGCGGCGGCCAGCTCTGCTATCGGGGAAATGGTCCCAACAACGTTGGAAAGGTGGTTGATCGCCAGCAGCTTGGTATCGTCGCGCAAAGACCTGACGATCTCATCAGCATCGAGCACGCCTTCGAAGTTGCCGGGGACGATTGTCAGCTCGACGAGGCCCTTTCGCTCGAGAGTCCGCAGCGGGCGCAGGACGGAGTTGTGATCGTTGGTGGTCGCGACCGCGTGGCCGCCGTTCTCTCCCAAGAGGCCGTGAATCGCCAGATTGAGGCCGTCTGTGGCGTTGGAGCAGAAGATCAGGCGCGAGGAGTCGTCGCAACCGAAAAAGCGGGAGATTCGGTCGCGCGCCTGCCGCACGCGGTCTTTGACTCCCGTCTCCTCGCCGCGGCCGCTCATCTCAGGAGGACTGTTAAGCGCGCGGCTGACCGCTTCGGCGACCTGCGGCGGCTTGGGATAGCTGGTGGCCGAGTTGTTGATGTAGGTGATCTTCCGCTTCTCGCTCATCGTGCCTCCTTCTCGTCGGTCCAGTCAATTTAATGCGGGGAGGGCTTCCGATCAAGAAGAGGAGACTGAACTCTGCGGTGTTGTGCGGCGTACGTGAAACAGGCAGCGCATCCGGCAAGATGCCGGACGTGCTGCCGGAACAGTTTCATGGGCTCAGGAAATGCTACAAACTGAGAGTTATCATCTTGGACGATTCATCGAACTTGGGCTCGAACTTTCTCGCTTTGGGCACCGAAATGGTGAAGTGCTTCAGGAAAGCGCTTCCGCTGATCAGCGCTGTTCCCCCGAGCATCGTAATCTTGCGGGCGCCTTTGTCCTTCTTGTTACTCAGCTCAATCCCGATTCTGCCGCGGCCGCTCTTGTCGTAATAGAGATAAGCATAGCTGGAGGACTTGATGTTAAAACTCTGAACGGATTTGGAGTTGAATGCGATCTGCCCATTCTTGCGAATGCTGACCACATCCTTGGTCCCGCGGGGGCGCTGACCTTCATACTTTTCGAACGCCATATCATACTCCTCTCTAAAGTAATATTTGTGTATACTCTAATTCTAGGCATCTCTTTTTGATATGTCAACATATTTAGTTAAATAATCCGGCAAAGGCAATTAGTTGTGCTTCAGACCGTAAACGTCAAGGTTGTGAGCGTCTTAGCTGTATCACTTTATGACATGTTTAGGTTTGTGTTGTTGGCTTAGGATCACATGATTTCCGTTTGAGATAACTGAGTTTCTCAAGTTACAGGTTGAGTTGGATTGATCGGATTCGATTGCATTCTCAAGGGATGATCATGTTTATCCAGTCTATCGCTTTTTTCTCTCCCGCATTCTATGCTGCTTCTTAATTGTGGCTGACTCAGGGTGGCTATCCCGTGTGCGCGATTCTGATATTTTGCTTCCGTTTGGTACCGAATTACCCTGTTGATACCTGCAGGATGAGTATTTAAACTCAAACGGGATTCGCTCCCGGAGGGACGAAATGGCCAGATTGTTTGAGTACCAGGGAAAAGAAATCCTGCGAAATGCAGGAGTGCAGATACCGCGCGGCAAGGTTGCCGACAGCCCGGAAGCCGCTGCCGTTGCCGCGGCTGAGTTGGCTTGCCCGGTGGTCGTCAAGGCCCAGGCTTGGGTGACAGGCCGCGCCGGAGTCGGGGGCATCCGTTTTGCCGATACTCCCGACCAGGCCGCCGAAGCGGCCGAGGCGATTCTCGGCCTCACACTCAAGGGTTTCAAGGTTGGGCTTGTTCTCGTGGAGGAGAGGCTAGAAATTGAGCGCGAGTGTTTCGCGGGAATTATTATCGACGACACAGCGCGCAAGCCGATGCTTATCGTTAGCTCGATCGGAGGTTCCGGCATTGAGGAGATCGCGCGCGAGCATCCCAGAGCGGTGGCCCGCACTCATATCGAGATCGACACCGGGCTCAAAGATTACACGGCTCGCAACCTGCTGCGCGCAGTCGGCATCAAGGGCAAGGACCAGATGCAGTTCGGCGACCTGCTGGTCAAGCTCTGGCAGGCAGCCCGCAAGGCCGAGGCACGCGCCGCCGAGGTCAACCCCATCGTCAAGACGACTGACGGGCGTTGGCTCGCAGCCGATTGCCACATGACGATCGACGACTACGCAGTCTTCCGCCACCCTGAGCTGGGCATCGAGATCGCGCGCGAGTTCGATCGCCCTGCCACCGAGCTTGAGAAGATTGCCTACCGCGTCGAGGAGAAAGACTACCGCGGTACCTTCTACTTCATCCAGCTCGAAACCGGCTTCGGTCCCGGCGAGGGCGTGATCGGCTTCCACGGCTCCGGCGGCGGCGGCAGCATGATGAGCATGGACGCCCTGCTCGACCAGGGTTACAAGCTCGCCAACTTTTGCGACACTTCGGGTAATCCCGCGGCCTCCAAGGTCTACCGCGCCGCGCGCATCATCCTCAACCAGGGGCCGATCGACGGCTACTTCCTCAGCGGCAGCGGCGTCGCCAGCCAGGAGCAGTTCCACAGTGCCCGCGGGCTGGTGAAGGCCTTCCGTGAGGAGTGGCTCAGCATCCCGGCGGTCATCAGGCCCGGCGGCAACGGCGAGGACAAGGCGGTCGAGATTCTCACCAGGCAGACCGCCGACCTGCCCGCGCCGGTCGAGGGCTACAAGAAACACGACACGCCGGCCTTCTGCGCGTCCCGAATGCAGGAACTGCTGCGCAAGCCGGTCGAGCCGAAGGAGCGCCCTGCGCCTGAGCCGTTCAGCGCAGCTTACGAGTTCGACTCGCCCACCGGCAAGGTGCTGTTCGACTACGACAAGTGCCGCGCATGCGCCAGCAAGGCCTGCGTCGACGAGTGCATTCCCAAGATTCTCAGGCTGGAGGAGGGCGTACCCGTGCTTGCCGTGACGCGCGAGGATGCGGCTCGCAACAAGTGCATCGAGTGCCTTGCCTGCGAGCTGGAGTGCCTGGCGCAGGGCGAGCGCGGCTGCCGCATCGAATTGCCGATACCGGGTCTCGACGAGTGGCTCGCCGCGCGCAACAAGGGGGTGAAGTGAGATGTCCATCCTGATCGACGAGAAGACCAGAACGGTTGTGCAGGGGATAACCGGTCGCGAGGGCCAGGCGCGAGCTAAGCTGATGATCGATTACGGCACCAACGTCGTCGCCGGCTGCACACCCGGCAAGGGCGGTCAGGAGACGCTTGGCGTGCCTGTCTATGACACGGTGCGGGAAGCTGTCGAGGAGGTCGGGCAGATCGACCTGTCGGCCGTCTTCGTGCCCGCGCCGTTGGTCAAGGGCGCCGCGCTGGAGGCGATCGACGCCGGGGTAAAGACACTCGTGCTCGTGCCCGATCGCGTGCCGATCTATGACGTGCTCGAGATCGCCGAGGCGGCCAAGGCCATTGGAGCCCGCTTCCTCGGACCAAACACGTTAGGCGTGCTCAGCCCCGACAAGGCAGTCGCCGGGATGATCGGCGGCAGGGCCGAGACGGCGCGCGAGTGGTTCAAGCCCGGCCCTGTCGGGGTCTCCAGCCGCAGCGGCGGCATCACCTCGGCCATCTCCTACTACCTCAACCAGGCCGGCATCGGCCAGACGACCATCGTTCACGTCGGCGGAGACGCCGTCGTCGGCCTGCCGCATCCCGACATCGCGCTCGAGTTCGAAGCCGACCCCGATACCAAGGCGATAGTCATCTTCGGCGAGATCGGCGGCACCCAGGAGGAGCGCCTCGCCGCCCTGATGCAGGAGGGCAGGGTCACCAAGCCGGTGATCGCCTTCATCGGCGGCAAGGCGGCCAAGGAGGGCACACGCTTCAGCCATGCAGGAGCGATTGTCGAGGGCGGTCGCGGCACCCACGCCGGCAAGGTCAAAGCGCTGAAGGAAGCCGGAGCCCACATCGTCGAGAACTTCGGCGACATCCCGGCAGTGACCAAGAAAGTGCTGTCCATGCTCGACCTCTAAGAAGCACGACAACTATCGATCAGATCGAAAACACACATCAATTCACCTACACTTGCCGCATATGCACATTTATATGCATCAACTTTTTTGAGGTGCAATGTTGATATTTATAGCGTTGCATATGGATCATATTGTAAGCGCGGTTGTCTCTTATGTGGGTCATTCATGTCGAGGAAGATAATGCGACAAGGAGCAACGGCGGTTTTGGTTTACCTGGCGATATCATTTTCGGTTCTGAGCGGCTGCGTTAGGGAAACAATCAAGCCGAGTCCGAATCTCGGGAAGAGGAGCCTTGAAGGAGAAGTAATCGAAACAATTTCCGACCGACAACGGATCACCATGGAGCGCATGCGGGCGATGGGCGAGGCTGTGGTCTTATATGTTATGGATAATCCAGCCTGGGGACCGCCCAGGGCCGGCGGAATCAGCGGGTTGGTCGATGCTCTTACGCGCCACGGGATTGCAGAGAGCAAGATCAATATGTATGACGGCTGGGGCAACCTCCTGATTTATGAGTACGGCAGATCCATCAACGGTTGGTCTTTCACGATCTGCTCTTATGGTTCCGACAGCTTGCGGGGACCGGTCGCGATGATCACCGACGGCAAAAATATAGTTCATCATTCCGATGAGGACATCATTTATTCGAATGGCAGTTTCGTTCAGTATCCGCTCGAAAAGCGCTGATTTCCATTCGTCAGTAACCTCGCTCCCTTCCGTTTGAAAATCCATCATCGTTGGGCAATAATCGCTTCAGGTATTTAATGTAGTAATTTTCGCATCACGGCTAGTGACGCTTGTGGGCGCTTATTAACCTTAGGAGGGGGTAATGAGATTAAAAGCCGTATCCATGTTTGCCTTGCTTTTTTCGGTGCCTTTACTGTTTGTCGCCTGCGGTGGTGGCGGCGGAGCAGCGGGGTTGATGACCTTCGCGCCCGAGGGGGATTTCAACATGATCGTCGGAGCCGCTCCTGCGCGGATTCTAGCCTCAGAACTCTTCAAGGAAGCGATGGACAAAATCGATGCCCTCAAGGATGGCTTCGAGAAGATGGAAGAAACGGCCTCTGACGCCGGCATCGAGATCAAGGAATTACAGAGCGTCGTAGTACTTTCAGCAATTAACAAGAACGAAGGTATTGTCTACCTCCGCGGCAGCAAGCCGATCGATCCCGAGGATTATATCGACTACATGGAAGACACGAACATGTTGACCAAGTACGAGGAAGAAAAAGCCGACGGTCAGACCTACTGGGTGCATGGGCAAGCGGGCGCCGTCACCGAACTCGCCGGCGGCATGGCTGTTTTTTCCAAGGAAGACCTGCTGGAAGATGCCCTCGACGCGATGAAGAAGGGCAAGAGCAAGCTGTCCGCCAGCAAAGAGTTCAACGAGTCGCTGCCGTTGGTCGATCTCAACGCCGACGCCTATCTGTTTATCTGGAACGATATCGAAATCAAGGCCTCGGAGATCGAACCCGCGCTGAGGATGATTATCGATGACGAGGATGCGGTTGAGGACGCAGCCGACGCGTTCGAGGAGATCGAGGCTTTCGGCCTCTACGGATACCTGCGCGATGGGATCGAAATCCATTGGAAGATACGCTTAGGCGATGAAGACGATGCAAAAACTCTCAAGGATTTTTATGACGAGTATGGCGACGACGTGATTGAGAAGGTCGTGCCGCAATTGGGATTGTTTGCTCGGTCCTTGAATCTTGGAATCGAGCCGGATGACATAGAGGATGTCTTCAAAGAGATCGAAGTCGAGCAGAGGGGTAATGTGCTCGAGATCAGCCTGAGGATGGAAAGCAAAGATGTTCTCGACTTGCTCGAAAAGTTGTCTGGCAGCGAAGAGGATGAGGCTGAGGATGTACCGGTAACCGAGGAAGCACCGCTTGCAGAGTCGCCCGATTACATGAACGCTGAGCGGCAAAAGATTACAGTGCAATACATACAAATACTCGGGCAGAGTGTTGAGCAGTACATCATGGACCACATTAATGTTGGGGCTCCCAGGGCCGAAGATATTGAGGAATTGTGTGACATTCTCGTTGAGTATATGATCATAAACGACAGGAGATACAGGCTCGATGGTTGGGGCAATTTGTTGGTTTACGAGTTCGATGAGTCGGGCGACAGGAGGGACTTCAGCATCACTTCTTACGGCTCTGACGGCCGCTCCGGTCCGCCGGTAGAAACTAATGAGTACGGCATCGGAGTCGTGACGCAATACGAGCAGGACATCATATATAGCCGCGGACTCTTCACTCAACGCCCCGAGTAATGCGCGCCGCGCCGCTCTCGACAACAAGAGTAAAGGTTAAATAGCGGTGGGGGATCATATCCCCCTCCGTTTTCTATGCCCAGGCTTCTTGCTGATTGTGTGTTATCCGCCCTTAGTATAAATTATTATCAGTTCGTTTCCGGCTGACTGAGCTCGAGGGGGAGATGGCATGAAGATAATCCGACAGATTCTCATCCTGCTGACAATCGCTATGATAATCCTCGCCCTGGCGCCCACAGGTGCTTCGGCACAATTCCAGGGCAGGGACCGAAAAGTATCGAGTCAACCCGTCAGTTCCGGTTTCGAATACAACAGGGATACGATGAGGATCTAGCTGCAATCCATAAAATGATCAGCCGCTAAGTTATTCCTGGCTTTCTTTACTGCCCTTTTGACGGACGTCGGCGTTTATCGCCGCCAGATTCGGCTCTTTGCGAAGCAGGGCGATTGCGTCAGCAGCGGCGATAATCTTGCCGGGCGTATAGAGCCGCTTGTAAATCCGCTTCATTAATTCGTAGTCTTTCTTGGTGTCTACCGTAAGGCGAAAATCGCCTTCCAGCTCCGCCGGGGGGCTGATCCAGAGGCAGTCGAAGATGCCCCGGTTCTCGTAGATGTAGGATGTGACGTGCTCGCGTTGATGCGGCTCTTTCGCCTCGCAGTCGGCGCGCTCCAGCGCTTCCTTCGTGAAAATCTCGACGCCGAGGCCGAGCGGCATGTGAGCAGTGTAGGAGACGTAATCGCAGCCCTGCTCGGTGATATGACGTCCGAGGTGCGCGATTGTGCCCTCCCAGATCAGCGGGTTATCGGCTGTGGCGCGGATTATGTACTTGACGTTGAGGTCTTTCGCGGCGCCTTGGAAGCGCCTCAGCACATCGCGCTCGCTGCCGCGGTAGCACTGCACACCCGCGCCTTGCGACCACGACCAAATGAAGTCGTCGGACGGCTCGACCGAGGTGGCGACGATCAGCGGACCGCTGACGGGCGCGTCCTGAAAGCGGCTTACAACGTGCACCAGCATTCTCCGTCCAGCCAGCTGGAGCATGGCCTTGCCCGGCAGGCGGGTCGAGCTCATGCGCGCCTGGATGATGATCGCAGCGCTCAACTCCTTAGTCGCCATCCGGCATGTCCTCCGAGCGCGCCTCTAGCAACCCCTGTGCCGCCTCCTGGTCGTCCGGATGAACTAGTATCTTGTAAGGAACCCGCTTGGCGGTCTTGCCGAAAACCGAGCGTTGCGAAAAGATTATCGTCGAGTCCGTGGTGGCGACGATCGTGCCCTCGATGCCGACGCTCTGCAGCAGGCCGCGCACAATCTCAGCCTCCGGCAGAGTTTCACACTCCGCCACTACTTCAAGATCATCAGGTTTCTTCCAAGCCAAGTCTCTATCTCCAAAAGAATGAGAGAGTATAGTGGTGATCAACGAAGCATGCAATCGCAGGTGTGACAAGGTCTTGCTAAATAATTTAGTCGACAGGCACAGGGATTGCGGTGACGTCTGAACCGATGCGGACACCGCCGTCGTACAAAAAAATCGCGGGAGAGGGGAGTCGGCAGGGGACGTGACAGCCTGCTCCCCACAACCCTCCCGCGAGTAGGGTTACTTTTTGAGCAGCTCTACCAAAAAGTCCACAGCCCGCTCATCGCCGCTTTGAGAGATCCAGAAAATGGCCTGCTTACGTACGGCCGGGCTCTTATTGGTGCGGGCGATGCGCATCAGCGACTCGATGCTCCCGCGCCCTTCCATCTGGCTCAGCGCGAAGACCGCTTGCTTCTTGATCTCGATGTCGGGATCATCTTCGATCGCACGCTCCAGCTCGGCTTTTGCTTTGGCGTTGGCCAGCTGTCCCATCCAGAAAATGGCCTGCTTGCGCACATCCCGGCTGGAATCGTTGCGGGCCATGTAAATCATGCGGTCGGTGGCGCGGTCGTCTTTCATCAGGTAGTAGACGAATGTCAGTTGCTTGCGCACCTCCGGATTCTTCAGTTCCTTCTCGAGTGCGACAAGCATGCTGAGATCATCTTTCTCCACGGTGTAACCGAGCCAGAAAAGGGCATCCTTGCGAAAGTCGGCGGAATCATTTCCCCGGACTATCCCCTCCAGGATTACGCGCGGCTCATCTCCCACGTGCACTGCCACCGCCGGAAGGGCGCTCTCGCGCGCCTTGATACCTTCCTTGCCATCGAGGACGAGCCTGAGCGCGGAGATACTCCTCTCGTCGCTGACGCCCTCCATCAGCAGCAAGGGCAGCTCGAAGTAATAGCGCTCGCTCATGTCGAGCACGACGACGCGAGACAGCTTGGTAGCGCCGTTGGTGTCGGCGAACAGGTAGAGAATAGCCTTGCGTTCGGAGCCTGCAGGGAGGATGCCCTTTTCGGGATAGCTGATGACGATGCCGTTGACCATGGAGATGCCGTGGCTGAAGTGTGTGGATCCGCCGCCGCGGCTGAAGCTGCTGCGCAGCCGCAAACGGGCCGTTACGTCGTAGCCGACCCAGACCTCCCGATCTTCATTCGCTGAGAAGAACCGTTTCGCGTTGTCCCTCATGCTTTCCATCAGTGGGCGAGCCGTGTCGTCGGCGACGGTACGGACGTCGCCCTGGAACACTGCTTCCTGCGCCGCCGCGGAGGCCGCTAAGCCAAACGCAAGAATAACCGCCGGCAGGATTGCACTTGTCAGTTTCATTTCTCCAACACCTCCGTGATCAGATCGGCTGCAATATCGGAATCGATTTCGCCGATGCAGCGGATCGCCCTCTTGCGCAGGTCGGCGTTCTTCTCGACCTTGGCGATGGCGGCGATCGCCTTGAGTGCATCGATGGTCTCGATGTCCGCGAGCGCAACCAACACTTTCGACTTGAGGTTGTAGTCACCGGTCGAGTCGTAGATTTCGCGCAGTACCGGCACGGCCTGCTCCTCCCACTCGTCGGCGATCGCGTAGAGGGCTTTCTTGCGCAGCTCGAGGTTGGGATCGCTCTTCGCCACATCCACAAGGAAGTTGAAGGCGTCTTCGCACTCGGTGTCGGCGGCGGCATAGAGAACCGTCTTGCGGAACTCGAAATCGTCGCTACTCGAGTAAGCTTCTCTGAGGGCGGGCATTGCGCGTGATTCCCACTCGTCGGCGAGGCAGGAGATCGCCTTGCGCCGCAACTCGAGGTTGGGATCACTCTTCGCTATTTGCAGGATGAACCCGAAACCCTCTTCGCTCTCGGTGTCGGCGACGGCGTAGAGGACTTTCTTGCGGAAATCGTAGTTGTCGCTCGAAGCGTATATCTCTTTCAGCGTGGCGACAGCTTCGTCTTCCCACTCGTCAGCCAGTTCATACATCGCCTTCTTGCGGAGCTCAAAGTTGCGGTCGGAGGTTGCGACCTTCTTTATGAACTCAAACGCCTCGTGGCTGTGGATGTCGGTGACGGCGTAGAGCGCTCTTTTTTTAATCTCGAAGTTGCCTGCGGAGTTGAAGATTTCTTTGAGCGTCGGCAACGCGTCGTCGCGCCAGACTTCGGAGAGGGCATAGATGGCTGTTTTGCGGATCTCGAAAGGCGCGTCCGACTTCGCCACGCCGGTTACAAAGGTGAACGCATCGTCGCTGCCGTGCATCGCGGCCGCGCGCACGGCGTCCTTTTGGATCCTCTCCGAGCTGTGCTCCCGCGCTGCCTGCTTCAACGCCGCCAGGCTTTGCTCGAGGCTGATCCCCTCCATCCAGAGCAAGGGGACAATGAACTGGTAACGCTCGCTGTTCTCGATCACCAGGATACGGGTCAGCTCGGCGCCGCCGTCCCTCCTTTCGAACAGGTAGAGAATCGCCAGCCTGTCGGAACCTGCGGGGAAAATTCCCTTGTCGGGATAGCTGATGAGGACGCCGTTGACGATCGTCATGCCGTGCCCGCCGCCCCAATAGGACTGGCTATTGACGAACCTGGCGGCCTTGATCTGATAGCCGAGCCATACGTCGCTGCCGCCTGAGCGGGCAAGATGCTGTGTTGCCTGAGTGCGCAGGTGCTCCAGGAGTGCGGCTGAGCCCGGACCGGACGCGGCCTGAACTTCTCCTTTGAAAAGAGCCTCCTGAGCGGTGGCTGCTGTGGCGAGTATCGCTACGGCAGCCACCGCGAGGAGTGCTATCGCTCTGCGACTCATTGTTCTATCAACTCCAGGAGAAACTGTTGTGCAATCTCGGAGTCGGACTGCCCCAGCCAGAAGACAGCCTTCTTTTTGAGTTCGTAAGATTCATCACCGCGGGCGATCTCCATGAGGAATTCGATTGCCGCGCGCGAATCGAGCTGAGATACGGAAAAGATGATCTTTTCTTTCACCGATGCGCTCTCCTCGGAGGCGTAAACTTCTTTGAGGAAGTCCAGAGCCGAGTCGTTGTGCGACTGCCCGAGCCAGAAGATGGCCTTGCCGCGCAGCTCGGTGTCGGCGTCGTTCTTGGCGATTTCCTTCAGGAAAGCCAGCGCCTCGCTGTCGTGGATCTGAGAAGTGGAGAAGATTATGTGCTCCCGCACGTTTGCGCTCTTCTCCGTTGTGTAGAGTTCCTTCAGCACCGCCAGTGCACCATCGCTGCTCTGCTGGCCGAGCCAGAAGATCGCCTGCTTGCGCAGCTCGCTGTTCGGATCGTTCCTGGCCACCTCCATCAGGGCGCCGGCTGCATCCTGGTTGTCCATCTGAGAGAAGCAGAACAGCAGGTGCTTGCGTAGCTCAGTGTCGGTCTCCTTGGTGTAGGCATCCTTTAGTTTTGCAGCCACGTCCGAGCCGCCACGCTGCGAGAGCCAGAAGTAGATCTCCTTGCGCATTTCGCGGTCGGTTTTGCCCTCTTCCTGGGCGATTGCGGGGCCAGCCAGTAGCAGAATGGCAAGGCTGGCGGCGAGCGTCAGAATCAGTCCGTTATTTCTCATTTTTCCAATAACTCCAATAGAAATTCGTGTGCTTTTTCGGTGTCCATCTGGCTGAGCCAGAAAATGGCCTGCTTGCGCAGTTCGAGGTCGGTTTCGGCCCTGGCGATAGCGATCAGCGCGTTGGCGGCCTGGTCCGAATC
>DATKUA010000110.1:0-12903 GCA_035530855.1 Acidobacteriota bacterium | reverse complement strand
ATATCCTCGAGCCGCGGGTAACGGACCAGGCGTTTTCCGCTGCCATTGACATGGATAAACCGCTTACGGAGTACAAAATGCCGGAAAAATCTTTTACCCTGAGAAGCTTCACTTCGTTCCTCTCCTTCTTCTCCTTCGTCGCCCTCGGCCTCACGGGCATCGTCCTCTACATCGTCCCACAGGGCAGGGTCGCCTACTGGGTCCACTGGCAATTCCTCGGCCTCTCCAAGGACTCCTGGGCCCAGGTGCACACCCTCTCCGCGCTGCTGTTTCTAATCGCATCGATTGTTCACATCGTCCTCAACTGGAAACCCCTGTGGGGCTATGTCTTCAGCAAAACCCGCCGCGCCCTCAACCGCAAGTGGGAACTCGCCGCAGGCTTCCTCCTCACCCTCGTCTTCATCCTCAGCGCGGTCTTTCTCTGGCCGCCCCTCAGCGCCGTCATCGATCTCGGACAGGCCGCCAAGGATGCCTGGGTGGTCGAAGACGACTACGCCCCCCCCTTCGGACACGCCGAGGAAACCTCTCTCAAGACCATCTGCTCCCGCATGAACATCAATCTTAATAAAGCCGCCGAAGCTCTCAGAGCCGCCGGCATCGAATTCGAAGGCCCCAAACAGACCCTCGAGCAGATCGCCATCGCCAACGGCACCACCCCCATGGCACTCTATGCTGTCTTCAAGCAGCACGAGCAGGCATTCCAACCAGCCGATAAGGTCGCCTTCACCGAGGAAGAGATCGAGCGCAACTTCACCGGCGTCGGCTTTGGCCGCGAAACCCTCCGCAGCACCGCCGAGCGGCTCAAAATCGACCTCGACCTCGTCAAACAACGCCTCGCCGCCCACGGCATCGAGATCGCCGACGACGAAACACTCAAAGCAGCCGCCGACCGCCTCGAAACCGAAGTAATCCAGATTCTCAAATTCATTCTGATCGAGGACTACCATACAAACATGAGCGAGTAGTGTAGTTATTCATTAATAGACAACAAGCCGCCGGGTGCTCTCGGCGGCTTTTTCAGTATTCGACCGATTCGGTTCGGCGGCCTTAGATTGATGGTTCTGAAGTCCCCGGTTCCGGAGCCGGCTCGGGCGGCCTGGGCGGCATCGTTGCCGCAGGCGGCTCGGGCCTCTTTTCGGCCTTCGCGGCGGCCTTCTTCGGGTGGAACAAAACCAGCAGCAGGAAGAGTATGATTGAGACCACGAGGTTGAGCCACCAGACCCACCTGCTCATGTCGAGTTCACCGAGCCAGAACGCCATCAGTAGACTCAGCACGATCGCGAACAGTAAGAGCATGATGGTGAATATCACGACCAACCTGTCCTCGCACGCCGCCGCTGCGATCAGCATGATCCCCCACATCAGCGCCATCATGCCGAAAAACCTGGCCCAGTAAACGAATACCCCGGCGTGGACCACACCGAAGAAGCTCGCCATTTGCTCCGACGCAAAGAGCGTCGGTAGGCCCCAAAACAGGATGAAAACGAGCCCGCACACGATGATAACCAGTTTGCGTAATCCGTCCATTCAGCCCTCCTTTCGACCCCCCTCGAGGCGCTTACTGCACACAGCGGCAGATTTCAGCGGCACCAACAACGCCAAGCGCCCGTTCAGGTCACGGTTGTCAAGTTTTCTGTCTGATGTGGATACCAATGGGTGTAATTCGTGACCGCAGGATAGCACTTATTGGTCAAGTCGTCAGCCGGGAATAATCGGAAAATGATCAATGATTGATACAGTGCTTCTGCGGCAACCGTCGACTCTACGAGGTGAGAGGCGTTCAGCAGAACCCAGCCGCGGCGGCGCACCAGCACCTGTCACTCGTTCAGCATCGTTTCGACGTGCAATGCCGATGCTTCACTCAACGCCGTCAAGTCGTAGCCCCCCTCCAGCACCGACACCAGCCGCCCCTTGCAGTGGCGGTTCGCCGCGGCGCAGAGCTGCTGCGTCATCTCGCCGAAGAACTCGGTGCTGAGCATGATCGAGGAGAGCGGATCGCGGCTGTGGCTGTCGAAGCCGGCCGAGACGAGAATCATCTCGGGCTCGAAGTCGTCGAGCGCCGGGATCACCATGTCCTCGAACGCCGCCAGGTAGTGCTCGTCGCCGCTGCCGGGCCGCATCGGGATGTTGAGCGTCGTGCCCAGGCCGTCGCCGGCGCCCTTCTCCGCCGCGCCGCCGGAGCCGGGGTAGTGGGGGTACTGGTGCAGGCTGATGAACAGCAGGCGCGGATTGCTGTAGAAAGCGGCCTGCGTGCCGTTGCCGTGGTGGACGTCCCAGTCAACAATCGCCACACGCTGTGCGTCGTGATCGAGCAGCCAGGCCGCCGCCACGGCGATGTTGTTGAAGATGCAAAAGCCCATCGCCCGCCCGGCCTCGGCGTGGTGCCCGGGCGGCCTCGGGGCCACGAATGCGCGGTCGAGCTCGCCATTCCAGACGCGGTCGGCTGCGTCCACGGCGGCGTCCGCGGAGCGCAGAGCCGCTTCCCAGGAGCGCGGGCAGACGCCGGTGTCGCCGTAATCGAGCACGCGCGCTCCCTCACCGATCCTGCGGCCCACCCACTCGACGTAGGATTTGTCGTGGATCGGAAAGAGGCTTTGCGGCGCGCGTGCGGGGAACTCACTGAAACGGATGATCGAGCCGGAGAACGGCGCCCGCTCCAGAGCGCCCAGGATCGCCTGCAGCCTCTCCGGCCGCTCGGGATGCCCCGCGCCGGCGTCGTGCTCGAGAAACACGTCGTTGTAGAAGAAGCCTGTCCTTTTCATACGCCTCCCCCTCTTCGCCCTCGAATCGAGCCCTCTATCACTTTCGCAGCGAACCGCGCCGCGACGGCCCGTTTGGCTTCAATTCGTCCGGATGCCTGCAGGCGGGGGGAGCTGCTCACAAGTGGGGGTGCCGCCTCCCGCCTAATCTTCCGGTTCCAGGTTGTAGAGCAGCAGGTCGTAGATCTCCGGCCTGCGGTCGCGCAGCAGGGGCCAGGCCTGGCGCGCCTTGGCGATCGCCCCCAGGTCGAGATCGACCACCAGCAGGTCATCGCTGTCGGAATCGCTTTGGGCGATGATCGAGCCGTCGGGCGCGGCGACGAAGCTGCGCCCGGCGAAGTGGAGCCGGCCGTCCTCTCCGGCGCGGTTGACCAGGGCGACGAAGACGCCGTTGGCCAGGGCCGCCGCCTGCATCTCCGCCTCCAGCACCTGCCCGGCCTCCTCGCGCGTCGTCGCCGTCTCCACCACGATCACCTCCGCCCCGCTGAGCGTGAGGATGCGCATCACCTCGGGGTAGTGGCGGTCGTAGCAGATGCAGGGCGCCACGCGCGCGCCCCCCAGCGCGAACACCGGGTAGTCACCCGGGCCCTGCCAGTAGTAATACTTTTCGTGGAAGCCGGGCGTTTCGCAGACGTGCATCATCCGGCAGGCGCCGAGCAGGACACCGTCGGAATCCAGCACGGCGGTGGAGTCGAAGTACTGCCCGCGCTCCGAGGTTTCGTAGAAGTTGATCAGCACGGCGATCCTGTGGTCGGCGGCGACCCCGGCGAAGCGCTCGCTGGTCGGACCGAGGATCTTCTCGGCCCAGTCGAAGAACTTCGGGTCGGTGGGGTACTGCGGGAAGAACGGATCGAAGGCCATCTCCGGGAAGGCGACCAGGCTCGCTCCCGCCTGAGCCGCCTTGGCGATCGTGACTTCCGCTTTGGCCCGGTTGGCTTCCCGGTCTTCGCCGGCAGTGGTCTGCGCCAGCGCGATGCGTATGGTGTCGCTCATGCTGTTCAATTCCCCTTGAATTCGGGTTTCCGCTTCTCCATGAAGGCCTTGGTGCCTTCCTTCCAATCCTCGCCGGAGGCGCAGAAGCCGAAGAGGTTGGCCTCGAGGTTCAGCCCGGCCGCGAGGTCCATTTCAGTGCCGCGGTTGATCGCCTCGATCGCCAGCGCCACGGCCCTCGGCCCCTTGCCGAGGATCGCGCCCAGCATCTTCTCCGCCTCGGCCATCAGCTCGGCGGGCGGGACAACCTTGTTGACCAGGCCGATACTCTGGGCCTCGGCCGCGCTGATCATCTTGCCCGTGAGGCAGAGCTCCATCGCACGCCCCTTGCCCACCAGCCGCGCCAGTCGCTGGGTGCCGCCGTAACCTGGGATGACGCCCAGGTTGACCTCGGGCTGGCCGAAGCGGGCGGTCTCGGCGGCGATGCGGATGTGGCAGGCCATCGCCAACTCGCAGCCCCCGCCGAGCGCGAAGCCGTTGACCGCCGCGATCACCGGCTTCGGCATGTTTTCGATGATCGACAGCACATGTTGGCCGCGCTCGGAGTAGTGCTTGGCGCCCTCGGGGTCGAGATCGTGCAGCTCGGAGATGTCGGCTCCGGCCACGAAGGCTTTCTCACCCGCGCCGGTGACGATCACTCCCGCCACATCATCGTCAGTTTTCAACTCCAGAAAAGCGCGTCGCAGCTCATTGACCGTCTCCACGCTGAGCGCGTTCATTACTTTCGGCCTGTCAATCGTCAGAATCGCCATGCGGTCGCGCTTCTCGACCGTGATATTTTCGTAAGGCATAACCCCCTCCGGATTTCCCAATGACTTGCCAGGTATCGCTTTCCTGATAGCACAGCGACGGCCGGGTGTCAAAGCGGTCGTGCGTGTTTACGGGGTCCGGGCTTGTGCTATAATTCGCTGCCATAGAATAATTTGCGGTGATAAACAAATCCCCGGTACGAAACGGCGGATGGCCACCGATGTCCTGGCTGATCACATACCAAAGGGCGCAGAAGCGGATCCTCAGGGCGGTTGAATTGCTGCCGGCCGTGAAGCTGCCGTTGGACAAGGCGCGCGGTCTAGTTCTCGCGCGGGATATCGTCGCCGACCGCGATCTGCCGCCCTTCGATCGCTCGGCGATGGACGGCTACGCCGTCAGGGCCGCGGACACCGCGGGCGCACCGGTGAAAATGAAGGTCGCCGGGGAGATTGTCCCCGGGCGGGAGCCGGATGCCGACGCGGGGCCGGGCGAGGCCGCGCGCATCATGACCGGCGCGCCCGTGCCGCCGTGGGCTGATGCGGTCCAGATAGTCGAGGTCTGCCGCGAAAGCGACGGTTTTGTAGTGATTGGGGAAAGGGTGGAGCCGGGGCGGAACATTGCTCCGCGCGGCGAGGATGCCTCCGCCGGCGATGTCCTGCTCGAGGCCGGTGCGCTTGTGACACCGGGAGTAGCGGCCCTGGCCGCCTCGGTCGGTGCGGTCGAGATCGATGTCAGGCGGCGGCCGAGGGTGACGATCGCCGCCACCGGCGATGAGCTGGTTGACCGCGGGAGCAGCCCTTCACCGGCGCAGATTCGCAATGCCAACGGCCCGTCGCTGGCTGCGCGCCTGCAGGCGGCCGGGGCCGAGGTGCACGACGGCGGCATCACGTCCGACACCAGGGAGGAGATTTCGCGGGTGATCTCGGAGGGGCCGTCGGCGGATGCCGTGGTGTTGAGCGGCGGCGTTTCCAAGGGGCGCTACGACTTCGTCAAGGATGTGCTGGAAGAGGCGGGCGCGGACATCCTCTTCTCGGGAGTGTCGATGAAACCGGGGAAGCCGACAACCGCCGCAATGCTGGGGGGGAGCCTGGTGTTTGCGCTGCCGGGAAATCCGGTGAGCTGCCTCGTAACCGCGGAGTTGTTCGTCGTGCCGGCCTTGCGCGCGATGATGGGCATGGCCTCACCGCTGCCCCTGATCATCAGGGCGGAGCTTCTCGGCGGGATAGCGGCTGATTCCGACCGTACCTTCTTTTACCCGGCCAAACTGGGGTGGCAGGACGGCGTGCCGGGCGTCACGCCGGTGCGCTATCACGGCAGCGGCGATTTCGCCGACTTCGCCGGCGCCGAAGCGCTTGTGATCGTGCCACCGCAGCGCGATCTCCAGCGCAACGAGATTGTTGACATCATTCCCCTAGGGAGCGCGGGCGGGAGCTTGGGGTGAAGCCGCCGCCAGGCATGGAGTTGAGCGATGGCTGATTCGGAACGCAGGAAACTTACACACGTCGACGACAGGGGCGAGGCGCGCATGGTCGACGTCTCCGGCAAGCCGGTGAGCCGGAGGGAGGCGGTCGCGGAAGCCTTTGTCGCGATGTCCGCCCAGACGCTCGCGGCCGTCAGAGAGGGTGGCATGCCCAAGGGCGATGTGCTCGCCGCCGCAAGGCTGGCCGGCATCATGGCGGCCAAGCGCACTCACGAGCTCATACCGTTGTGCCACCCGCTGCCGTTGGAAAAAGTTACGGTTGATCTCTCGATTGAAGCGGAAGGCGTGGCGATTCGATCGGCCGTCAAAACCAGCGCCAAAACCGGCGTGGAGATGGAGGCGCTTACCGCCGTCTCGGTGGCGGCGTTGACCATATATGACATGTGCAAGGCAATGGAGCGCGGAATAACCATAGGCCCCATCCGCCTGGAGCATAAGAGCGGCGGAGCGAGTGGGACCTATGAAAGGGGAAAATCATGAGTGGGGAAAAACGTTTTCGAGCCGCGGTGGTGACCGTCAGTGATTCCGCCGCGACCGGGAGAAGAGAGGACTTGTCAGGTCCGGCCCTGGTGGAGTTGCTGACCAAGGCGGGGCTGGAGGTCGCTGAGCTGCTGGTCGTTCCCGACGATCTGACGCAGATCAAGGCGATCCTCCTGCGGCTCAGCGGTGAGCAACGCTTCGACTTCATCGTCACTACGGGGGGAACAGGATTCGGCCCCCGCGACATCACGCCCGAGGCGACTCTGGCGGTGATCGAGCGCCATGCCAACAACCTCACCGAGATGATGCGCGTCAAGGCCCTGAGCGATAGACCCGAGGCCGCGCTCTCGCGCGGCGTCGCCGGGATCCGCGGCAAGACGCTGATTGTCAACCTGCCCGGCTCGCCCGAGGGCGCAAGCCAGAACCTGGAAACTCTCCTGCCCATCCTGCCGCACGCCCTCGGCCTGCTCAACGGTGAGAAGTTACATTAATTCGGCGGGACGCGACCGACGATCGCTGAGACAGCGGCCTGAATGGTGGTTTAATTGGGCCTCTGCCGCAGAATCAGCTCTTGATTCTGATAATCGAACGTAACCTCGAACCTCTTTAGAAACTCGACTCCCACTATCACCACCCTCGGCACGTCGGGCGCGGGCACGTAAATCGCCTCGACGCCATCGATCTGGTGCCCGTCGATCTCCACCCGGCGGGCCCACGTCATCCACCCTTCGCCCACCAGACCGGCGATGGCGACCGATATCCTGCGCTGCGTTCTGTAGCGGTCGAGGTCCAGTTGCCAGGGATCGAAATTCGTCAATATCCCGCCGGAGAAGCCGAGGTCGACTATTGCATCGACGGGCACACCATTGATTGTCATCTCGATGGCGAAGAGGTGCTTGTTGGTTCTCGAGATGGGGGTCGGTTTGCAGGGGAGAACGACGATCATACCTGGCTGATCGATAATCTCCTGCCGGGCCTGCGGCCCGTTGAGCCTGAAGATAATCCGGCCCGAGGCGAAGTCAAAAGTCGTGAGGTAGCGGCTCAGCGTGCGCATCCCGATGACTCCGTGGACGTTGCGGCCGATTCCCTTTGAGATATCATGCAGCAGGGGCGAGAGCGTCACCATCTCGTCTTCGATTTCCAGCTCGCCTAATCGAATCCTGCTCAACTCGCCGATCTCGAGGGGAACATTGCGCCGTCCCGCAGAGTTGACCTTCTTTTCCGATACACGGCGGAAATCGTTGTCGGCGACATGTTCCGATTCCACCATCGTGTAATAGCAGCCGTTATCGATCAAGAACAGCAGTTCCTTGCCCTGTGAGACACTGACCCGCGTGAGCAGATACTGCTGGAACATTAGCAACGGGGCGGTTTTGATCACCGCCGGATCAGGAGTTTGATCTCCGGCTGCGTTCAAATCGGACTCGTCGGCGATGAGGTTTTGCGGGATGAGTACCAGGATGATGAGTGCGAGAATTCTCCTCGGGTGCATGGTTCTCTCCTGAGTCATAGTTCCCGTCAGGGCCGGGAAGTTATTAATCGCGGCAGAGCTGGGAGGATGGAATTCGGGCAAAGGTGACACACCTGGGGCGTGCGGTTATTAATGAGGGCGGCGGCAAAAGGATGCGCCTCTGGGTAGGTCCCGACTCTTTATGATAATGTGCGGAAGCGGGCCTTTGTCTGGATGCTACACCCAGGTGAGATTGCTCTCGGGCCTTGTCCTCCAGCTCTTATTATCAATGCCGGTCCGGCCGGTCGGCGGCTTGCCGGCTGTTATAAATATTCTGCAAGGCGCCGGTGGATCCGGCGCCTTGCATCACAATTCAATTATAGTGCTCACCCGAGTCCCGATCAAGATGCGACGGGGTGAAGAATCAGTTGCTGGTTGATGAAGTCGAAGGTGATGTCGAAGCGTTTGAGAAAGTCCACACCGATAATGGTCGTCGGCGGCGCCTTGGACGATTTGAAATGGATCACAGTGACGCCTCGATAGGTGTGTTGCCCGACGCTTACGCTGTCCGCACTGCCCTTGCAGCCTTCGCCCGTGAAACCCCCGAAGGCGACCGGGAATTTCACCCTGCTCATGCCGCGCTCGATACCGAGGTCGCCGGCGGAGAGATTCGTCATGATCGCTCCGGTGAATCCCAGATCAATCACGGCGTCAACCTTGTGACCGTTGATGCTTATCGGGATCGTGCAGATATGCTTGCTCTGTCCCAGGCCGTGGTCCTCTCCGAGGGGCAGCACCAGCGTCGACGGCCGGCTCAGCAGCTCATCGAGCGTAGCCTTGTTGTGCGGCCTGAAGATAATCCGCCCGCTCGAGAAATCAATCGTCGTTAATTTGGAGGCCATCTGCCTCATCCCCACGATCCCGTGAATGCGCCGCCTAAGTTGCCTGGAAAGCGACTTCATCAGCGGTGAGAGCCGGATGAGCGCCTGGCGCAGCTCGAGGTTACCGAAGCTGATACTGCTCAGCACGCCGACTTTCGTCAGCAGCCCTCGTTTGCCCGACATATTCACCAGCAGCTCTTTTCTCTCCTCGAAATTGCTCTCGTTGGCAAGCTGCGGGTCGAGCATCGTGTAGTCGCAGCCGTTGTCGATCAGGAACAGCCTTTCCTTGCCGCCCTCGACGCGCGCAAGGGTGAAAAGCCGGTTCTGGATCAGGATCAATGGCGCGGTCCGGATCATCGCCGTAGCGGTTGTTCTGTCGCTTTCGTTGGATTCGGGAACTATCGCGGCATCATTTATTCCAGCGGGGGAAGCAATGAGGCCCAACACCGTCATCATCTCCATGAACATGATCTTCTGCCTCCTTCATTCGCGCTCTCGCAGGTATTGGGAGGGGCGGTCGCGGTCGGGATTCGCGAGCGAGCCTGTATGTGAGCAGCGATGTGGCTCGTTTCCGCGATAACCGGGTAAGGTTGTCAGCCGCTCTACGAGCGGTTTCGGGGGAAGGGGCACCGTTTGCCTGAAGCGGAAGCCGTCGCGTCTCGACGGTTCCGCTGAGCATGCGTGTCAAACATGACGGTAGCACTTGAGCGCGACTATCCGGCAGTTGGCGCACCTGACCGGCCGCGACCGGCCCCAGAGTGAGTTAGCACTCTACGGAAGTGGCTTAACTACCTTACTTGACACATATTGGTAGGATTGTTAGACTCATTGCATCGCACCTCATGTTGGTTGTTTGCCTGTCAAACTCCTGACGTGAGATTGGCGGGCCGGCCCAATCCGGCCCGTCTTATTATTGGTCAGAAGTACTCAATACACATTCACTCACATCGATACTATGGGACTCCTGACGCCGCGAGCAGCTTCCTGCACGGCGCGGATTATTTCGGCAGTGCGATAGCACAGGACGTGCACTGTAAATAAATACGGTTATCTACGCGAGAAAGTTCACGCGAAATATCATATATCAGAATTTTTTTCGGGATAATGTTCCGGTGCGGGATGAGCGGTCGCAGGGCTGCGCTGCCTAATTCTGTTGTTTGAGTCCGCCTGCGGGCAGCAGCTCTTCCAGCGGGCAGCCGGCGCAGCGCGGCGACCGGCTGAGGCAGAACTCTTTGCCCAGGGCCACGAAGAGCGCGTGGGCCTCGTTGAGGTAGGCCGTATCCCGGGGCAGGGAAGCGTGCGCCGACTCCTGCACCTCGTCGTAGGTCGCGCCCCGGCGCACGACTCCGTGACGCGAGAGCACGCGGATTGTGTAGGCGTCGACCACGAACACCGGCTTGGTCAGCGCGTAGCAGAGGATCGAGTCGGCCGTCTCCTTGCCGACTCCCCAAAGCTCGAGCAGTTCCCGCCGCAGGCCGTCCGTTTCGCCTGCCCGCAGCTTTTCGATGTCGCCGCCGTGCCTGCCGAGCAGCCACTTCAGCAACGCCCGCAGTTTCTTCTCCTTCTGCCGAAAGTAGCCGGAGGGGCGGATCGCCTCCTGCATTTCTTCAGTGCTCAGGGAAGACAAACCTTCGGGGGTGAGAGCGTTGCTTCGGCGCAGGTTATCGATTGCGCGCTCGACGTTGGTCCACGCGGTGTTCTGGGTCAGCACGGCGCCGACCATCACCTCGAACGGCGTCTCGGCGGGCCACCAGTGCCGCGGCCCGAAGTGGGCGAGCAGGCGCTCGACGTAATCGCGCAGATCACCCCTCACCACTCGACCAGCTTCTCGATCGCGTCCTGCCAGGTGTGTCGCGCCGCCTCCTCGACGGCCGCGCGGCCCATGGTCTCAGCGAGCCCGGCGTCGTCGGCCAGCCGCCGCAGCGCTTCGGCAAGCGGAGTCGGCTCCGGCCCGACGATCAAGCCGGTCTTCTCGTGCGCCACGATTTCCGCGGGGCCACCGCTGTCGCTGCAGGTGATCACCGGCTTCGCGCTGGAGAACGCCTCCAGCGTCACGAGGCCGTAATCCTCGCCGTAGGCCGGGAAGACCACCGCGCGGCAGCGGGCGTAGTGGGTCAACAACTCGTCGTCGCCGACCCGGCCGACCAGCCGCACCAGCTTCTCCGCGCCGAGTTCCTTGATCAACGCCTTGAGGCTCTCCATCTGCGGGCCCTCGCCCGCCAGCACGCAGGCCACCTTCGCCTCCGCCGCCGCCCGCACCAGCAACTCGAAGCGCTTCAACTCCACCAGCCGCGAGACGGCGAAGAAGTAATCGCCGTAGCCCTCGGTGCGGTACGGGCGGACGATCGCCGGCGGGTAGAGCACCTCCGACGTGTGCCCGCCCCAGGCGCTCAGCCGGGCCTGGATCGTGCGGCTCTGGGCGTAGAGCTTCTTGACGCGGTGGTCGAGGCAGAACTCGTCGATGCGGTGGATGGCGAAGCGCCTCAGCCTCTGCTTGATCCTGCCCTTCCAGCTCAATTGATTGCGGAAGCGCGGCCAGAGGTCGTAATACTCCCGCATGCGGTGGTTCAGCCAGCAGGAGTGGCGCGCATGCTTGACGGCGTAGGAGGGGAAGCGCAGCGAGACGACGCCGTCGACCGGCCCGCCGTCGCCCGCCTCGCGCAGGTCGGTCAGCGAAGTCGCAAGGTAAGCTCTCAGCAGGCGCGAGAAACTGTTCTGCGGCGTGGTGACCAGCTCGGATTCGTAGCCGTACTCTCGCAGCCGCGCCACCAGCTCGCGCGCGATCACCAGGTGCCCGCCCTCCACGAACGGCACGTCGGAAGTGACGACAACGATCCTCTTGGCCACCGGAACCCTCCCAGGTGATTCTAACCCAGGCCGCCGCGGCCCTCAATCTATATGGGGGGTGGCGCGGGTGGGGGCTGTCCGCCGCGGCGGATAATGTTGACCTATTGGCCAACTAATAGTAGGGGCGAATTTCAATCCGCCCGATCCCGCCAACGGCGGGATAAATCCTTGCCAACCCGTCCTTCTCCCAATACCCGCACTCGGATCAGTCCGTGAATTCTACTCCCTCAAAAAAACCCTCCCGCGAATTCAGGGACTGATCCCTTAAAACTTGCCCACTGCCAACAACCTTTTAGGGGCCTGATTTCTCAGGCCCGGTGAACTAATAAAAATCGCCGGTTTTTGTGCCTCGAGCGTTATGTATAATAGGTTAACCATTTCATCGAAGTCTGCGCATCGGGTGATCCGGCCAATGAAGGTTCGCGATGAAAAGAATCCTGTTCGTTACTGCGATCCTGATGGCCTTGTTGTTCTGGGCGACCCCGGCCGCGGCGCAGGAATCGTCATCTACCGAGGAACTATTTAGCTGGTTCCCCATCGGGCAATACAGGGCTTACAAGCACGTAGACCGTGTAGCCCTGGAGAGTGCCGAAGCTTTTCCGGTTCTCAGACAGGAATTCAACGTCCCTTACATGATGTACAAGGACGAGAAGCTGCCGCCTTCTCTTCGCGGCAGCTACAACTCCGAGACTTCGGCGACCATCTGCCAGGAGAAATACAAGAAAGGAGAGGGATGGGTGGTCTTCAGCAGGAAACCGAGGGAAGAGCAAAAGGAATTGCTGCTGAAGGGCGAACGACCGCAACCCAGCGAGAGGGATGATCAGCTCATTGTCTTTCGTTACGACGATCTGGACTCGCTCGTTGCTCTGGCATTGAAGAACGGAGAGATCGATACGACGGGAGAGTTGATCCTCGAACGGCCGGTATACAGCTATTCGACACCGGCCACGGGCGGCGTTCGCTACGCCTATGCCACTCCCACACAGGAATTCCTCACCGCATCCAAGCCGCAGAACCTGAGAGCGATGATCGCCGCCGGCCACGGCCTCGAATTGAACCTGCTCGATGAAGAGTCGAACGTCGGAATGTTGGAGATCATCCCCCATCTGGGTCAGTATTGGAAAATCACCAACAGCAGGGTCGGCAAGTTACGCGACCTGGAAAGGGACAAAATCGGCGGTGTTTCCGAGGAAGTTGTCGATTGGATGCAGGACAGGATTGATAACGGGATACAGTTGGCCGGCTATTCCTGGAAGGTTGACGACA
>DATKUA010000109.1:0-22030 GCA_035530855.1 Acidobacteriota bacterium | reverse complement strand
GTAAGCGAAGCGCCACCCCGGGTGCGAAGCCACCAACCACACGAACAACCCTGAAGGGGTTGCACAACGGTGTCAGTCCCTGAATTCGCTGGGAATGCTCTGTGCGGGGTAAGAATTCATGGGCTGACCCGATGCAGAGATATCCCGCCGTTGGCGGGATCGGGGCGCATAAATGCGCCCCCTACAGTGGTTGGCTGATTGGATGTCATCATCCGCCGCGGCGGACGCCCCTACACGACCGTGCGGGATTGTGTGCTGATCGATGATAAAAAAGCAAAAGAACGTGGGTGTTCCTTTGCGGGCATCGGGGGCCGTAAACGACCCCCCTACATGGATTTACCAATGATGACGCGATGGCACCACCAATCCGGGTGCTAAGCAACTGCCTATAAAAAACAACCCTGAAGAGGTTCAACAATTAGTAGCCCGGGGTAAGCGAAGCGCCACCCCGGGTGCGAAGCCACCAACCACACGAACAACCCTGAAGGGGTTGCACAAGGGGTCAGTCCCTGAATTCGATGATAATGCTCTGTGCGGGGGGAGAATTCACGGGCAGATCCCTTTGCGGAAAATCCCGTCGTAGGCGTGATGCGGGGGCCGTAAACGACCCCCCTACGTGGGATTGCGGGGATTGGTGCTAATAGACGGAGGGGTTACTTTTCCTGGATGCGGCCCTCGGTGAGGAGTTGGCGGTACTGGGGGGAGCGGCGGAAGGCCTTGAAGTCGTCGTCCTGGAGGAGGGCGTAGCGGACGTTGGGGTCGAGCTGGAGGGCGGTGCGGAGCTTGGCCGCGGCGTCGTCGAAGCGCTTGAGGAGGACGTAGCAGCGCGCGGCCTGGAAGTGGAAGTAGGCGTTTTCCTCGTCGAGGATTAGGAATTTCTCGAAGACCTCTGCCGCCTGGGTGTACTCCTGGAGCTGGAAGAGGGCGATGCCGAGGTTGGCGTAGCCGTCGGGGTCGTAGGGCTCGAGGGTGGTGAAGGTGCGGAAGGCGGAGACCGCCTCGCGCCGGCGCGCGGCGCTGAGATAGGCGTTGCCGAGGTTGAGGTAGATGAAGTTCTCGTCGAAGCCGGCGTCGATGGCGGCGCGGTAGGCTGCGACGGCGTCGTCGTGGCGGCCGGTGGCGCGGTAGGAGGCGCCCATGTTGACCCAGGCGCGGGCGAAGCGGGCGTCGGCGGCGACGGAGGCCTTGTAGTAGGCGATGGCGCGGTAGTGCTGGTCGCGCTCGGCATACCAGTTGCCAATGTTGTAGTACTCGGCGGCGGTGCGGCCGGGCTCGACGCGGAACTGCTCCTCGGGCTTTTCCTGCGCGCGGGTGTGGCACGGAGCGGCTGCGAGCAGTATTATTGTAGTCAGCAAGGCGACGCGATACATGGTCTTACCCCGTGAAGAAGTGTCGTTTGCGCCGCGGCGCGATGGTATCTTAATTCGCGCGCGGATGTTGAGCAAGTTGCCTTTAGGGACTAGAATGGGATTGCGAAAGCCTTTCGGGAGCAATGGACGATGAAGATTTCCTCGGTGATAAAGCTCGTAATACTGTTCGCGCTTTTCTACTACGTGATTATGTTCATCAACGCGAACCAGGGGGCGCAGAAGATCAACTTCCCGTGGTTCGGTGGTGATGCGGCGGCGTCGACCCCGATGTGGGGGGTGATGGGCGTGTGCCTGGCGATCGGCTTCATCGCTTCGGCGTTGTGGATGCTCGGCAAGACGATCGTCTCGTATTTCTCGCCGACGGGCAAGCTGAGCCGCTCGATGAAGCAGGTCGAGGAGAAGTACTACTACGGCATCGAAGCGCTGTCGAAGGGCGACCACCAGAGCGCGAGCGTGTTCTTCGAGGAAATCCTGGTGATCGACCCCGACAACTTCCGCACGCTGATCAAGTTTGGTGAGCTGCTGCGCGAGACCGGCCAGCACCAGCGCGCCATCAGCATCCACCTGCAGGCCCTCAACCTGAGCCGGAACAACGTGAAGGTCCTGCACGAGCTGGCGAAGGACTACAAGGAGTCGGGGAATGCGGCCAAGGCGAAGGAGATGCTCAAGCGGATCATCGACATCTCGCCCAAGGGCAACAATGCCATCTACCGCCAGCTGCGCGATGTGCTGCTTGCCGAGGGGAGCTGGGAAGAGGCCCTGGAGGTGCACCGCAAGCTGATCCCGCTGGTCTCGCACAACGGCCGCCGCATCGAGGAGATGGCGTTGCTCTCCGGCCTGGAATACGAGGTGGCGACGGCCCGCCTCAACGGCGGCGACACCAATGCCGCGATCCAGATGTTCAAGAGCATCATTCAGAGGGACACTGCTTTCCTGCCCGCCCATGTGGACCTCGGCGAGGCCCTGCTGCAGGCGGGCAAGAACGACGAGGCGGTGGAGACCTGGCTCAAGGGCTACGAGGCGATCACGTCGCCCGTGCTGCTGGTGAGGCTCGAGGACTACTACCTCGACAACGACAACCCCGAGAAGGCGATCGAGATCTACCACAAGGTCATCGCCAAGGAGGAAGAGAACCTGATGCCGAAGCTGCTGCTCGGCAAGCTCTTCTACCACTTGTCGATGATGGACCGAGCGATGGCGATCTTCGAGGAAATCGACAGCGAGTTTGAGCACGCGCCCGTGATGCAGTACTTCATGGGTAAGATCCAATCGCGCAAGGGCGAGCACGAGAACGCCTTCGAGACCCTCCGGACGCTGGTCCGCGGCAGCGGTCTGCTGCAGACCGAGTTCATCTGCACAAGCTGCTGCACCACCTACGACGCCTACCACCCGCGCTGCTCGAAGTGCGGCAGCTGGAACACCATCAGGCTGAACGTGCAGAAGGGGCAGAGCCTCAGCGATATGGAAGTGGCCTCGAGGCCGGTCTACGCCTGAGGCTCATCGCCCTAGAATAAAATCCACCCGTCTGAAAATATGAGAAACTGTAGGTAGGGCTACCTCGTCGGAGGCGGCACGGAAGGCTCTTCTCCCTGCTCCTCCTCCTCTTCTTCGAGATAGATGTCTTCTTCGATGCTGTTGTCGTAGTCGGGCTGTGAGCTGTCGAAATCGGGTTGGGGCTGGGCGGTTTCTGTCCCGGCCGGAGCTTCGAACTTGGCATCTTCGATCCGGCGGATATCCCCCGGCAGCAGGCCCTGGGTGCGGGCATCGCGAAGCATCTGCTGGATCTTGGCCTGGTTTTGCCTGATCAACTCCTGCATCTCCTGGATCTTGGTGCGCTCCGGGGTGGTGTCGGAAAAGATGGCGGCCTTCGCGTAGATCACGCTGTTGAGAGTGTCGATCTGCAGGCGGTAGAAGTAATTTTCCCTCTCAACCTGCTTCTTCTGGGCGATGTAGAACTGGACGAGCTCCTCTTTATTCTGCTCCTCCTCGGTGCCTCCAGTCTCGGTGGCGAATGCTCCCTGCTGGGCGTCGGCAGTCTGCTGGCCGGCGGGCGCGGCTCCTGATACAGGCGTGCCGACGCTGCCGGAGATGGCCGATGTGCGCGCGGGCGTGTCCGTCTTCTCGATCCGGTCCACGGCCAGAAGGTTGATCGACATCTGGCCGTTGAAGATTGTAAAGATGACGAAGTCGCCTCTGATCTCAGCGCTGTCCACCTCGAGAACATTTCCGTTCTTGAGATAGATGATGTCCGCCGTAGCCAAAGGGGCCATGATCAGGAGGCAGATGACGGATGCCAATACCATCCTGGACATCGTTTTTCTCCTTTTTGCTGCAGATATTATACCACAGAAACGGGTAAATGACTCATCCGCTGCGGTGCGTGTTTCTGTCCATAAATCTCCAGTGTCGACTCAATTTAGCCGAATAGCGAAACGATTATTGCGATTTGTATTGCATGGCATGACCGCAGGCCTGGAGACCTCGTGCTTCGCCTGTCAGCCGGCCCTGGTTTCTGAGGGGGGGGGCGCTTCGTCGCGGATCGGCTAATTTGCTGCTAGACTACCCAGGAACGATTGTCGGCGTATTTGAAGCAGCAACAGCCAGCGCGCGCCGGGAGATTTTGATATGACAGCGAAAAGACAGTCCGACTTCATCCCCGAGGGGAGCGATCTCGACAAGAAAATAGCGGCGCTTCTAGCCGATCACCAAAGCAATCCCCACTACGGATTCGCCCGCGAGATGGTAGCCACCGTTCTGAAGATGCTGGATGAGGATGTCCAGCGGCTTGACTGGAAGATCATCACCATTGCGATCAAGGAGATGCGCCACAGCTTCCGCGTCTTCGCGCCCTACACCGAGCGCCGCAAGGTGGCGGTTTTCGGCTCGTCAAGAACCCGCCCCGAGTCCGAGGCATACCAGGCGGCCCGCCTCTTCACCGAGCGCATCTCGAGGCTTGGATTCATGGTTATCACCGGCGCCGGCCACGGGATCATGCAGGCCGCCAACGAAGGCGCCGGCCGCGAGAACAGCTTCGGTCTCAACATCGAGCTGCCCTGGGAGCAGGACGCTAATCCCGTAGTCAAGGGCGACGAGAAGCTGATCAACTACAAGTACTTCTTCACGCGCAAACTCGAGTTTTTCAAGGAGAGCGACGCGCTCGCGCTCTTCCCCGGCGGTTTCGGCACACTCGACGAGACCTTCGAACTGCTGACCCTCATCCAGTGCGGCCGCAGCCCGTTGCTGCCGATCGTGATGATCGACGTCCCCGAGCTCAATTACTGGACCAAGTGGCTGCGCTACATCCAGTCGAGCCAGCTCAAGAACGGCTTCATCTCCAATGACGACCTCTATCTCTGGTCGATCACCTACGACGTCGACGAGGCCTGCCGCATCATCACCGATTTCTACCGCAACTATCACTCTCAGCGCTGGGTGGGCGACTTGATGATCCTGCGCATCAACAGGCGCATGAGTCCCGCCGAGCTCGACGAGTTGAGGCGCGACTTCATCGGCATCGTTCCCGAGGGCAGCATCGAGCAGCACGGAGCCCTGCCCGAGGAAGCCGACGGCAACGGCCGCATCGAGTTCCCCGAGCTGCCGCGCCTTGTCTTCCGCTTCGACCGCCGCAGCTTCGGCCGCCTCCGCCGCATGATCGACAGAATCAACCAGTTCAGGTGAGTAGCGAGACTCCGGCGGACCGCGCTCTGCCTCGACGCCGATTAATCCGCTTGGGACAAAAGGGGTTCGAAAGTAAGTCAAGTGAGTCGCAGGCTGCTTGACTGCATGAATAGCATATCGATCGGGCCTGCTTCTCAGAGCGAGGTCTGTTGCGGTTGGTGCTGAAGTTTTGTTAGCATCTTCTCTCCGGTAGAATATATCGCTGAAACAGAACGACGTCGCGACACGAGTCAGGATGACAGATGGAACCGAATTTCAGCAGTATTGATCCTCATTGCCATTCGCGCTACTCAGGGCTCTCCTCCGAGTGGTTTCTGCGCAAGATGGGTTGCCCCGAATCGTTCTCCGAACCCGAGGAGATCTACGAGCAGGCGAAGAGGAGGGGCATGCAGTTCGTCACCATCACTGACCACAACGTCATCGAAGGCTGCCTCAAGATCGCCCATCTGCCCGGTGTCGTGATCGGCTGCGAAGTCACCGCCCATTTCCCCGAGTCGGGAGCGAAAATCGACGTCATCACGCTCGGCATCGATGAGGAGCAGTTCGGCGAGTGCATTCGCCTGAGCGAGAACGTCTTCGACCTGGTGAAGTACCTCAACAAGGCGGGTATTTTCCACATCATGGCCCACCCCCTCTACCGCATGGATTCCGCCTACGACGCCGACCACTTCGAGAAGTGCCTGCTCCTGTTCAAGAACATGGAGGTGCTCAACGGCACGCGCACCAAGGCGCAGAACCTGACGGCCCGGCGCGTGCTCGACCGGCTCGACAGGGAAACCATCGAGCGCCTCGCCGCCAAGCACAAGATCGAGCCGATCGGCGATGAGCCCTGGAAGAAGAATTACACCGGCGGCAGCGACGACCACGGCGGCCTGCTCGCCGGCAGCACCTTCACCGCCGTCCCCCGCGTCGAGACCTTCGCCGAGTTCTGCGCCGCGGTCAATTCCGGCAAATCGGAGGCCATGGGCACGATCAGCACCTCCCACACCCTGGCCCACAACATCTACCGCGCGGCCTACAAGTACATCGTCGACATCCTCGGCGCCTACGAGCCGACCAAGGGCGATCCGCTCCACTACATGGTGATGAAGCTGCTCTTCGCCGACGAATCGGCGAGGCCCAAGGCCATCGACTACGTCAAGCGCAAGGTCAAGAAGAAACTCGGCAAGGCCGAGCCCGACACCAGCCCTTACCAGATCCTGACGCTGATCAAGGAGGAAGCGAAGGATCTGATTCGCAACGAGCCCGAATACAAGGAACTTTTCAACGGGTCGATGCCGCAGGACAAAGACGAGCTGAACCGCGCGGTCTACGGCTTTCTCAGCATTCTATCCAACAAGGTAATGGCCAGGCTGGTCAACGACCTGCTGCAGGCGGTCGATGAGTTGAGCTTCAGCAAGATACTCGACATCATCCCCGGCATCGGCACCGCCCACTTCTTCCTCCTGCCGTACTACGTGGCCTACGGCGCCACCAACCGCAGCAACCTTTTGATCGAGGAGGTCAGCGAGCGCTACCTGCCGCCCGAGGAGAAGTTCCGCGCCCACAAGAAGACGGCGATGTTCACCGACACCTTCGACGAGGTCAACGGCGTCGCCGTCGTGGTCAAGCAGATGGCCGAGGAGGCGAGGAAGGCCGGCGCCGAGATGTACATTGTCAAGTCGGGACCGGAGGAGAGCTACACCGACGGCAACATCGTCCATTTCAAGAGCGTCGCCGAGGTGAAGCTGCCGGAGTACCCGGAAGTCAAGATGCGCTTCCCGAGCCTGCTCGATGTGCTCGAATGGTGCGAACAGGAGGAATTCACCTCGATCCACGCCGCCACACCGGGCACGATGGGAATGATGGCCCTGCTGGCGGCGAAGATCCTGCACGTGCCCTTCCTCGGCACCTACCACACCGAGATCACCGACTACGTCCGCTATCTCACCGGCAGCGACTCGATGGCCCGCGTCGCCTCCAAATTCGTCCGCTGGTTCTATGAGCGGATGGACGTGGTCTTCGCACCCAGCGAGACGTCGAGGCGCAATCTCGCCAACCACGGCGTCGACGACTCGCTCGTGCACTTCATACCCTGGGGTGTCGACACCGACATGTTCAACGCCGACAAGCGCGATCCCGGCCTGTGGCGGCAGCACGGCGCCGACGGCAAGGTCAAGCTGCTCTACGCCGGCCGCATCAGTAAGGAAAAGGACCTCGACGTGCTCGCCGAAGCTTTCATCGAGCTTTGCGGGGAGAGCGAAAACGTTGTGCTCGCCCTCGCGGGGGGAGGGCCGTACAGGGAAGAGCTCGAGCGTCTGCTCGCCGACTACCCGGCAGTCTTTCTCGGTTATCTCGATCACGAGAAGCTTTCGCTCTACTACGCCTCCGCCGACGTCTTCGTCTTCCCTTCGACAACGGATACGTTCGGCAACGTCATCCTCGAGGCGCAGGCGGCGGGCCTGCCGGTAATCGTCAGCGACAAGGGCGGGCCGAAGGAGAATGTGGTTCACGGCACCACGGGCCTTGTCACCAAATCCCGCGACGTCCTCTCGCTCAAGCAGGCGATGCGAACACTTATCGACGACGACGCGATGCGCCGAAGCATGGCGGAGAATGCGCGGCCGGCGGTGATTGGCAAGTCGATCCACGCGTCCTTTGAGGAATATTGGAATTTGCACAAGTGAGAAAGCCGCCCCCGTTCAAAGAAATATAGACAAAACATAGCGGTACAGGCCCGCACTTATGCCTTGCCGCGTGCCCCCTAAATGCAATTGTCTCTCTAAAAGTAGAAAATACTAAATATTAAGGTATGGAAGTGAATATACGCCATATATAGTGTATGTCAGCAGACAATGGCGAGGGAGGGGGCTTTGCAAACATCTGCGAAAAAAGTGTTGACATCTCCACCGGCGGCGGCATAGTTTAGTTGAATATAGGAACGACATACTGACGCTGGACTTATGGGATTACTCTATCGGTCTGTTCTGATCCTGCAAGGGGTGCAAAAGGAGTGGAAGTGCTCTCTTTGAGGGGAATTTACTCGCGTTCGATCAAGAGCTCAAAGTGTTCCTGTATAGGGCGGTCGGCGGGGAAAGGGATTCTCGTCGATTACTGGGTATTGGGAATCGAGCGGTGGCATGATGCCTCCGCCGGCTTACCACAACAAAGCGAGGGATAAGGATGTGGAGGACATTACCTGTCTTGGTAGCCGCAGCTCTTCTAGTGGTTCCGTGCGTCGCCTTGGGCCAGGCATCCGGGTCCACTGGTGAGATACGCGGCACGATTACCGACGAGCAAGGTGCTGTCATTACTGATGCGAAAGTGACAGTAAGAAACATCGACACCGGCATCACGCGCGCACTGGTGACGGACGGGCGAGGGCGCTATCGCGCGCTCCTGCTGCAGGTCGGAACCTACGATATCGCAGTCGAGAAGGAGCGCTTCAGCAAAGCGCTGCGCAGCGGGGTACTCGTGCAGGTCGGCGACATCATCGACGTCAACATCGTGCTGGAGGTCGGTGAATTCACCGAGGTGATCACCATTACCGGCGATGCCCCCATCGTTGAGGTCAGCCGCACATCGGTCTCGACCGTGGTCGGCAGGGACCTGATCGAGAACCTGCCGGTCGATGGGCGCGACTACCGCGACTTCGTGCTGACCACACCGACAACCGGGGCCAGCTACCGCGGCGGCGTCACCATGGGCGGCAGCCGCGGCATGTACACCAACCTGACAATCGACGGCGCCGACAACAACTCGCCCTTCTTCTCGGAGCAGAACGGCGGCGAGATCGACGCCGGCTTCACCACCTCCCAGGAATCGGTTAAGGAATTCCGCGTGCTTAACAACGGCTTCAGCGCGGAGTTCGGGCGCTCGATCGGCGGCCTGATCAACGTCGTCACCAAGAGCGGCACCAACGACTACCGCGGCAGCGGCTTCGTCTTCCTGCAGAACGACAGCTTCGTCGCCGATCAGCAGGAATCGGCCGACTTCGGCGAGTCCACGGTTCTCACTCCCCAGGATAAGTTCCATCGCTATCAGTACGGCGGCAGCATCGGCGGGCCGATCCAGAAGGACAAGGCCTTCTTCTTCCTCAGCACCGATATGCAGAACTACAGCATTCCGCGATCGGTCAGATTCACCTGGAGCGACGCTGAGCGCGCCGCCAATCCCGATATCGCCGCTTTGGAGGGCGAGAACAAATACGACTCGACCGACAACGACAAGGTCATCTTCGGCAAGATCGATTACGAGATCAGCGACGATCACAGTCTGGCGGTGCGCTACACCTGGTCCGACGTCGTCCAGGAGAACGGTATCGGTTACTATTCCAACAACGCCGTGAGCACCCAGGGCAAGGAAACCGAGCGCTCGACTGCCCTGGTCGCCTCGCTCACCAGCTTCCTCAGCGATTCGATGATCAATGAACTGCGCTTCCAGTTGGCCAACGATCACATCAATCGCGGCACCAACGAAAACACCCTGCCGGTACTCAGAATCGACGGGGTCGGCTACCTGGGTTCCACCTGGTACCTGCCGATCAAGGTCGACGCCAAGCGCTACCAGATCACTAACAACTTCAACTGGCTGCTCACCGACCACGACGTCAAGATCGGCATCGACTTCAACCGCACGACTACCGAGGAAATCTTCATCGGCAACTCGCGCGGCCAGCTCCGCTTCCGCAGCCTTAACGACTACCTCAACGACAACATCTACTACGTTTACCAGAGGATTCCCCTGGGCGGGCGCTCGATGGTGGAGTCGGGCCAGTTCGAGTGCACGGTCAACGAGATCGCCTTCTATGTGCAGGACAAGTGGCAGCCGACCGACCGCCTCACAATCGACGCCGGCGTCCGCTGGGAGGGCACCTTTAACCCCGACCCGCCGGTCACCAATCCCTTGTTCCCGGAAACCGGGCAGCTCTACGACGACACCAACAACTGGGCGCCCCGCGTCGGCCTGGCCTACGACGTTTTCGGCGACGGGACGACGGTCGTGCGCGGCGCCGCGGGGCTCTTCTACGGTCGCACTCCCTCGATCCTCTTCTACAACCCGTTCAACGGCAACGGCGTGATCAGCGTCCCCTTCCAGTACATTCCCGGTTACATCGCCAACAACTACTACCCGCCATACGATGTGCAGGGAATCATCAATCTCTACTCCGGGGCCGGGGCCGTGCTGGACATCGATTACGTCGACCCGAACTTCGAGGAGGCCGAGGTCTGGCGCTTCAACTTCGGTCTGGAACGGGAGTTGATTCCAAACACATCGATCAGCCTCGACGTGATGTATGCCGACGGCGACAAGCTCTTCGGCCGCCACGACATCAACCTCGCCGCCCCGATCCCGGGAGCTTCGACCAACGGCAGGGATCTCTATGACTCCTATCATCGCCCCGACACCAACTTCGGACGCATCCAGGAGACCATCTCCAAGGGGAAAATGGAGTACCTTGCATTCACGACAATGCTCAAGAGCAAACTCAAGGACGTCTCCGCTCAGATCTCCTACACCTGGAGTCGCGACAAGGATGACACCTCCAGTGAGCGCGACAGCGGCGGCATCACTTATTCGGAGCAAGCCAATCCGGAAGCCGACTGGGGTCTGAGCGAACGCGATCGCACGCACCGCCTCGTGGCCAACGCCGTCTGGAAGGCCCCCTACGACATCATGGTCAGCGGCATCCTGGTTTGGCAGAGCGGCAACCCCTACAGCGCAGCATGGGGATATGATCTCAACGGTGACAGCCAGACCAACGACCGCGCCGCGCCGAATTCCGGCGGCACCGTCTGGGTGGCTCGCAACACCTACAGGGAACCTTCGTACAAGAATTTCGACATGCGCGTCTCCAAGATCTTCCGCATCGACCAATTCCAGATCGAAGGCATCTTCGAGGCATTCAACATGTTCAACTGGACGAGCACTACCGGCGTCTACAACACCTCGAGCTACACCAGCTTCGGCCTGCCATCCAGCTTCCAGAGCAGCCGCCGCCTGCAGGTCGGTGCGCGCATCCGCTTCTGATCCGCATCAGTATGGATAGACAAAACGGCCCGGTCTGGTGACCGGGCCGTTTTTTTCTAGTGAGCGTCCCGCCTTCGCAGGCTCTCAACAGCCTATCGCTTTTCAAACTCCACCGCAGCGTTTGGGATCACGCTGAAATAGCACTCGCCACGGACTTCCTCGCCTGTAAGATTATCCTTTATCACAGCCACTATCCGGTACTCTCCGGCCCCGAAATTGGCCGTGGGAAATCTGCTCTGCACGGCCGCGCGGTCGGTGAAGCGGCGCTTCAGCTGTGCCTGGGGAGTTTTGCTGATGAGCTCGCCCTCGCGGTAAATGTAATACTGCACGACCAGGTCGGAGGTGTTGTCCTCGGCGCTGGTGGAAAAGTTGTAGACGTGGAAATAGATGAAGAATTCCTTCCTGCTTGTGGGGATCTCGCGCTTGACGTTGGGGACCACCCGCAGGTCGGCGAAGCGGAATGGAGCCGCCTCGTTGCGGCTGGCGATCTCGTTGACCGGCGCCTCGCTGATCGTGTCGGCGACTACGATGTCGCTGATCGCCAGACCGGCCTTAGAAAACTCCGGAACGCTGATCTCCTGCTGCTGGTGGCCGACGGTGCCCGAGAGAGTGTCACGAATCGTCAGGTTCAGTTTGTACTGCCCGGGCGGGACGGTGAACCAGAATTGGTAGACGTAATCGGCGCCTGCGTATTCGGCAATCTCGTCGCGCGGGAAGCTGATTTTCAACTCATCCTCGAACGTGTCGGAGCCGTTGTCGCCGTGGACGCGCGCGTAGAGCTCGATCTCGTAATCCCGCTGCTGAGGAGTCTCGCGGAACGAAATATTGCTTAGCGGCACGGCGATTGTCACCGGGACGAATCCGTTGCCCGCCTCCGCCTTGAAGGCTCCGGCAGCCAGGGCAAAGCCGAGATCGCCTCTCGCAATCTCGGTCCGCACCACCTCGCGCAACGGCTTGACGTTGAGCTTCGGAGTCTCGGCGATTTCGCTCAGCTCGCGCTGTAGTTCGAACAGATCCCTCGTCAGCAGCTCCGGGTGGGTGACCCGCGCTTCCTCCCAGATCCTCGATACCACTTCCTCGGCCGGGCGGATGTCGCCGAGCCGCCGCAGCGCGTATGCGTCGAGATTATTCATCGCGATGCCGAAGGCGGAATTGAAGCGGGCGGTGCGATCGAGGTCGGTGACGATCTCGTAATCGCCGTAGCCCATGAAATCGACGAAGGATATCTGCACCGAGGCGGGCAGATTTTTGTTGTTGATCGAGTTGTAGAACCAGACCTCCGACGGCCTTTCAGTGCGGTTGCGGCCGAAGGGGTTGCGCTCCACCGAGCTTGGCGGCCCGAGCATCAGGTAGATGCGGCCGCGGTCAGTGCGCCAGCCCGGCTTGCCCGCTGTGAAATGCTGCTTGACGTAGAGCCAGCGTTCAATGAATTCCGTGCGGTACTCGTTCTCCCGCGTCTCGGGCGTCGGGTCGCGACGCTGCCAGAAACGCTCCACGAACAGTATCTTTTCGTCGCGGTTCGACAAGCCCTTCCACTCGGCCTTCTCCTCCTCCGTGATGATGTAGCGCACATAATCGCGGAACCACTTGTCTAGTGTCTTGTCGAGATCGCTGTCCGACAGCGTTTGCAGGGCTGTCTCGCTCTGGTTCTCCTGGGCTGGAGCCGGGGAGTTCGCCGCAGTGAAAAAAACCAGAAAAAGGACGATTGTGAGAATTCGAGTCGGTCTCATGGGCTGCCGTCGCCTCCGTTTCAAGAGGCACATGCTAGGCAATCCGCGGCGGCGAGTCAACCGCCGATGAGTTTGGCAGAAGCCGGAGAAAAGCCTGTAAATAATTGATGAAATTATTGTTAGGACGTCGCGAATCTATTGACATTGACGGCGGCGGTGGCAAAAATGGTCGGGCAACATAACACCCCGAGGGCCGAGATGAAGAGCCGTTTCCGTGATTTACTCGCACGATTCCTACCTGCTTTTTTGGCTGTCGCGGTTCTGATTGCCTGCCCGGCGGGAGAGCCATCGAGGCGGGGCGATCAGCAACAAAGCCGTTGCAGGGTTGCGATAATCTCCCTTGACGGCATGGCCGACTGGCTGCTCGACCGCCTAATCTCCGAAGGCAGGATGCCCAACCTCGCGCGGTTGATAGAGCACGGCGCGGTCGCCGACCACGCCTACACATCCTTTCCCGCGATCACCGCCGTCGGTCACGCCTTGATCTGGACCGGCACCGATCCCTCCCGCAACGCCGTGCACGGCAACCAACTGATTCTCCCGCCCTACGAGGAACGCACCGTGGTCGACGGCCACACCGGCTTCCACGCCCAGCCGTTGATGGCCGAGCCGATCTGGGCCGCGGCCGCCCGTCAGGGGAAAAAGGTCGTAGTCGTGCAGGCCACTCAGGCGGCGCCGTTCTCCTATTATCTCGGCGAGAACGCACGGTTCCCGGCCCCGGCTGAGAACCTGCTGATTTTCGACGGCTATATCGAGGGGGAGGTCCCGGGAGAGGTTATTACCGAGAACGTGGGTCTTCAACCCGCTGCGGGCTGGATCAATCTGCCTGAATTCAACGGCAAACCGCTGGAGTTCAAGCGTTCCGTCGGCGAGTCAACGCTCCGGTTCCTGGTGTACGACCAGCCGGAGGACCCGGTGGTCGGATTCGACACAGTCTCAATCTTTGCGAGCGCCAATGGCGAAGCCCTTCTGGAGACGTTGAAACCCGGGCCGGTCGGCGGGAACACCACCGACTGGTTCAGCGGTCCGGTGGAAATAGCGTTCGACGGCAAGACATCCTTTGCCTTCTTCCGCCTCTTCGAGCTCGCGCCCGACGCCTCAGAGATGCTGCTCTTTCGCTCCCGCGTCAAATACCTGGCGGGTTCCGATCCCGACTCTCACGACGTAATGATGCAGGAAGTAGACGGCTTCCTGGGCAACGCCGCCTACGGATTCTATGAAGACGGCGCGTTCGGCCCCACGGTGATGGATGGTGGTGACGGCACGGCAGAGTTGCGCTACCTCGAGAGCGTGCGCTTGTGCACCGAGGTTTCCACGGCTGCGCTGCAGACCGGCATGACGGAGTTCGACTGGGACCTGCTGGTCGACTACATCGCCTTTCCCGACGAGCAGAATCACACATGGCTTGGATACGTGGCCGAGCCTGTCGGCGATACCGAATCGGAGCTCGGTAAGAAAATCTGGTCGTGCCTCCTGGATACTTACCAGATCGTGGATGACTACGTCGGGGCGGCGATGGAATCCCTGCCGGACGACGCGATTCTGATCGTGGTCAGTGATCACGGTTTCACTGCCGCGGATAAGGAGTTTTACCCCAACACCATCCTGCGCCAGGCGGGCTTGTTGAAGCTCAACGGCGACGGCGAGGTCGACCTTGCCGCAACCAAGGCGATTTATTATCCGGGCAACGCCGGATTCGTGCTGATCAACACACCGCGCTTCAAGGGGGGCTGGGTGGGGGAGGATGCCGTCGCGGGGATCAGGAAGCAGGCTGTTGACGCCCTCCTTGCCGCCAGAGATGCCGACGGCCGCCCGCTGGTCGTCGATATCCTCTACCCGGACCGGGACGAAGAGTTGGGGATGGACGGACCCTACGCCGGCGATTTCTATATCCAGCTTGCGCCGGGCTATGATGCAAAGGGCGCCGTCGACAAAGCCGTGGTGAGCGAAAGGATCAAGCCGCGCGGTATCCATCTCGGCGATCCGCGCGAGCGGAAGATGCAATCAATCTTCATCGCCGGCGGGAAGCCGCTTGGCAAACATCTGGATATGGGAGTGGTCCCGGCGATTGACATAGCGCCCACAATCTCGGCCCTGCTCGGGATCGCGCCGCCTGCGCACGCGACCGGCAAGCCGGTGGATGCCGTCCTGCAAATGTTGGAGAGGGATAAGGGGGGCGCCCGCTGAGGGCCCGCACGTTGTCCGCCCGGCTCAGAGGTGATAGGTTTGGCCGCCAAAGTGATTCAGAGGAGTTTCAGCGTCAAATGCCACTAGGGAAAACAGTGCTGCACATATGTCTCCTGGCAGGCGCGGTGTGGCTGCTGCAGTCGGCCGTCGCCTGCTGTCCGTCGGCGGATGAGTACGTTGTCGATCCGGAGACGGGCGAGCGCCGGGAGATCATCAAGATGGGCCTGGTGCCGAGCGAGGACGCCGAGATCGTCATCAACGAGGGTGAGAAGATGGCCGCTCTGCTGAGCGAGAAAACCGGCTATCCGTTCCGCGCTTACGTCACGCCCAACTACAACACCCTCGTGGCTGCGATGCGCGCCGGCGACGTCGACTTCGCGTGGCTGCCGCCGTTGGCCTACGTCCTCAGCAAGCTGGACGGCACCGGCACCGTGCTGCTCAAGGCCGTTCGCGGCGAGAACCCGTTCTACTACGGCGCAATCATCGTCCGCGCCGACAGTGGCATCGACTCCGTCGACGATCTCCGCGGCAAGGTGATGGGCTGGGGCGACCTGCTAAGCTTCTCAGGCCACATCTTTCCCAAGTACGACCTCATCCGCAAAGAGAACTACACCAACGAATTCTTCAGCCGCGAGGCGAACCTCTCCAGCCATCCGGCCGTAGTCGTCGCCGTGCTCAACGGCCACATCGATGCAGGCGCCGTCTGGGCCAACGACACGGAGGGCAATTCGGGGGCCTGGCTGATCGGCGACCATGCAGATCGCAGCAATGAGATTAAGCCGATTTTCTACACCGACCCGATTCCCGGCGACACCTTCACGGTGCGCACCGGTTTCATGGAGGAGTTCCCGGATAAGACCGAGCGCATCCGCCGGGCGGTTGTTGCGCTGGCCGATGATCCCGAGGGCGCCAGGATACTGATGACCGTCTACCGCATCACGCGCATGGCCCCGGCCACGGACGAGGACTACCGGGTGGTCTACGATGCCTTCGAAACCGTAATCAGGAAGTGACGACATGGCGTATATCGAGCTGAAAGACGTGACGAAACGATTTGGCGACTTCACCGCCATCGACGCCCTCAACATCTCTGTGCAGAAAGGCGAGTTCATCGCGGTGATCGGCCCCAGCGGCGCCGGCAAGAGCACCTTCCTGCGCCTGCTCAACAGCACCATAGTCCCGGAGGAGGGCGGCATCGCCTTCGACGGCACCACGATCAACGACTTCAGGGGTGAGCGCCTCTTCGGCCACCGTGCGCGCATCGGCTTCATCTTCCAGCAGTTCAACCTGGTGAGGAATCTCACCGTGCTGCAGAACGTGCTCGTCGGGCGCACACGCCACAATCCGCTCTGGCGCGTCCTGCTAAGCTCGTGGACGAAGGAGGACTTCGACATTGCCGAACACTTCATCACCGAAGTCGGCCTGCGGGAGAAGATTCACAACCGCGCAACCGAGCTGAGCGGCGGCCAGCAGCAGCGCGTCGCCATCGCCCGGGCGATGACGCAGGAGCCGCAGCTCATCCTCGCCGACGAGCCGATGGCCAGCCTCGACCCGAAGCTGGCCAACGTCATCCTCGGACTGCTGAAGAAGTTCAACGAGGAATCGGGCATCACCGTGATCGTCAACCTCCACGTGCTCGAGCTGGCACGCCGCTACAGCACGCGCATCATCGCGCTCAAGGCGGGCAGCGTTGCCTTCGACGGGACGGTCGATGAGTTGACGCGCGAGCAGCTCGACCAGATCTACGACATCGACAAGAACCTCAAGCTTGAGGAGTTGGAATAGCCATGAGCACAGCCGTAGAAAACGGGCTGAACAGACGCCCGCACGTGCCGCCTCTGCACCCGAAGAAACCGCTCGCGACGATCCTTGTCACGCTCGCATGGCTGACCTTTGCCGGCGTCATCTGGTGGTCGTACTGCGCCGTCGAGTTCAACGCCGGCAAGCTGGTGGACGGCGTGCCGAACATGGTGCGCTTCATCCAGGACGCCTTCCCCCCCGACTGGTTGGTGCTGCCCGACGTCTTCACCCAGACCGTCCTGACGATCCAGATCGCGCTGATCTCCACCATCATCGCCACGATCATCGCCCTGCCGCTCGCCTTCCTCGCGGCGATGGACCTGCGCCGCAGCACCGCCCTCAACAAGTACCTCCTGATACCGCTGAAGTGGGTCTCACGCTTCTTCTTCAACCTCGTGCGCTCGATCGACACGCTGATCTTCGCCCTCATCTTCGTCTTCGCCGTCGGTATCGGGCCGTTCCCCGGCATGCTCGCCCTCGCCATTCACAGCGTCGGCATGCTCGGTAAGCTATTCCTCGAGGTGATCGAGAGCATCGACCACGGGCCGGTGGAGGCGCTCGAGGCTGTCGGCGCCGGGCGCCTGGCCACTAAGCGCTGGGCCGTGGTGCCCCAGGTGCTGCCGATGTTCGTCTCCTACTTCATCTACCGCCTGGAGATCAACATCCGCGTCGCAGTCGTCCTCGGGCTCGTCGGCGCCGGAGGCATCGGCTTTCTGCTGAACACCTACATGGGCCTCGGACAGTTCCAGAGAGTCAGCGTCGTCGTCGCCAGCATCCTCGTCCTCGTACTCTCGCTCGACTACCTCACAACCTGGCTGCGCAGGAAAGTTGCCTGATTTGCTAGAACACTCATTAAAGGAATGAGGAATGAGAATGCTCGAATGGATTATGGTGATCGTCACCGGCTTGCTGTTGTTCTCGACCGTCGTGTGCGGCTTGTGGCTTCGGTTTTCCGGCCAGAAAATTGAAGCCAGCAGCCTCGACTTCCACATGATAGTAGGCCTGCTGGCCGTGGCGGCAACGGTGGTGACGATTATCCTGCTGATGATCAGAAAAGGTTAGTTGTAGCCGCACCGGATCTCGGATTCTTGTCGCAATCGCTTGCTGCTCTATGAAGGCTCACGGAAGCAATTGAGGGAGGGCGCAGGATCACGACCTCCCTCATTTCCATGCTTCAGAAGCGATATTGCACTTTGGAGCGGCGTGCGTGCCCGCTCCTGTCCTTCCATTCCACCTGCGACTCAGTGGAGTGCTCGCCGAGCGTCTCGGCGGTGAGCCACGCAGGCGGTAGATTGCCGGCGTCGCTGAGTTGCAGGCATCCCTGATAGAGATTTGAGTCGGCGCCGGTTTCCCTCAGAACCATAGCGAATTCGACGTCGCCGCTTGCGTCGGTGACATTGACCCGCAGCTTGTCGATCACTGTGCGGTCTTTCCCAACCGCGCGGTCGAACACCCTCAGGAGCAGCAGCCTGCCGCCGGCCGTATCGATTACATCGATCGCGGCGTTGTGCACCGGCGTCGAAGGTGTCGAGACCATCAGGGTGAACTCCTGCCGGTCGTCGCCGCCCTTGCCGTCCGACACCTCTACGACGATCTGATTGTTGCCGAAGTCGTCCTCTCCGGGTGTCCAGACCAGCGCGCAACGGCCGGGATCGAGCGTCATCCCTTCCGGAGCCGTTATCAGCTTGAAACTCAGTTCGTCGCCGTCGTAGTCGTTCGCTTTGAGGCAATAAACCCATTCGCTGCCGCAGCAGGCCTCGCATTCAGGTGCGCCGGCAAAGTAGGGATGGTTGTTGATTTTGCTCGCCTTGTAGTCGACCACCCGGCGTTTGCTGAATGGGCTCTCGGAGCCGTCAAACGCGACAGAGGTCATCCGCATCTGATACTTGCGCCCGGGTTTGAGCAGCGTCTCGTCGAGAGAAATGTCCTTATCGGTTCCGATGCTGAAGAAAGCCGTCGGCACGTCCTTTTTCAGGTCGTCGCTGTAGTAGACCTTCATGTAATCGACTTCGCTGCCGTCCCTCATCCTGGCTTTGAAATTGACCTTGTCTTTTACGACCTTGCATTTGCTGAACCTGGGCGACCGCAGCTTCGTGCCGCCGATCGAGAGCTTCTCGCTGAAGAAGACCGAACGGGTCTCGCCACTGCTGTCCTTTATCTCGGCATAGATGTAACCGCTCTTGTAAGGCTGGTCCTCGCTCGGGCTCCAGCTGTACTCCAACCTGCCGTCGTGCTCGATTGTGGTTCCGATGGGGGTTCCGGCGAAGCCCGCGTTATCCATGCACCAGTAGAAGGTAACTTCTGCATCGTCATCCGCATCGTAGGCGCTTGCGATCAGCTTATATGTGTTTGCCCCCAGTTTCTCGATCTCTCTGGGGATGATGTTGGGCGAGCTGTTACCCGGCACGAAATGAATCGTGGTCTCTCCGGCTTCGCCGGGATTCTTCACACTGACCTTCCACTTGCCGGCCACCGGGCTGCCGATCATGAAGCCGGTCGTGTTTGTCGGGGTGTCCTGGCGGTAGATGAAATCCGGACCTTCTTCCGGCAGGTCTTTGGACGGATCGATTTTGGAGCCGTCTGGGCGCGTAAGCACGATTGACGGCGGCGCCAACTTTCCCTCGCAAGCGAAAACCACCGAAGGGCAGTTCTCGGGCACGAGATAGACATTCCCGCCCGGCGGCGATGCCCTCGTAATCAAACTGGATGTCTCGCCCATGACGGTGGTTATCGGCGGACTCGATTGCCAGAAGGGCGGAATGTGAATCCGTAGTGTTATGCCGCAAATTTTGGTCGATGCTGAAAATCCGTTGCTTCCTACCGATATACCGCCAGTGGCGACTGTGATGCGGCTCTTGCGAGTGATCCACCGCAGCCACTTGGGAACATCGAAACCAAGGCTCCCCCAGAAAGATCCCGTCCAGTAAAACGGTTGCGGATTCCAGCGCAGGAGCAGAGTTCCGATAGCCCTGATCGTCCCGCCCGCCAGAACTATAGCCAACTGGGAATGCATATGAGAGTTGGTCCACAGATTCATGGAACCGGTCGCGCATTTATAACCAAGGATCGAACAGCTTCCCCCGAGATAATAGTGACCGCCGGTATCAAGGCTCCCGTTACCGTCAATCTCGACAATAGAGTGGGAGAAAAACCTTGGCAAAACGGTGAATACGGCGCGCAATGCAATCGCCAGGGGACTTTTCGGCGGATTTGCATATCGGAAATACAGATCCTGAAGGTAGAGCGGTGTGCTGCCGATCTTAAGACGCAGGTTTTTTGCGTTGACGGAGAGAATTGTCAGCCTTCCGTCTTTGATCTCGATGCCGCCGGACACCGTTATCAGCAAAATTTTGACTTGATTCACCGTGACGATGAGGGTGCTTTTGGGAGTATCGATGACTCCATGGAGCCCTCGGAGCTTTATCAACCCACCCAGATCGAAGTCCGGAATCTTGATCTCCCCTTGAATTTTTATGTCCTTGGTCGGATCCAGACCGGTGATCGACATTCGAGAGATTTCGATGAAGTTGCCGCTGCCGAAGTAATTGGAGGGAAGAATCAATTTCGCTCCCATCGCGACGCCGAAAGGCTCGGTGAGAAACTGCAGGTAGCTGAGCTTGAGGTCGAGTCCCAGGTATTTCAGCAACGGCGGCAGATTGATATTGCTTATCTTCAGACCCTGCCCGTCTAAAACGAACGAACCGTTGAGGATAGGGACGCTTCCCAGCACGGCAAGTCCTATCCCTTCGATTGATATCGGGCCGTTGCCCTGGATGCGAGCCGGCGAAAAGGTACCCTGTACTTGCCCGCCGATTTTCACGTAAGGGTAGGTGAAGCCTGCGGGCTCGACGGGGCTTGATGCCTTGGTGGCAAATGCAAGGCGTACATTGCCGCTTGCGATGAAATTGGCATCTCTCAGAAACGCAGAAATTTCGATTCGATTCGCTAATATTCGAACATTACCGACTATCAGCGGTTGATAGGTTCCCAGGACGGTGGTTGTCTGACCATTGAGGATATTCACGATCTTGAAGTCGGGTCGCGCCAGGTCCTTTACATAAGAAAAGTAGACCTGGTGTGGGCCGGCAGGCAGGGCGATCGTCTCGTCGCTGAGATGAGCTGTGGCGGTTCCGTCCACAAACCACCGGGCTCCCGCATTTCTTGCTTCGATCGGCGCGATTCGGACCTTGAGATAGCCGTTCTGGCTGGTGTAATATGCTTCACAGGTGATCGTCTGATTCGGCAGCACGGTGATCGGCATGTTGTCAGGCGTGCCCCAGCCGGGTAAGGACTTGAACTCGAGAGTGTAGTCGCCGGTCTCAACGCCGCTTTCGGTGGTGCCGCTCTCGCGCCAGACCTCGGTTCCTACCCGCCGCCAGCGGGCGCCGGCATCGACGGCCCCCTGCGGGTAAAGAACGACATTGATACCCCCCGCAGCCTTATACCAGGCGTCCAGCTTTGTGAGACCGCTGCCAATTGTGACGGCCTTGTTCGCAGGCTTGGCCCATCCGTTGATTGCCTTGAACTCGACCGTGACTGTTTCCCCTAATCCGAGATCCTCATAAGTGAAACCGCTGTCCCACCATTCGACGCTGCCCAACAGGCGCCATTTCGCGCCCGCGCTGACGGCCTCGTCGGGATGGAGAAACACCTGCAGCGACGGATACTCGACGGATGGATCGGGGATTTCCTGCTTGGCAGGCTTGCCCGCGTCGCCTGCAGCCGGTACGCCGGTTACGTTTACCCGCGGGCTTATCTCAGACGCCGCTAAAACGGGCGTCATAAGTGCCGATAGCAGGCAAAGGAAAATAGCCGCGCTTTTGACACATCTCCCCCGCAGGATTTTCCATGAATTAATCATTGGTACCCTCCTGTGAAAAAACCGAGGGCTTTCAGATAAGATGAGTGCGAGATAGCCGGTCGGCCCGGTAATTAAAAGCCCCCACGGCCATCATAATCACAATTGTATAAAAAGAGCAACATGTAAATTCTCCGAAATGATACATATGCCGGTGTTGGAGATGCCGTTCAGGTACTTAAGATCGGATCGGAAGCTTTTGCCGGCCGTGGCGCGGATCTGGAAGTGCTCTTAAGCTTGTGCTAAACTACACTGTTTATTGTGTGTCTCTACACGAAACCACAAGGTAACGCTGTCTGCTGCGAATGAATGACGTAATCCGCTTGCGGGGAGTCCGGGTCCATAACCTCAAGAACATCGACCTGGACCTGCCGGTCAATGAGCTGACCGTGTTCACC
>DATKUA010000108.1:0-13914 GCA_035530855.1 Acidobacteriota bacterium | reverse complement strand
AGCCTTGCAGTGAATTCATCGCCGGAAATCTCTCCGTCCGCGATAGCCATTTATGTGAGAGTGATATCAACCGCCAACGCCGGCGGAGCTCCCAGCTTATCAGTATCGGCAATGACCAAGCAGCCATAGAGCGAATTACCTTCCTGTCCAAATGCAAAGTAGAAGGGAAGCCTCGAATCGGCGTTCGGATCCGGCCCCTCCTCGCCGACGGGGATGATTCCCATGTAGATAGAGCCGTCGAGATTTACTGCGGAGTCGGCCGGCCTGGAGTCGTCGGCCACTCCCATAGCTGCATATAGTAGAAATGCCGCAAGAAGAAATGCCATTGTGAATTTAAACATAACGCCACCTATGTTTTTTCAGTCTAAAGCCAAGAATAATCCGCCCTTTCAAAACAAAAATCCGGAATTCTTGAGGCAAATCGCCGTCGTGAACTATCGCCAAATATGTACTCTCCGCTAAAGTAATTCAAGTTCGATGATCACATGATCCCCGCAAACTGTAACTGCTATTGAGATCAATTGACGTTGGCGCAGGAGCGGTGCTAGCCTGAGCTTATTAAAACAATCTTCTTCGGGGGGAGCGATGGCCGGAAGCAGAATCGGATACATTGCCTGTGTGGAGACCGGCGGGCGCTACATCGGCGCTCTGATGGTGACCGACGGCGCGGGCATCCCGTTGGAGTTCAAGTACACCGAACCGATAAAGCCTACGCGCATTCAAGCAATCCTCTACGGAGGAGCGCTCGAGCGCTATATCAAGCTCGAGGTCATCCGCAGAAAGCTGATCAAGGCGCTGCAGAACCGCCCCGATGTGATTTTCGTCAACCATTCCGACCTCTCACTGCTCGGGTTGAGCGAGGGGATACCGGTCGTCGCGTTGCAGCTCGCACACATTCCGCCGATCGGCGGTGCGGGCGAGATCAAGAGGCCCAAAGAAAATGAGCTGATCGCTCAGGCACAGGAGGGATCCGATCCGCTGCGCCTGATTTTCGCTGGTCTCGAGCAGGACGCGATGGACCGCGTGACCGCCCTGGTTATCGACGCGGGACGGGCAGCCGACCTGGCCGAACCCCTGGAGCGCATCGAGAAGGCGATCGAGGCTCTGCTAAAGGAAAGCTCCGCCAAGGAAAACGGTTGAAGCGTTAAGCCATGTTCAGCAGGGCAAGGGAAGCAATCCGCAGGGCATTCCGCCGGATCCTGGATTCCATCTTTCACGGCATCAAAGGTTTCGAGATCCGCTCTGTTTCCTGCGAGATCGGTGTTCAAGCGTCGGATCTCGACTATTCGTTCAGCCGAGTCATTACAGATCTCAAGTTCGCATTTCCCAAGCCGCATATCGGGAGTGAGACAATCGAGTGCTCCATTTGCTCGCTCACCGCAACGATCGAGGCCCGGTTAGCCGAAGATTCACAACCGCCTGTTCCCGACACTCAAGTCATCGAAATAACAGCTGGAATCGATGCGGGAGAAGTTTGTGAAGACGCAATGGCGCTTAATGCCTCAGAGGTAAAGTCGGTTCCGGCAGCAATCAGTAGCGAGCTACGGGTGAACGCCGTCCAGGCGGTGATGCCGACGGCAAAACTATACAGCGTTAAGGGAATAAGGGCCGGAGAAGGCACAATCGTCGTCGACGGGCAGCGCTGGGCGGCGATCGTGCCGATGACACGCAAAGCCGCTGATTTCTACAGGCTGCCGGCCGAGGAAAGGGTCCGCTTGTGGAAAGTGCTCGTCGCACAGGCCGGCAAGCGGCCGAACGAGCTGGAACTCATCGGCGTCTTCCCCGGGGTTCCCGTCCGGAGCATCAAACGCCTGGGCTTCGAGAGCGGCAGCAGGCGGCTGCGAATCTGGCTCGATGCGGCAAAAAACAAAGGCGGCGATGACACGCCGACCAGGACGTTGATCCTGGCGCGGGAGCGAGCCTCGGGCAAACTACATCGGGTTTTCGACAACAAATGAGCAGCAAGCGGGGTGGGGTCAGCCAATTCTTGATTCTGGTGACTCCGCGATCCGGGACTGTTCCGTCTTCCTGCCGGCGAACACACCATCGACTGAATGGCGTGCTATAATTCGGCGGTTCAACCGGGAGATGCTGCCGTGTTCCAAGATGTCATTTTCCTCTCCGCGCTGATAGTGGTTCTGTTCATCGGCTGGCTGGCGCTGAAATTGAATATCCGCGTCCGCAAGGCCCGCGCCAAAGAGATAAAGAGCGTCAATTTCGCCAACTACGTCAGTTTCGTCAACAACTTCAACAAAGCTGAGGAGGCCGAGAAGAACGGCGATCGCAGGCAGGCCTTACGTTTGTTCAAGCGCTCGCTGCAGATCCTCGAGGATGAGGAGAATCAGGACGAGATTACTCGCGAAGCACGCGAAGAAGTTCTTGAACGAATCGCCACTCTGGAGCAAGTAAAAAGTTGATCTCCGACCTCGTGCCCGAAAAAAACTAATCCATTGAAGCGGAGACAAGCTCGGCCGCAGTCGTAATTGCGGCAAGGAGTCCCTCCGCGCTTGCCCGGCCGTTGCGTGCTATGTCGTATGCCACGCCGTGGGGCGGCGAGGTTCGCACGAAGGGAAGCCCGAGCGTGACGTTCACCGCGCTGCCGAATGCCAGCGCTTTCACCGGTATCAGACCCTGATCGTGATACAGCGCGACCGCCAGATCGTAGCGCTTGCGGGTGTGCGGAGCGAACATTGTATCCGCGGGAAACGGACCTTCGGCATCTATCCCCTTCCTGCGGCAGGCTTCTATCGCCGGTGCGATTATGCGGATCTCCTCATCGCCGAAGAGGCCGCTCTCGCCGGCGTGGGGATTGAATCCCGCCACGGCCACCCGCAACCCGCTCAAGCCATAGCGACGAAGCCGATGAACCAGGAACACAATAAAGTCGACGAGAGCCTCGACGCTCAACGCCGCCCGGGCTTCGGCAATGGAAACGTGAGTGGTGAACAACGCCACCCGCAGCCCGCCGCCGATGAACATCATCGCGGTGCGCTCGCTGCCGGTGGCATCGCGCAGAAATTCGGTGTGCCCGGGATAATCCACACCCGCCATGTGCCATGCGTCCTTGGAGATAGGGGCGGTCACTATGCCCTGTGCCACGCCGTTTTTGGCCAGTTCGATCGCTCCGCGCAGGTAAGCCGCGGAGACACGGCCGCTCTCCGCGCTTGCCGCGCCGGGGCTGACCTTTTCGCCGCCCTGGCGCAGATCGTAAAGATATACGCCGCCCGGCTTCAGAGAGCCCGGATCGGCCGTATCGGCAACGGGAATCACCTCAGGAAGGTCCGGACCCGCAACGGCGCCCAACAGCGCGGCATCACCCACCAGAATTGGGACAACATGCCCGGGAATCGCACCTGGTTCTAGTGCTTTGGCACAGATTTCCGGACCGATCCCAGCGGGATCGCCCATCGTTAGAGCAAGTCGAATGTTAGCCGGACGGGGCATCTGAGTCGAATGAAGGCGAAAGACGGGTTAGGAGCGTCTCTCTCGCTCCTTGAAGATATACTTGATATATCGCTTCATTACAACGAGATTCGGTTCTTTATTTCGGTTAACCTTGAGGCAGTCACGGTCGTACCACTCTATCACTCCGCGGATCTCCTCGCCGTCGTACATGATCACTCTCATCGGAGTTTTATTGGCCATCTGCTTGAGATAGTAGAAGTTCTCGGCGTTGGTCTGCTCGGGAGGGATCCGCTTGCGTCGGGTCGCGGCCGGGGCGGTGAGGACTACGCTGTCGCCTTTCGGCGTCGCCTGTGACTTCAGTCCGGCAAGTTTCGGTCGAATCAGCTTCCTGATCATGGCTCTCCCCTTCGGTCACCTTTTGACCCGGAAGGCGACCCGAAGAAATCCACCAGTCGTCTGCGGACAACCCTTAACTATATGGCATGCCAGCGGATTACAACTGCGGTTTCACCGCTAAATATTATCTTTTCCAGCTGTCAGCAGCGAAAGTAACCATAGAGTCGAGATTAGGACTAGAAAGATATTTAACACACGTTCTGATCAATATCAAGCCCGGTCGCCCGGTGTAGAAGTTAAAGCCAACGGGCATTGCGCCGCCTGACAGCCCTTCATATAATTGAATTCTCCAAGGGGAGAAGGATGAATCTACGCAAGCCGCTAAACCTGACGCCCGTAATTGCAGTCTACGCCGTTGTGGTGCTGTTTCTGCTGCTGGGACGCGGAATCAGCCGGCCTCCCCAAGATGAGGCCGATACGGTGGACAGGACGCGTATTGCCGATTACGACATCAGGGTCCGCCTCGACCCGGATGAGAAACAACTCCTCGGTCACGAGACCATCACCTGGCTAAACGCCGATGGCCCTCCCACCGATCGACTAATGCTTCATCTTTACATGAACGCTTTCAGGAGCCCCGGGACCCGCTATATGTCGGCCCGCGGCGGCTGGTCGGCCGAAGAAGCGGGATGGATCGATATCAAGAGCATCAAGCTGCCCGGCGGAGGATTGATAGAGCCCGAATCCGCCGAGGCCGAGCAGGCGGCACAGATCGATGAGGACCTGATTGACCGGATAGAGATCGACGAGACGGTGATGACCGTGCACCTGCCGCGCCCGATCGAAACCGGAGCGAGGATCCGCCTGGAGATAGAATTCGAGGTAAAGCTACCGAGAGTGTTTTCGCGCGCGGGTTACGCCTCCGACTATTACCTCGTGGCGCAGTGGTTTCCGAAGACAGGGGTATATGCCGACGGGCGGTGGATCTGCCCGCAATACGAGAGCTACACGGAGTTCTACGCCGACTTCGGACGCTACCGGGTGGAAATCACCGTGCCGAACAATTACAGAGTCGGCGCGACCGGCTATCTCGATAGTTCGCGGGTGCGAGATGGGGAGAAAACACTTGTTTACACGGCCCATCCGGTCCACGACTTCGCCTGGGCCGCAAGCCCGAATCTCCGCGAAACCAAGGAGAAAGTTGAATACCGCTCGGGCGGCAAGGTTTACACGGTCGACCTGTTCCTGCTGATGCAGCGCGACAGGATGGACATGGCCGAAACCTACAAGTCGGCTGTCAGGCTGGCACTCGAGAGCTTCGGCAGGGAATACGGTCCCTATCCTTATTCTAAGCTCACCGTGATCGATCCTGCGCCGGGGCGCGGGCTGAATTCCGGCGGGATGGAGTATCCGATGTTTATCACGGGAGGGAGCTCCTGGCTGGAAACTTACCTATTCCCGGGCGATTTGCCCATTGAGGGCGTGACCATCCATGAATTCGGGCATCAATATTGGTACGGAGTGGTTGCCAACAACGAGTTCGACGAACCGTGGATCGACGAGGGGCTGACCAGCTATTCCGCTGACAAAGCTGTCGATACCCTAGCTCCCTTTGGGATGAATCTCCGCTATCCCAAGATCCTCTCCGACACCCTTCTTGGCCTGCATCCCTTTCTGCGAGGCTGGAGGGCGGACTTTGGCGACCTCGTCGACCTCCTCAGGCTTGGCCTGCCGGATTCGAGCCTGGCTCAGCGGCGGGCGGACTATCTGCTGCAGCCCGGCGCCGCTCCCATAACTGCCAAGGCCTACAGGCAGTTGAACGAAATGTCTTACTCCATCAGCGCTTATCACAAGCCGGCTTTGGTTCTCAAAACACTGGAGGGAATCGTTGGAGAGCCCGGGGTGAGCCGGATTCTCAGGCGGCTTTACGAACGCTTCCGCTTCCGCCACGTCAAAGGCGACGAGATCCGCGCTCTCGCATCCGAGGTTGCCGGCGAGGATCTCAGCTGGTTCTTCGACCAGGTGCTCGACGGCACGGGAATCCTCGACTACGCAGTCGACTCGGTCGAAACATCTGATGAGCCGCCCGCGAACCAAGACGGCGAGGTCCTTTCCATAGTCACGCTCCGCCGCTTGGGAGAGGTGATTCTGCCACAGACAGTCAGAGTGGCCTTGGACGACGGCCGGAACTTCGACTTCAAATGGGACAGGAAGAATCCACGATCGGAGCCGATCTGGATGGAATCATTCGAGGCGTTGGGGGGTGGCGGCGGATCGCGCTACCGGCTCCGAGAGGGACGGGCGGGCGGCTGGCTGAAGATCGAGATTCTTTCCTCGGGCCCCGTCGCATCAGCCCGAGTGGATCCCGGGTATCGCTACCCGCTCGACCTTAACCTGGCAAACAACAGCTATCGGACGGATGCTGATTCCTCTTTCTCCACCCGCGGAGAAATGAGCGCGGTCCGGTTGTTGGCGAAGTGGCTGCATGGCATCAGCGTTTTCAACTGAGGTGCTGCAGTGATTCTGCTCGTGACACTTCTGAAAGGCCTGGCAAAGGCGCTGCGCTACTGGCAACCGATAGCGTTCCTGGTGCTTGTGCAGCTGGTGCTGGCATGGCTAGTGGCTTCACCTCTCACTATGGAAATGCATCGTGCCTGGGATCACAGCACCATTGCGCATGATCCCGAAATCCTGCCGGCGATGCAGGGCATTGCCATGGACGAGCTGATGCTCGCGGGGCAGGAAAGGTTCGAATCCTTATACAATCCGCTGTTCATGGCGATCGCCGGTGTCATTTATGTACTGTTCTCGATGCTCGTTCTGGCAGGTGTGTTGCCGCTATACGCCGGACTCGATTTGAAATTCAACTGGGAACGCTTCTGGGGCAACGCCAGCCGCTACTTCAGGCCTTTTATCGGGCTCGCTGTGCTGGCAGCCTTGCTTTTCTGGGCCGCCGACCTGGCATCAGAACTGGTCGACGCCTTCGTCAAGGATGCGCTGGCCGGTAGTGACGACGAGTTCTCCGTGTTTGTCACCGGCACTCTCGCCGTCGGCGCATTCCGCTTTTTGCTCTTCTCGTTGATAGTGCTGGTATTCCAGTACGCCAAGGTGATCGCCGCAGCTGAGGGGCTGAGGAATATCATTTATCTAACGCGAAAGGCATTCGGCTTCGTCAGCCGGTTCTTTGTCGTCGCGGTGATCCTGTTCTCACTGCTCGGCCTGATTGAGTTCGGCATCGTCGCTCTCGACGCAGCGGTTTGGAACTACGCACTGCCAGGAGCCGACAGCCTCTTTGGATGGGGCTGGCTTGTCCTGGTGATGTTGCTGCTTTCAGCCGTCAAGCTCAGCTTCTTCTCCAGCCAGGTTCTCCTCTACACCGAGATATCGAGAAGGGCCAGCGAAGGTGTACGTGTCGAGTTGAACAGTGGGAGTTACGAAACTCTCGTCTGAGCGAACCGGTTCCAGACGCAAAAGACCCTTGCATGCGCACAACGCATGCGATTAAATCAATACACTTCAACATATCGGCAATTTGAACGGACGGATCGGGATAACTGAATGGCAGGCCGGAAATGAACGGTCCAAGGTCTTCACCGCCGCAGATCTATGAGGAATACCGGCGCGTACGCAACCTGGGGGCTATTCTTGACGTCGTTCTTCCGCTGGTAGCGGCGATTGTTATCGTCCTGTTCAACGGCCTGGATCTTACCCAAGAGGATTCCGCTGTCGGCGGTTCCTTTCAATGGCTGAAATACGGGCTGGTCGCCTTCTCCGTAACGATCTGTATCGTGGCCAGGATACTGCTCGGGCGCTTAATGTCAGATGTCCGCAAGCAGGCAAAGCTCGGCAGATACAAGCGCGGCTGGATCACCCACAGCTACTTCACCCTCTTTGCTCTCTACCTCGTGCCCGCCGTATGGGGTATCGCCTACTTCATCATCGCCGGCGATGCTATCGCTTTCCTGATCCTCGATGTGCTGACCGTTCTTGCCTTTCTCTTTCTCACTCCCAGCGTAGATTTTTTTTGGCAGTAAGGGTGCCCGCGGACCCCTAAGTCAGATCCGCAGAACCTCGTTGAGCATGCTCTGCAGTGAATCGAACGGATGCAGCCCGGTCGCTTTCTTACCTTTCTGCCTCGCCGCGTTCCGCTTCGGCAGGTAGACATCCTGCATGCCCATCGTCGCGGCCTCCTTCAGCCGCAGTTCCGCGGATGAAGCCGAGCGTATCTCTCCTCCCAATCCTACCTCGCCAAAGAACACCGCCCCTTCAGGCAATGGAGAATCCATCAACGATGATGCTATCGCCGCAGCGACCGCTAGATCGACGGCCGGCTCATCGAGGCGGACCCCTCCGACGATGTTGATGAAGACGTCGCGCGTGCCAAGATCCAATCCGCAACGCCGCTCGAGCACAGCCAGCAGCAACGCCAGGCGGTTGTGATCGAAACCTTCAGCCGTGCGGCGTCCGGGTCCGTAGGCAGCCGGTGAGACGAGGGCCTGCACCTCAACCAGCAGCGGCCGTGTACCCTCGACCGTCGCGGTCACGGCGCTGCCGGCGACGCCGGGGTTCCTTTCAGCCAGGAACAGTTCCGACGGATTCTCCACCTCCTTCAGACCCTCCGCCGTCATCTCGAAAACAGAAAGCTCGCTCACCGGCCCAAACCGGTTCTTGAGCGCCCGCAGCATCCGCAAGGTGTGGAACCGCTCCCCTTCCATCATTACCACAGCATCGACAATATGCTCCATCGTCTTCGGTCCGGCGATCTGCCCGCCCTTGGTCACATGCCCCACCAGGAAAATCGGCGCGCGCGAGGACTTGGCAAGCATCAGCAGCCGTGCCGCGGCTTCTCTCACTTGACTGACGCTGCCGGGAGCGGAGGAGAACCTGTTTGAATAGACGGTTTGGACGGAATCCACTATCAGCAGGTCGGGATCGAGCCGCTCGAAGGCGGCAACTATGCGATCCAGCTGAGTTTCACCCTGGACAAAGAGACTTTCGGGGTGAAGGCCGAGTCGCCTGCCGCGCATTTTTACCTGGCTACCGCTCTCTTCCCCGGAAACATACAGGACCTTGCCCCCATCCTCTGAGACATGTGCCGCCACCTGCAGCATGAGTGTTGATTTGCCTGCTCCCGGCTCGCCGGCCATCAGTGCAAGACTGCCCGGCACGATGCCGCCGCCCAGCACTCTGTCCATCCCCGGTATCCCCGCGCTCATGCGGTTCTCGCTCTCGCTTCCCAGCTCTTTAAAGGGAACCGGCTCTCCAGGCGCCTCCCCGGCCGCCCCCCAGCCGGACTGCTGCTCGCCGCGCGGTTCCTGGCGTTCTTCCACCAAGCTGTTCCATGATTCGCACTCGCTGCAACGCCCCATCCACTTCGGATAGCGCGCGCCGCATTGCTGGCAGACGAAAACCGTACTCGACTTGGCCACTTGAACTCCCCCGTTGCTGAGAACCGGCAAAATGTTAGGCCCCGGTGAGTAAGCGCGTCAAGGCGGCGTCTTGACACTAATCGGCGACAGCCATTAAACTACACTCCAATCGATACTTAATCCCATTCGCAAAAGAGCGGCCGGGAGGGTGGCAGCATGGCTGGAGAGGAATTGACCGGGGAGGCGTTGGAACGCTTCGCCCTCTACCTCAAGCGCCACAGCCTGAAAATGACCCGCGAACGCAGGCTGATATTGCGAGAAATCTTCGGCAGCGACGACCACTTCGAGGCTGAGGATCTGCTGTTGCGGTTCCGCGCCCGCAGGGAGAAGGTCTCGCGGGCAACCATCTACCGCACCTTCGACCTGCTCACCAAGGCGGGGCTGATCAAGAAGAGCGACTTCGGCGAGAACCATTATCACTACGAGCGCAGCTACGGCGAGGAGCACCACGACCACATGATCTGTCGCCGTTGCGGCGTCGTTATCGAGTTCAGCAACCCGGATATCGAAGCCCTGCAGGATAAGATCGCCGGGGATTACAGCTTTGAGATTACCAGCCACTCCCTGCAGATCTTCGGCTACTGCGAGAACTGCCGCCGCAAGTAGTCTCCACCACCCCAATAGTCTCATTGACACCTGCGAGGTCTCGCACGAGATTGTAGAGCAGAGACCTAACCATCTCATTTAAGCGAAGCAAGAAACGGGAGGTTACTATGCCAACCTTTGCGCTCTTAACAAAATTATCCCCTGAAACCACGGCAAATCTGGACTCCAAGGAGGAAATGGGCAGGACGTGGTACTCAAAGATAAAACAGAGTTGCCCCGGAGTCCGCTGGCTGCATCATTTCGCCATCCTCGGCCCTTATGATTTCATGGACATCTACGAGGCCGAGAACGAGGAAGAGGCGGCGAAGGTCTCGATGGTAACCCTGGCCAACGGCGCGGCGGAGGCAATCAACTGGACTTTGATCCCCTACCAGCGTTATCTCGCGATGATCAAAGACCTGGAATCAAAAGGGGTGTTATGAGAGCACACGCCGGGGATCACCCGATGGCCAGATAGTCAGCGCTGATCGCCCGCACCGGGACGCACACGCAGGATCACGTGCCGATTGCGGGTGTTGTACTGGTAGAGCGAGTGCCTATCGCCGGCCCAGCGCCATCCCTCCCACCCGTCCGGTGGAGCCTTGCCGTCAAAAACGACATCGCCGTAGGCCATCATGAAGAAATCGTCGGAGTAGCGGATCTCCAGGGCCCTCAGCTCTCCAGCGGTTTTATAGAAAGCCCGCAGCGCGGACGCGGCCGTCTCGTAGTGTCGCAAATCGGTGGTGACCAGCCGCCACCGCCATTCACCATAGCCCTCCGGCTTTACTTTGCCCTCGACAAGTTGCTGCGAGTCGGCGCGGAGCCTCGAGTCGAAAGCGCCTTCGAGAGTGCCGACGCGAAGACCGTTTTCCCTCATCAGCGATGCCAATTCAGCGTCGTTGCAATAGTATTCGGCCAGCAACGCCGTTTGTGCGCCCTCCGGATTCATTGCTGCCGGGACCTCGGCCGCAATCAGTAGGAATCCGTCGATTACTCCTTTCCTGCTGATGCGCCGCCCTTCCCGCTCGAAAACGTACGAGCCGAGGCGGAACACAAAGCTGCCCTCGACAAAACCGCCCGGTGGGGCGGAGAAAGCAGGATTTCTACGCGGTGCTGCGGGAGAAATACCCTCTGGGAACAGATGCTTGACCGCGTCGACCAGCACCCAGAACCGGAAAACGACCTGTTCGCCTTCGCTTTGCTCAAATGTGGCAAGCTCGTCATCGGGCGGCAGCCAAGCGGTGAAGGCCGGCCCTGCGACGAGCGCAATTACAATTGGTAAAATCCTTGCCAGTGTCAAACCAAAGCTACGCATTCAATTTCCACCTGCACGTCCAGGGGCAGGCGGGCAACCTCGACTGCAGCGCGGGCGGGTGGGTTTTCCTTGAAGAAGGTGGCATAGATACCGTTCATCGCCTTGAAGTCATCCATGTTCTTGAGGAAAACCGTGGTCTTGACCACCTTGCCCAACCCGCTTCCGGCTGCCTCGAGTACCACCCTGAGATTCTTCAGGACGCGCTCCGTTTGTTCCTCGATCCCCCCGGCGACCAGTTCGCCGGTGGCGGGGTTGATCGCAACCTGTCCGGAACAAAACACAAACCCATTTGCTATGACGGCCTGATTATAAGGTCCGAGCGCCGATGGAGCTTTTGCTGTCGAAACGATTTTCTTAGTCATGTCCATTACCCTTGAAATAACTTGGTTGCCGGCATGAAAGCACACCCGCCCTATAATAGCAGGAGTTTCTGGAAAAATCGTCAACGCAGTCCGTGTTGTCAGCGGTCGCGCATCAGCAGATACATGATTGCCTTCTGTGCGTGCAGTCTGTTTTCCGCCTCGTCAAAGATGACGCTGGCCGGGCTGTCGGCGACCTCATCGGTGACCTCCTCACCGCGGTGGGCGGGCAGGCAGTGCAGGAAGATGGCGCCGGAGCCGGCGCGCTTCATCAACGCCGAATTGACCTGGTAGGGCTGAAGGATGCGCTTGCGCTCTTCGGCCTCAGCCTCCTGGCCCATCGAGGTCCAGACGTCGGTGTAGACCGCGTCGACGCCCTCGACGGCGGCGATGTCGTTGGTCACTTCCAGCCTCGCGCCGCTAACCTTGGCATCCTCTCTCGCCTGCTTGACGACATCTTCGTTCGGCTCATAGCCCGGAGGGCAGATGATGGAGACGTCGGTGCCCAGCTTGGCACCGGTGTAGAGAAGCGAGTGGGCTACGTTGTTGCCGTCGCCGATGTAGGCTAGCTTGAGACCCTTGAGTTCGCCCTTGTGCTCGCGGATCGTGAGAAAATCGGCCAGTGCCTGGCAAGGGTGCAGCAGGTCGGTGAGGCCGTTAATCACCGGGATGTCGCAGTAGCGGGCGAGGTCGATGATGTCTTGGTGGGCGAAGACTCGCGCCATCACTGCGTCTACGAAACGGCTAAGGACGCGGGCGGTGTCGGCGATCGTCTCGCCGCGGCCGAGCTGCAGGTCGTTGGACGAAAGGTAGAGGCCGATGCCTCCGAGCTGGTAGATGCCGACCTCGAAGGAAACACGCGTCCGCGTCGACGGCTTCTGAAAGATCATGCCGAGGGTCTTGCCGGCGAGGCTCTCGCTGTAGTCGGCCGGAGTATCTTTCATCTTACTGGCCAGGTTGAATATTTCCTCGATCTCTTCGAGGCTCAGGTCATGTATCGAAATAAGGTCTTTGCCTTTCATAATCTCCTCCGAATCACTTGCGCACTATGCGGGTTCCGGTCTTGCCGTCGAGCGCTTCCTCCAGCACCTCGGCGCTGGTGATCAACACTTCTTTACCGCCGCCCTCGACGAAGTCGATCGATGCAACGATCTTCGGCCCCATGCTTCCCGGCGGGAATTGGCCTTCCTGCAGGTACTGCTTGGCCTGCGCGACCGTGATTTTGGACAGCGGTTCCGGTTTGGTCGTGCCGTAGTCGTAATAGACGATGTCGACCTCCGTAAGGATGACGAAGAGGTCGGCTTTGACCGAGCGGGCCAGCAGACTTGCAGTGTGGTCCTTGTCAATTACCGCTTCCACTCCGACAAACTGTCCGTTTGTCGCCTCGTAAACCGGGATTCCACCCCCGCCGCCGGCAATCACCACGGCACCGTTCTCGACCATTTTGCTGATCGATCCCACGGCCAGGATCTTGATCGGCTTGGGGCTGAAGACGACCTTGCGCCAACCGCGGCCGGAGTCCTCGATCATTTGCCAATCGTGCTCGGCCATCAGCTGCTTGGCGCGGTAGTGGGAAAAGAATGGGCCGATGGGCTTCGTCGGCTGCTTCATCATCGGGTCGTTGCGGTCGACCAGCACCTCGCTGCTGATAGTCACCACGTCCTTCTCGATCCCATGGCGCGCCAGCGCGTTGACCAGCGAATTCTCGAGCATGTAGCCCATGGAGCCCTGTGTCATCGCGACGCAGGCATCGAGCGTGAACGGTGGGACCTTGAGAGCGGCCTCCTCCATCTGAATCAGCAGGTTGCCGACCTGCGGGCCGTTACCATGTACCACCAACAGCTCGTAGCCGCGCTTGATAAACTTGATCATCAGCTCGCACGCCTCCGCGGCGTGCAGGAACTGCTCTTCCTGATGGCCGTCCTCGCCGCTGCGGGTCATCGCATTGCCACCGAAAGCGACGACGGCTACCTTCTTATCACTCATTTTCTTACCTGAAAGCTCTATTAGCGGTCGGAGGTGATGGAAACCTCCGTCAATCGGAAGCGGTAATTATTCGTTGCCTTGGACAAAGATGTCAACACTCAGCGCAGTTTCAAGCGGCGGCAAACCTCGCCGTCGAGCCCTGCGAGCATCCAAGCGGGGTAGCGGGTGGAGCGGGGCGCGCGGCCGTAGAAAAGATCGTCGGCTTTCGAGAACAGCCGCCGACTGACGGCGCTGCGACGGCAGGCTGCACGCACGACGGAGTGCATCAGCCCATCGGGATGGCTGTAGGGGCAGACTGCGACGCAGATACCGCAGTCGGTGCCGACCTTGCGCCAGTAGCGGTAACACTTTTCGGGATTCATCCGCCAGTATACCGTGCCGCGCAGCTCTTCCTTGCCTCCCGTGGGCAGGGCGCCTGCTGGGCAATTACGCGCGCATTTGAAGCAAATACCGCAGAAGTCCTGAACGCCGAAGCTGACCGGCTCGGCCTGAGGCAGCG
>DATKUA010000107.1:0-4197 GCA_035530855.1 Acidobacteriota bacterium | reverse complement strand
GATGCCGCGGAGGAAACCGAGGAGCCTCTGGAGGGCAAGGAAACCGAGGAGTCTCTGGAGGGCGAAGAAATCGAGGAGTCTCTGGAGGGCGAAGAAATCGAGGAAGAAAAGATCGTACCGCGAGATCGGGAGGAAATCCTGGGGGAGATGATTAGGACCTACTACCCGCTCTCCGGCGAGGAGCTTTCGCTGCCCGGGCGACTGGAGATCGTCGGCGGCGAAAACGAGCTGCGCGAGCTCTATTTCCGCTTGTCGAAAAATGAGACCCATAAGGTCTTCACCTTCGGCAACCGAGAATCCATCGATTTCGGCCACTTCGAAATCAAGCACGATTCAGTGTCGAAGAACCAGGCCCGGATCGACTTCTCCGGGGGCCAGTTCGAGCTGGTCAACTACGGTCTGGAAAATGCCACCAGAGTCAACAGTATCGAGCTCGAAGACGGGGGGAGGATCGTGCTTGACCCGGGCGACTCGATCGAGATGGGAGTTCTCGAAATGGTGTTCCACACGGCCAGCGAAGAGGAGGACTTCCCGGGCACGTCGGAGGCTGAGGCCGAGGAGGAAGAACCGGAAACAGACGATGCCGGCGAAGACGAGCAAGGTTATTTGTAGACATAGAAAGCGGGATATTACTTCCCGCCGTTGATATTGATTTTCCGCAGCCAATTCATGAACAGCCCGTTGACTTTCTTCCACTCCTGATTGATTTTGCGGGCGTAGCGCGCGATCGCGTACTCGAAGAATTTAAATTTGAACAGGTGCTTCAACCTCATGACGAAACCGTAGAACGTTTCATGCGCTTTGATCTGCAGCTTTTGCAACTGCAGGGGCATCATCCGCTCCGGCCTGAAGACGACATGGTGGGCGTCGTAGAGCGACCAGTCCTCGGTCAACAGCCGGCCGCTTGACCGGATCTTGTTGAACAGGGGCGTGCCGGGAACCGGGGTGAGGATCAGGAACTGCACCGAATTGAGGTGAGTCCGTTTGGCGTAGCGCCAGGTATCCCTCACCGACTGCTCGTCGTCCTCGTCGAAGCCGAGAATAAACATCCCGTGCACTCTGATCCCGAAACGATGGAAGCGATCGATCGACCTGGAAACCTCCTCGACCTTCTGAGCCTTCCTCACCCGCTCCAGCGTCTCGTCGTTGATCGATTCGATGCCGATGTAGACCGCCAGGCAACCCGAGCGCCTCATCAAATCGAGCAACTCGAAATCGTCGGCCGCTTCGCTCCTCACCTGCGCCGTCCAGCGTATCTCGATGCGGTTATCGATCATCGCCTGCAGCATGCGCTTCGTTCGGGCTTTGTTCGCGGCAAAATTGTCGTCGACAAAAAAGATAACGCTGGCCCGCTCCCGGACCGAGCGCAATTCCTCAATCACCTCGTTTATCTTGCGGAAACGCATCCGCCTGCCGAAAAGCCGGGTAACGCTGCAGAATTCGCAGTTGAAGGGGCATCCCCGGGAGGTCTCCACCGGGATTATCATGCGCTTCCCCTTATCCCTGAACGACCTGATGAGGCCGAGATCCGGGGTAGGCAGTTCGGCGAGATCGTGCAGCCTGCGGCTGAGAGGATTGCTGATGATCTCACCGCCGCTGCGGTAAATCAGGTTGGGAATGCTCTCATAGGTGCCGCCGGCGTCAAATGTCGCGAGAAAATCGCTGAAGGGCTTCTCGCCCTCGCCCACCACCACGAAATCGGAGTGAGGCATCGCCTCTTCGGGCAGGAAGCTGATGTGCGGCCCGCCCATGATCACCGGCACGCCGCGTTTCTTGTAGGCATCAGCAATTTCATACGCCCGGGGAGCCGTCGAAGTGATCGACGAAACGCCGACCAGGTCGGCCTCGGGCAACTGATTCACATCGAATCCGGAAAGCTCTTCGACGACCACCTCGGCGTCCCAGCCCCGCTCTTTGGCCATGGTCGCCAATAAAACGTTACCCAATCTCGGGATGGGAAACTTCGAGTAGATGTGCAAACCCGGGGCCTTGGGCTCGACAAAAATCAGCTTCGGCATCGGACCACGCTCGCTTTTCGGTTTACCCTACGATACTCCCGTTGGCTATCCGATTCAAATAATTTTTATTTGAGCGTGGATTCTGCAATCGACTGCAGCCAGCCCGCCGCCAACCTGCTCAGTCCAGGATTCTGCTGATCACCGGCTCGTATTTCCCGGAACGCTCGAAGCGCGTATTCAGGAGTTTGATGATCAGCAGCACCAGCGCGAACGCCGCCGCGCCGAGCCCCAGGCCGATCCATTCCCTGCCCTGCCAGCCGAATTGCTCGGCGAGGGCATAACCGCCGACAATTCCCGCCACGAGGGCCAACACGGGCACGAGGAAGAGCAGGAAGGAGGCGGTCAGCAACGCCTTTGGGCGGACGCTGAGCTCCACTCGTTGCCCCGGCTTGGCGCCGGCGTCGTTTCTGACCCCGATCACCTTGCCCTCGGCCGACACGACGCCGCAAGTGCCCTTGGAGCCGCAGCCTTCGCAACTGGTGGGCGCCTCGAGCCTCACGAACGCGACATCGTCCTCGATGCGCTCGATGCGGCCGTGCTGGCAGATCATCTGCGTTTCGTATTGGCGCTCGCCGCCGGTCTCGTACAACGTATTCATTTTGCTTTCCCCGGCTTAAACCGCTTTAGTCTCAACGAATTACCGACAACGCTGACCGAGCTCAAGGCCATCGCGCCGGCCGCCACAATCGGGCTGAGGAGCCAGCCGAAGAGGGGGTAGAGCAATCCCGCGGCCAGCGGTATGGCGGTGAGATTATAGAAGAAAGCCCAGAAGAGATTCTGCCTGATTATCCGCAATGTCCCGCGGCTCAGGTCGATCGCGTCGGCCACGCCGCCCAGGTCGCCCCTGATCAGCGTGATGTCCGACGACTCGATCGCCACGTCGGTGCCGGTGCCGATGGCGATGCCGATGTCGGCCTGCGCCAGCGCGGGGGCGTCGTTGATCCCGTCGCCCACCATCCCGACTATCTCGCCGTCAGACTGGAGTCTCTTCACAACCTCGGCCTTCTGGTCCGGCAGCACCTCGGCTTCGGCTCGCTCGATGCCGAGTTCGCCGGCGATTGCGTCGGCGGTGCGGCGATTGTCTCCGGTCAGCAGCGTCAGACTGAGACCCATCCGCTGCAGGCGCTCTACCGCTTCACGCGACCCGGCCTTCAGCGGGTCTGCGACGCCGATAACACCTATGATCCGCTTGTCGCCGGCCACAAAGATGGTCGTGTTGCCGCGGCCGGCAAGCTCCTCCGCTCTGGCCTGCTGCTCCGCGGAAGGTGTGATCTCAAGCCTCTCCATGTAGCGCAGCGAGCCGACCGCGACCACGCTCCCGCCGGTCTCGGCAGCCGCGCCCTGCCCGGGAACCGACTCGAACGAAGCGGCCTCGGGAATATCAATCCCGCGTTGCTTCGCCGCTTCGACGACGGCCGATGCCAGGGGGTGCTCGCTGTAGCGTTCCACGGCCGCCGCCAGGGCGAGCAATTCATTCTCCGCAGCGCCGTCGCAGGCCACTATTTCTTTAACAACCGGCTTGCCCTCGGTCACGGTACCCGTCTTGTCGAGGATGATCGCCGTCAGGCCGCCGGCGCGCTCCAGACCCTCCGCGTCCTTGATCAGCACGCCCATCCCCGCGCCCACTCCCGTGCCCACCATGATCGCCGTCGGCGTCGCAAGCCCGAGTGAACACGGGCAGGCGATGATCAGCACCGCAATCGCCGGGAACAGCGAATTAACCAGCTTCGGCTCCGGCCCGATCGCAAACCAGACGGCAAACGTCAACGCCGCGAGCGTCAGCACTACCGGCACGAAGATGCCCGCCACCTTGTCGGCAAGCCTCTGGATCGGCGCCTTCGAGCCCTGCGCCTGCCGCACCAGCTTGATGATTTGCGCCAGCACCGTGTCGCTGCCGACCTTTTCCGCGCGGAAGCGCAGGCTGCCCGTGGTGTTGATCGTCGCGCCCACAACAGCGTCGCCCTCTGACTTCGCCACCGGGATGCTCTCGCCGGTGACCATCGACTCGTCGACGGCTGAGGAGCCGCTGATCACGATGCCGTCGACGGGGATCTTCTGGCCAGGCTTCACCAGCACCACGTCGCCGACCATGACCTGTCCGATGGGAATCTCCATCTCGCGGCCGTCGCGCTCGACGACGGCCGTCTTAGCGCCGAGATCGAGCAGCTTCCTGATCGCC
>DATKUA010000106.1:0-3939 GCA_035530855.1 Acidobacteriota bacterium | reverse complement strand
GATCTCGATCTTCCGGCCGTTTTCGAATATCTCGAAATCGTCTTTCGTCAGGCTGTGAACGTAATTGCCGCTGCGGTCGGTAACAATCACATCGAGCAGCATGTAATTGACGGCGACGTACTTCTGAAATTCGGTCTTCTTATGCCGCTGCGGGCGAGCGGTATCCTCCTGGGCAAGGGCACCAAAAATCAAAACCGCGCAGACAAGGAGAACGAATGATAAAAGGGAGATTTTCTTAGCCATTTCAGTCCCGCCTCCGGCGTGAATTAAGCAGTGCGCCGATGTCCTAATGAATGTATACAATACCCATATATTATCATCCCGGAGAAACCATGCCCAAGTAATCTGAATAACAATAGCTCAAAATTTCCCCCGTTTACCCAATAAATAGCGAGAAACGCACTATGCCGGCGCGCAAACGGCTCTCATTCCGAAGCGGTCAGATCAAGGCGAGCACGCTCTTGACCTCCTCCGAGTGCCCCTTCGGTTTCACCTTGGGGAACACGTGACGGATTATCCCCTCGCCGTCGATCACGAAAGTGGCTCGCTGGGTGCCGAAATAAGCCCTGCCGTACATTTTCTTCTCGACCCAGGTTCCAAAGGCCTTATGGACTTGCTTCTCCGTGTCGGCCAGGAGGTGGAACGGCAGCGAATACTTGTCGCGGAATCCGGAGTGCGACTTGACAGAATCGCTGCTTACGCCGAGCACCACCGCATCGATTCTCTCAAAATCGGCAGAATTATCGCGGAATTCGCAGGCTTCCGTGGTGCAGCCCGGTGTGTCGTCCTTGGGATAGAAGTACAAGACAACCTTCTTGCCGCCAAAATCGGAGAGGTTCACAGTCTCGCCGTCCTGATTCGGCAGCGAAAAGTCAGGAGCTTTCATACCTGTTTCGAGCATGGCCCGTTCCTTTCCTCGTGTTTTCTCATAGACGGCTACGGGATGTTCTGAGTGGCTATTCCATCCGAATGCTCCCACCAGTGTGCCTTTGATAATCAATCAACGCGTAAAAAACCGTTTTCGCTTAAGATATGAGACCTTCCGGCATAAATGCTCGTTATTTTTCGCCCGGGATTGGCAACGGGGAATTGTTCGTGCTAAAAGCTCGTAAACTACCGGTGTACAATGCATTCTCGCTGTGGCCCTGCTTGACACAATCGCTCAAATAGGGTACGATTGCGACTACTAAATATACGGGTTGGAGTATCGGAGAGTACTGGTTCAACCAAATCCTAATAACCAAGGGGAGTAACCCAAATGAAGGCACTTCTGAGAACGACAGCGTTAGCGGCGATGGCAGTTGCAGCGATTACGCTCTTCTTCCTAAGCCCGGCAACGATGGAAAAGGATACCAAGGTCGTGCCCGCGGACGAGCTCGAGTACCCTGTGCTGCTCGTCCATGGCCTTGGCGAGGGGCCTGGGGAAGAGGCATTCGGAAAGCTGGAAGAGTATCTGGAAAAGTACTATTTCGACGTCGAGGTGATGGATTTCAACGCCTACTCGAAACAGAACAAACTTGTCAATCACAAGAATCAGGATTTCCTCGGCGTCATGTCAGCAGTCCTCGGCATGGAGATCCGCAAGGTCCTCGACAAGTACGAAACCGACAAATTGCACATCGTGGCACACTCCTTCGGCGGCCTGATCGTGCAGGCCTATCTGCTCAACTATGGCGAGGAGTTCGCGAAGAAGAAGGGGTACTTTGACGATAACGTTGCGAAGGTCTGCTACCTACAGACGCCGTTTTACGGCTCTACAGCCGATCCCTCGGTTTTGAAGGATCTGGTGGAGGATACGGATTACGGCGCGTTCACCAATGAGTCGGCGATGCTGAGTGTCCTGCAGCCGGGCAGTGAGATGCTGTTTGATATGGACGAGAAGCTTCGTGCATTCAATATGTATCGCGAGCGCGAAGATGGGGACTACATCGACGCCGTCACTTTTATCAGCCGCGATGACGAGATCGTCGCCGAGGAATTCGGCCTCCTCAATGCCTTCATGAAGAAGGGCGAAACGGTGAACTTCAACCACTTCAGCGTCTTTCAGGGTCAATATGGCAACTATTCGCACAGCGTTCACCCCAGCAGTGCCGTGGACAAATTGAACTCCCTGGCGTACGTCGAGTCCCTTACCGACGAGAATTTCCTGGCGATTGCCAGCTTCCTCGACAACGGCCGTAACTGGCGCAAGATCGGCTTCAAGAATATCCCCGAGGAAGGCATCGTAATGGTCCAGTACCAGAAGAAGCCGGGATACAAGGACATCGACATCGATGATGTGACTCTCCTACTCAAGAAGAAAAACAAGGGCGAAGAGTCGGTCAGCGCGCCCAAGAGAGGCGATATTAAGGCCGGCTATTTCAACAGTTCAACGCAGACCTTCGTTTTCTCGGATCTCACTCCCGGGACCTACACTTTGACGATCAACAACTCCAAGAAGACTAAACTTGAGGAAGATATCGAAGTCGATTTCAGCGGCCTCGGCAGCTTCGCTTACAACCCGGTCGAACACAAGCTCTACGAGGGCGGCCAGAAGTACCTGGGACCAGCCCAGGGCATCTTCTTCCGCGAACAGATGCAGTTTGTAGCGTCGATGGGCTCGGAAGAATCATGGTTCCCGCTTGATAAATTGGATACCAACGGTTTCGTGATCGAATTCGATGCGGAGAACTTCGATATGGGCACCTACAACAAGGGCATCGTGTTCTCCCTCTACAACGCCAGCGGCCGTCAGGATGACTGGCGATGGAACGGCGGGCGCCTTGAGTTCATCTTCAGAGGCACACGCTACCTGGCCGGCCCCGGTTGTATCAACATCCATTTCATGGTCGACAAGGACAGGGACGGCGCCTACAACCGTGAAGATCTGGGTGCTGAGACGATCGAAGCGAAATCCATCAAGCTCTGGAACTGGGGCGAGAAACACCACATCAAGCTGATGCAGTGGACCCGGGATACCGGCGGTGCCCGCATCGATGTCTGGGTCGACGGCGAACTGGTCAACCCCTGGAGGGCAGAACCCGAGATCACCAAGAGCGCCCCATACTACAACCCCGATCCGGTTATCTCCTTCGGCGGGCGCTACCACGACGCCAAGTACAACAATCCCACCGGAATGATCCTCAGCAACTTTGTGATTTACAACATCAACGATTAAGTCGGACCGGTTTCGAAACAATAACCGCCGCCCGGGCTACCCTGGCGGCGGTTTTCTTTATCCGGCCGGTTATTTACAGCCTGCGCCGGCGGCTTGCCTTGGTTGTGGAATATTGCAACCAACCGGTTTCTTTTTATCAGGGGAGAGCACGAACAAATGACCGCCGACAATCAGACGCTCTATGCTGCTTGTGCTTCGTCGGGCAGCTATCCCGGGCAGGCGGCTGACTGGGACGTCTACTCGACCTTGTCCCTTAAGGCTCCATGCTTGCCGACAGTGTAGCGCGCGGTGATTCCGAGATCGTCAACGAGACCGAAGCGATCCAGTACCGGCTTGAGAGGCTTCAGGCCCATCGGTTCGACGAAGTAAGGACTGTATGCATGGTCGGTGTCGATCAGCGTGCCGACGCGCATCTTTGGTTGCGTGTAAGCGAGCTGCTTGTAGTCTTGCGGCGCGCCGTAGGAATCAAGGTAAGCTGCCTTGTCCTGGCCCTGGGGGCCGGCATGGCAACTGCGGCAGGTGGCGGTATTGTCCTGCCCGGCGGCGAAGCACCAGCCGCCCCCCGAATGGTATTTGCGAAATTCGGTAACGTCGTAGACGCCGTCGTCAACGATGACATAAGAGTCGTCCGGTAAGTCGTGGCTCTCCACCTCTATGCGCGAGAACATCAAGGTCAGGCCGGCTTCGTTGTTCCAGGCGGGCATTGCCGGGTGCATCGGCTCAACATGACAGGCTAGACAGCTTTTAAACTCCTGCTCTCGGGCTTTCTCGGCGGCCGAATG
>DATKUA010000105.1:0-5660 GCA_035530855.1 Acidobacteriota bacterium | reverse complement strand
TCCGGCGACCTTTGCCGGCGCTTCTGTTATCGGGCAACAAACCACCCGTAAGGAATTGCCGGTGGTCGTGCTCGAAGGATCGCCGCGGCAGCGTGGGCGGATCCATGGCGAGTCGCTGCGGGAAAAGATCAAGGAACTTATGGCGTTCTGGAAGGAGGATATTTGCCGCTCCTACGAGGTCGACGATCCCGATAGATTCATTGAGGAGTTCCTCGCCGATACCGATTTTCCGGCCGCAATCCGGACCTGGACACCCGATCTGCTCGAGGAGGTCCACGGGCTCGCGGAGGGCTCCGGCATCGACTTCCCCACCATGCTCGCCTTCCAGTTCGGCGATGAGGAGTGGTGGTACGGACGCAACAGATACTACGGCATCGAAATCACGGAAGCCGACAAATGCAGCGTCGCGGGTGTGTTCGATCCCGGCACCACGCCTGTCCTCGGCCAGAATCTCGATATCCCCACGTTCTACGACGGCTTTCAGGCCTTGCTCCACATTAAACACGAGGATTCTTCACTCGAGTCCTTTGTGCCGACACATGCCGGCTACGTCTCGCTCAACGGTGTCAACAACCGCGGCATCGCCGTCGTGGTCAACGCCCTCCTGCAGCTCAACCAGTGCATCGACGGCTTGCCGGTCGCTTTCGTCATCCGCGGCATCCTCGAGCAGGAAACTTACGAGGACGCCGTAAAGTTCGTTCAGACCGTCAAGCACGCTTCAGGCCAGGCTTACACCATCGGCGGACCGAAGGAGATCGCTTGCTTCGAGTGCTCCGCCAACGCCACGCCGCAGTTCATCCCCTTCGAGGGGGCCACCCGTATTTACCACACCAATGATCCGTTGGTGAACGACGACCAGAGCATCTACAAGCGCCTGCTGGCGGAGCACCCGCCAAAATACAAGCGATACGGTCCAGGCAACTCGGAAATCCGCCTCGGCTCGCTCGAGCGGCGGCTGATCGATCCCAAGCGCAGGGTCGGGCTGCCTGAAATAGTGGAAGCGCTAAGTTCGCGTGATGACCTATGCAACCCGGTTTGCCGTACCCTCGAGGACGGCGGCGGCTTCACATTCGGATGCATGGTGATGGAGTTGGCGCAGCCGCCGGTGCTGCACTACGCTCCCGGTCCGGCCTGCTGCACGGAATTTAACGTATACAGATTCTGATCCCTCGAGATCATGGCCGGAGTCATCGCGGCGTGCTAACATCTGCCCAAGGAGCGGCAGATGTCGAAAATCGAGGCAATCGAGTCGGCCGGCGTTGTCGGTTGCGGAGGAGCGGGGTTTCCCTCTTTTGCCAAGCTGGGCAACAAGGCGGAGATCCTGATCGTCAACGCCGCCGAGTGCGAGCCGCTCCTCTACTCCGACTACTGGGCGATGGTCCGCCGCCCGGAACTGCTGATTCGCGGCGCCGAGCTGGCCGCCGAAGCCCTCAATGCGCGTAAAATCTATATCGGCATCAAGGAGAAGCGCACCGATCTGATTGATCTCTACCGCGCTGAATCCAACGGACATTTCGAGGTTATACCCCTGCGAGACGTTTACCCCGCCGGCGACGAGCACATGCTGACCCACGAGATCACCGGCCGCGTGCCGCCCCACGGCGGCTTACCGCTGCACGTCGGCGTTGTCGTCCACAATGCGATCACACTGCAGCAGATCGCCGAAGCCGTCGACGAGGGTAAGCCGGTCACCCGCCGCTATGTGACAATCGCCGGCGCGGTCGCCGATCCGCTGGTGGTCGAGGCGCCTCTGGGAACGCCCGTTTCGATGCTGATCGAGTTGGCGGGCGGCGCAACAATCCCGGAATTCGCCATCCTCGAGGGCGGCGCGATGATGGGCAAGCGCGTCGAACCCGGCGAGCCCGTGAAGAAGACCAGCTCCGGCTTCATCGTCCTGCCGCTCGATAATCCCGCGCTGACCGACGCCTCGCTCGATATCCACAAGATCGCGCTGATCGCCCGTTCGGTCTGCGATCAGTGTTACTACTGCACCGAGATGTGCCCGAGGCGTATCATCGGTCACGCAATCGAGCCTCACAAAATCATGCGCCAGATCGCCTTCAACCTCGAGACCGACAAGGCCGCCACCAGCTACGCCCACTACTGCTGCGAGTGCGGGGCCTGCAGCCTCTACGCTTGCCCGCAACTGATCAGCCCCCGCCGCGTGATCAAGTGGCTCAAGGAACGCACCAGCCCTCCGTCCGAAGAGGAGACCGATAACTTCCGGGCATCACCCGTCATCAACGAGAACGCCAAGATCCCCACCTCCCGCCTCGAGGCCCGCCTCGGGCTCACGCCGTACAAGGTCCGAGCCCGCTTCCACGAAGCGCCGCTTGAGCCCGAAGAGGTCATCATTCCCCTCGACCAGCCCTTCGGCGCGCCCTCCCAGCCCGTGGTCGAGACCGGCCGGCGAGTTTCCGCCGGCGACCTCATCGCCCGCCGCCCCCCGGATGCTCTCGGCGCCAATCTACACGCTTCCATTTCCGGCGAGGTGATGGCTGTCGGCGACTCGATAAGGATCAAGAGAGCGGATTAGCCATAAAGCAATATTCATCCTAACTCCGCGGTTAAGTCACTTTTTCTTCGTGGCTTGATAAAAACTGACTGCGTCATTGATATCGGTTAGAATCGTGCTGACCTTCGGAGAGCGAGATGATCAGGGAAGCGCTGGGACTGGTTGAATTCAACTCGATAGCGGCCGGCATCGAGGCGATGGACGAGATGATCAAGAAGGCCGAAGTCGAGCTGGTGATCGGCCGCACGATCTGCAGCGGCAAGTACCTGGCGATCGTGCGCGGCGACGTCGGCGCGGTGGAGGAGTCGGTTGAGCAGGGCAAGGCGACCGGCGGCGTTCACACCATCGACGGCATAGTCATCCCCAATGTCCACCCGCAGATCTTCCCCGCCATCTCCGCCACCACAGCCGTAGCCGAGATCAAGAGCCTCGGCATTGTCGAGACCTTCAGCGCTCCCTCGGCGATCGAGGCCGCAGACCACTCGGTCAAGGCCGCCGACGTGAATCTTATCGAGATCCGCATTGCCAACGGCATCGGTGGCAAGACCTTTTACACGCTTACGGGTTTGGAGAGCGACGTGCGCGCAGCCGTCGCGGCCGGCTACGATGCCATCATCGATACGGGATTGCTGATGAAGACAGTCGTCATCCCCTCACCAGATCCGAATATTCATGCCACGCTGATGTAATCGAAATTGCGTAACAGCGGATGCAAGTGGCTCTTTTCTCCTATCCCTATTTCTTCAAGCCAATGGTTCCATCTTGCCGCCGGACCAGAATTGGACTAAATTGATAAAAATAAATAAAAGAGGTCTTGATAATGCTCAAAACGCCGACAATACCATCAATCGAAGTGCACTCGCGCGGAGGAAAACTTGGTAAATGTTTGCTGCTGATTGCAGGCTTGCTCCTGTTGACTTCCACCTTTATTATCCCGAGCACGCAAGCCAGGCCGGTCGACGATTTTTCCAAGCAAGTTGAGAAAATCCGGGCCGTCAGTCAGTGGAGAATCATTTTCACCTACGCCCGCAATTACAATTCCAACTTCGATGGCGGCAACATCGGCGGTTCCGACTTCGAACGGATCAATTCCTCCGGTGCGGCTTCTTTCGGCAAGGAGATGCCGGAAGATGAGGATGAGTATTACGACGAATACGATGATGAAGAGGAAGACAATTATTATCCGGAGGAGGAAGCCGACGATGAAGAAGACTACGAGGACGACTCGATCTTGACCCTGTATGCCAACGGCGGTGCCGCAGAATACGATCTGGAAATCTACCACTCGGCCAAGCTCAACGATTATTACATCGTTGACAGTGAATCAGGTGAAGGGTTTGCGGACATCGGCGCCGGCAGTATATTGGAGTTCGATTTCGAAGATCGCAGCTACTCATTCATGATCCTTCCCGGCGGCGGAGAAGGCGTCCCCTCCAAATCCTACCGTCTGAGCAATATCACTGAAACACTCATCAAGGAGATGGATGAGGCGGGACGCCCGGTGATGTTCCCCGATAAGCTCAAAGCGATGTTTCCCGATAAGATGCGATGGAATGATTTCAGCTCCAGTTATGCGGTTTCTGTATCCCGCATGCCGATCCCCGCTTCGGGCTTGACGCTTAATGGCAAAATGGTCAGCCAGGACGGCGACACCATCACCTGGACGATCGAGCCGGTCGATTCTACAACGCCGAATCAATAGGCTTCGCGTAGCTGATTTAAGACCATCCGGCGCTTCGCTTGTACTTGTATTGATCGAAACGGGTCGATTCTATCATGCGCGTCCACACTGTAACAGGGATTCGGCGACCAGGTCGCCCGCGATGGAACCGATGGATGTTAGATCGGCCACGAAATCCCCATTGCTGAGCACAATTACAGCATCGAAATCGAACGGTGTGTGGGCGGGACGGATGGCCCTGCCGAAGCCAGCCATGGCCATGCCGGCGACGATGTTGGCCTCGCAGCGGTCGAGGCGGGCATTTGTGGCGACGACGGCGAATGTGCAGTTAGCAAAGGCATCGGCTTTCGGCATGCCGTGCTCGCGCAGATAGGCCGACGTATCGACGAATCTTCCCGGACTCTTGGTATCCCTCGCACCGGCGACGATCTTTCCCTTCTCGTCGACGAGATCTCCAAAGGCATTGCTAACCGCTAGCGCACCGATAACGACATCGCCGATCCGCGCCGAAGCGGTGCCGATGCCGGAGGGCGAGCAGAGCTCCATGCCGAGCAGTTTGCCGACTGTTGCGCCGGTGCCCACGCCGACCGCGCCCGTCACAACTTCACCATCCTTCGCCGCTTCGCAGGCTTGACGGGCCATCACCGCGTCGGGGCGAACATCGGCACGACCGTAAGCTAGATCGAAGAGGGACAGCGTCGGCACAAGTGGCACGCGCGCCACGCCGGCGTCGAAACCGATGCCATGCCCCTCCAACCAGGACAGCACTCCCCCCGCGGCGTCCAGCCCGAAGGCCGAGCCGCCGGTCAGCAATACGGCGTGGATCTCACGCGTGATACCATCGATGCGCAGCAGGTCGAGCTCGCGCGTGGCCGGAGCCGTTCCGCAAACAGCGATTCCGCCCATCGTCCCCGGCGGCGCCAGGATCACCGTGCAGCCGGTGCGCGCTTCGGTATTCTGCGCGTGCCCTACCCTGATTCCAGGAACATCAGTTATAGATCCTGCCATCGCAATCCGCCTGTGAGTAGAATTTGCCGGAAACGATTCTACGTTCGACGCTGGTCTCCGGCAAGCACCGTGCAAGCGCTGGCCCGCATACCGACATGGGGCTATCCTTATGCGGGAGGTGCAGGGCATGGATGAATTCATGAAGGCGGCTATAGAAGAGGCGCGTCAGGGACTGGCCGAGGGCGGCATACCGATCGGCTCGGTGCTGGTAAAGGACGACCGCATCATCGGCCGCGGCCACAACAGGCGGGTACAACACGGCGATCCGACGGCCCACGCGGAGATCGACTGCCTTCGCAACGACGGGCGGGTTGGCAGTTACGCGGGCACCACGCTCTACTCCACTCTGATGCCCTGCTACTTCTGCTCAGGTGCGGTGGTGCAGTTCGGGATCAAGAAGGTGCTCGTCGGCGAATCGGAAACATTCCCGGGCGGGCGCGAATTCATGGAGGCGCA
>DATKUA010000104.1:0-25629 GCA_035530855.1 Acidobacteriota bacterium | reverse complement strand
CAGCCTGAGTGGTTCGATGGCGGCTGGAACACCGGGGCTGAGAATAATCAGGTCCGCGTCCAGGAAGGCTTCGACCGGATGGCCGCCGAGGTGCCAGGTGATCGGCAAGCCAGCGAGCCCTTCCATGTATTTCTCGAGTCGGCCTTTGTCCTTGGCGTCGGTCACCGAGACGAGCGCCCCGCGCTCAACAAGGAAGCGCGCAGTTGCAGCACCGCTCATGCCCAGCCCGACAACCAGTATTTTCTTGTTCTCTAATTCCATTAGCGTATCTTGAGAGAGCTCAGCCCGATCATGGCGAAGATCACTGCCAGGATCAGGAATCTTGTTATCACCTTCGGCTCGCTCCACCCCTTCAATTCGAAATGATGGTGCAACGGCGCCATTCGGAAGATCCGTTTGCCACCCGTTGCCTTGAAATACAAGACCTGGAGGATCACGCTGGCCGCCTCGATGACGAACAGTCCGCCGACGATCGCCAGCAGCAATTCCTGTTTGACTATGATAGCTAGTGTGCCGATCGCGCCGCCGAGCGCCAGCGAACCTACGTCGCCCATGAAAACCGAGGCCGGGTAGCAGTTCCACCACATGAATCCGAGGCAGGCGCCGACGAGCGCGCCGCCGAAAATCGTGGTTTCGTCAACGCCTTTGATGAACGGGATAAGCAGGTAGGTGGCAATGGCGATGTTGCCGGCCAGATACGCAAGCACCGTGTAGGTGGCCCCTGCAATGCCGGTCGCGCCGATCGCCAGCCCATCGAGCCCATCGGTAAGGTTGACGGCGTTGGAAGCCCCGATGATCACTATCATCGCAAACGGAACAAACAACCAGCCCAGTTCGAAGAAGTTCTCCTCGACCACCTGCTGCCGCTCCTCACCCTCGCCCTCCCAGTGCACATCCATCTGCTTGGTAAAGGGCACGGTCAGCGCTGTGGTGAATTCCCCCCGTTCGCCGGCAAATGGACCGGAGTCGGCAATCCAGAAGAGCACTCCCGCGACAGCCAGGGCGATCAGCAACTGCAGCGCAAGCTTCTGGCGCGCGCCGAGCCCTTTGTTCTTGCCGCGCTTGATCTTCAGTAAATCGTCGGCGAATCCGACCGCGCCAAAGGCGGCCGTTGCGCCGATCAAAACCCAAACATACGGCACAGTAAGATTGGCCCAGAGCAGTGTCGGCACCAGCACGGCAGCAAGGATCAGCAGGCCCCCCATTGTCGGAGTCCCAGCCTTCGACTGGTGCGAGGCCGGGCCCTCCTCACGGATGTTCTGCCCGATCTGCAACGCCTGCAGGCGTCTCACCAGCCATGGACCCAGAGCGAAGCAGATTATCATGCCCGAAAAGATCGCCAGGGCGGTTCTGAAATTCACGAAGGTGAACACGCGCAGCGGACCAAGGCTGTCCTGCAACACTGTCATCAGGTGGTAAATCATCTCCCTTTGCTTCCTTCCCCGGAACCCTGCGCGGCAGGATGGCGGCGCGTCAGCTCTTCCACAATTGTCTCCATTTTGACTCCCCGTGATCCCTTGATCAGAATCAGGTCTCCCGGACGTATTTGCCCATCGAGCACTTCGATTACGGCTTCTTTATTATCAGCAATCTTTATTGCAGCAGGATCCATTCCAGCCTCGAGCGCGGATGCGGCCATGTGCCGAGCGAGCGGGCCGACCACGATCAGACGGTCCAAGTCCATCCCGGCGATCATACGGCCAGCTTTGACATGCTCCTCCTCTTCGCCGGGACCAAGCTCGAGCATGTCGCCGAGAACAGCGATGCGCCGCTGGTAGCCATTGCTGCGTTTTATCGTTTCCAGTGTCAGACGCAACGCCTGGGGGTTGGAATTGTAGGTGTCGTCATAAAGCGTCCAGCCGTCGGCGAAGCGGACAAGTTGAGTGCGCGCGGGCGACATGTCGAGGTTGTTCAAGCCCCCCATTACATCTTCCGGGGTAAATCCGAGTGCGGTGCAGGTAGCGAACGCAGCAAGCACGTTCTGCAGATTGTGCATACCGGGCAATGGAGCGGCTATTGAGATTGTCCGCCCCTCGAGCCTTAGCTCGAAGGAGAGGCCGTTGATGCCGCGATCCTCGATCCCGGCCGCCGTCAGATCGGCACTGTTCTCGATGCCGAATGTGACTGTGCATAGACCGCTCCGGTGGGTAATACGCATCACCTCCGGGTCGTCGGCGTTGGCGACCACCACCCCGTCGGGCGGCACTCCCTCAAGTATCTCCGCTTTCGCCTCGGCAATTTCGCGCACCGATTTGAAATTCATCAGGTGCACGCCGTGGATGTTGGTAAAGACGGCCACCTCCGGTCTGCCGATGCGAGTGACGCCGCTCAGCTCGCCCGCGAGACTCATTCCCATCTCGCAAACGTAGATGTCGAGCCCTACCGGGCGTCGAAGCAACCCGAGCGGCAGGCCCCAGATGTTGTTGAGGTTGCCCTTGTTTTTGCCGGTTTTCAGGCGGCTGCCCAACAGCGCGGCGGTGATATCCTTGGTGGTCGTTTTGCCGCAACTTCCCGTGATGCCGACCAGCCGCAGGCCTTCCTCATTCCGGGAATGCGATGCCAGAGAGTGCATCACCTCGAGTGGATCGCCGCAGCGTAATAGTCCGCCGTTTACCTTTCCAGGAAAGCGGTAATCGTGCCTTACGACAGCCGCAGACGCACCCTTGGCCAGTGAATCGGGAGCGAATTTGTGGCCGTCATGATTTTCGCCGACGATCGAAAAATAGATATCGCCGCGTTGAACTGTGCGCGAATCGATCGACCAGCCTTCGACGCCGGTCTCCAGACTGAGGCCGTCGGCCTTAGCGCCGGTGATTTTGCATATCTCTCCTATCGTGTATCTCATAGCTCGGCCAATGCTTTCAAAACCTCTTCCCTATCGTCGAAATGGAGTCTCTTGTCGCCGATGATCTGGTAATCCTCGTGCCCCTTACCGGAGATCAGCACCAGATCGCCCGCTCGCGCCATCCCAACCGCCGCCTTGATGGCCTCAGCGCGGTCGGGAATCATCTTGTACTCCGCCCTGCGCTGAACCACTTCCGCGATCCCCGCCTCGACTTCGCGAATGATGGCCATCGGATCCTCTGAGCGCGGGTTGTCGGATGTGAGGATGGCAATGTCTGCGAGGGTTATCGCATGCCTGCCCATCAGGGGGCGCTTGCCGCGGTCGCGGTCGCCTCCGCATCCGAAGAGCACAATCACGCGGCCCCCGTCTGGCGCTAATTCTCCCGCTGTCAGTAGCAGTCGCCGCAGCGCGTCGTCGGTATGAGCGTAATCTACAATCACCTCGAAAGGCCTGTCCGACGGCAATCTTTCCAAGCGGCCACGGACTGTCTTCATCCCGGCGATTGCCGCTGCAATGTCCTCACCATCGAATCCAAGCGCGTGCGCCGTGGCGAATGCGGCCAGCAGGTTTTCGCCGTTCGGTCTGCCTATCAGTTGACTGCGAAGCTCGAATTCACCTTGTTCCGTGCAAACGGTGAAGGAGGTTCCATCCAGGCCGAGACGCAGATTCTTCCCACAGACCTGGGCATCGTGTGAAAAACCAAATGACACGGCGTGAAGACCGGTTTCGGCGAGCAACCTCCGTCCCCACTCGTCATCCGCATTGATCGCCGCCACGGGCGAATATCCGTCGCGCTTGCAAAAGATTTTCCGCTTGGCACGGTAATAATTCTCCATGTCGCCGTGGTAATCGAGATGATCGCGGCTGAGATTGGTAAACGTGACGGAATCGAAAGCAATGCCCTCGACTCGCTTGCGGTCGATGGCGTGGCTGCTGGCTTCCATTGCCGCAGAGCGGCAACCGGCATCGCGCATCTCTCTGAGCATCCTGAAGATATCGGGGGCCTCCGGAGTTGTCAGCGGGGCGGCGACCTCCTCCCTGCCGGTGTGATAACTGATCGTCCCGAGGCGACCGGACGGGCCATTTAGATTGCCGAGAACTGTCTGCAGCAGGTGAGCGACGCTCGTCTTGCCGTTGGTACCGGTTATGCACGCGAGTTTCAACTCCTCGTCCGGCGCGCCGAACCAGCGCTTGGACACAACCGCCAGAGCCGCGCGCGCGTCAGGCACTTCAATCCAGACGGCGTTTAACCCGTCAGGTTTAGCACGTTCTGAAAGAACCGCCGCCGCGCCGGCCTCGACCGCCGCGCCGATGAAGCGGTTACCGTCAACTTTCTCTCCGACGAGCGCGGCGAACAGGCTGCCCGGCCCGACCCGCCGTGAGTCGAACTCCAGGCCGGTCACCTCAACTGCGCCGTCGCCTTCTAGCGACGCGCCCTCAACACCTGCTATCAGTTCGTTCAGCCTCATCGACCTTCATTGCGAGCAAAACCCGTACCGCCGCAGCGGATTACGGTTTGCCCTCCTATCGGCTCGCCGGCATCCGGACTCTGGCTTAAAACTCTACCGCCGCCTGCGCCTTCCACCACCGGGACAATTCCCAGCTCGGCCAGCCTCTCAATCGCTTCCCGCAGGCTCATACCTCGCAGGTCGGGCATAACCAGCGCCGCCTCCGGCTGACTGAGGATCCGCTTGGAAAGGCCGGAGCCGTGAGAATCGTCCGGCGGACCGTCCAGGCTGCGGTCAGGAACATCAAGATGGGAATCAACAAAGCGCTGATCGACCCGCGGCAGCTCGAAATGTTCAGCGAGTTTCCCGCCTATCCTCCTGAATAGCGGCGCGGCGACATCCCCTCCGTAGTACTTACCCTGAGGGCGGTCCAGCAGGCAAAGCATGGTTATCCGCGGTTTATCAAAGGGGAAATAACCGACGAAGGAAGAAACATATGCTCCGGGGATGTATCCGCCGCGCGGTGCCGAGATCTCCGCAGTACCGGTCTTTCCGGCGACGAGGATACCAGGAATCTCGGCAAGAGTACCGGTGCCGTCGACAACCACTACCCGAGTCAATTCGCGTAGAAGCTCCAGTGTCCGGCCATTAAGTATCTCGCGCTTGCTGGAGGAGGCTCTGTAAACTTCGCGTCCTTCGGAATCCGTGATCTTCTCAACAACATACGGTTTTACCCAATAACCTCCGTTGGCCACGGCGGCTGCCATCAACATGATCTGCACGGAATTGCCGCTAACCTCCTGGCCGATCGAGATCGAACCGATGGAACCCTTCGTCCATTTACCGATCGGGCGCAGCAAGCCAGCGTTTTCCGCGGGCAGGTCAATGCCTGTTGGAGAGCCGAAACCGAACTCCACGGCCATGCGATAGAGCCGCTCATCCCCTATCTTGATTCCAACGTTTATGGTGCCGACATTCGATGACTTGCCGATCACGTCGCGAAAGGGGAGTTCATCGTAGACGTGGTGGTCGTGGATCAATCGCTTGCCGAGCTGGATAACTCCGTTGCCGCAGTCGATGACGTCATCCATGGCCACTGCGCCCATTTCGATAGCCGCAGCCGAAGTGACGATCTTAAAAGTCGAACCAGGCTCGCATGCGTCGACAACAGCCCTGTTCTTGCGGGCGAAGGGGCTGGCGTCGCCGTAGCGGTTCGGGTCGAAGTCCGGGTAATTGGCCATCGCCAGGATCTCGCCGCTATGGTGGTCCATCACCACCACTGTCCCGCTCCTCGAACCGCTTTCCTCGACCACGGTCCTTAGCTCCCTCTCCACGATGAATTGGGCAGCCGAGTCAATCGTGAGCGTGACGTCGAGGCCGCCGGTCGGCGTCTTGACCACCTTGACGGCGCTGAATATATAGCCGCGTTTGGCTCCGCGGATCCCGAGCATAAGCCCTGGTTTACCGCGAAGGTAGGAGTCGTACTGATACTCGAGTCCGGCGAGGCCGTCGTTGTCGATCCCGGCGAAACCGAGCACGTGGCTGGCCAGTGAGCCGGCCGGGTAAAAGCGCTTGCTTTCGATGACGAAATGGATGCCCTTGATCCCCAGAGCTTCGATTCGATCCTTCAACTCGGTTCCGATTTTCCGCCTCAGCCAGACGAAGCCGCTACGGCGCGTCAGCATCCGCTCGACGTCGGGTGCGGATCTGCTCAGCAGCGGCGCAACAGCCTGCGCCGCCGCCTCAGGATCCTCGACCTCGTCGGTCATCGCGTAGACTGAAGGCGTATCCACATTGATGGCGAGCGTTCTCCCTCGGCGATCGTAGATCGTGCCGCGTTTTGGGGTCAGGACAATCCTGTGCTGGTACTGCCGCTCCGCACGCTCTTTAAGCTCAGCGGACCTGACGATCTGAAAAGTCACAAGCCGGCTGCCGATAAGCCCAGCCCAAGCGAATACTACGAGTGCGATCAGAATCAGGCGGACGCGGTGATTCATTGCGTCGCCTCCCCGCCGTCCTGATCCCTGACATGTATTGTCAGGTTTTGTTCGAGCCGGATCATGCCCAGCTCTTCAACAGCCAGCCGGGAAATGCGTGACGGTGCTTTCTGTTGAGACAACTCGAGCATCAGTTGCTTGCGCTTTTCGAGGACTTCCTCCCTGTGAGCTTGAAGCTGGTTGGTGAGGACCAGGATTTCCCGCTGCTTCCAGCGTACCCAGCCGCTGAAGATCATCCCCAGCACCACGGCGCAACCGAGGATGAACACAAATGTCAGGCGGCGGGCCGAGCGGACACTGCGTTTGCGGCGCACGGGGCGGTTGTCAATCGACTTTCGTGGCATGTATTTCAGCTGGCGCAATTAATCTTCCCCATCGCACAGGCGCTCCGCCGCCCTTAGGCGCGCACTGCGGCTGCGCGGATTGCGCTCGGTTTCGCTCTCCGACGGCCGCACGGGACGCCTTGTCAGAATCCGCATTAGAGGCAGCTTCGGTTCTTCCGGCGGGAGGTATCTCCCGCCACCCGACGCTCCGGACAAATTCCTCAATGTCCTCTTCACGATCCTGTCCTCAAGCGAGTGAAACGAGATTATCACCAGCCTTGCACCGGGTTTGAGCAAACGCGATGTCGCTGAGATGAACTCATCCAATCCGTTCAATTCGTCATTCACGGCAATCCGCAACGCCTGGAAAGTGCGCGTTGCAGGATCGATCCTCGCTGTCCTTCTCTCCCGCGCTGAAAACGCAGACCTGATCACCCGCGCCAGTTCATCCGTGTTCTCGATCGGCGAGTTCTCCCTTGTTTCCACTATCGCCCGAGCTATGCGCCGTGATCGACGTTCTTCTCCGTAGCGCCATATCAAATCGGCGATTTCATCACCAGAGAGGCTGTTGACGATATCCGCGGCGGTCTGCCCGTCGCGCCTGTCCATCCGCATGTCGAGCGATCCTGGATGCTTGAAAGAGAATCCGGCCTCGGGATCGTCGAGTTGCAGCGAAGAGACACCCAGGTCGGCCACCGCTCCGTCAAGCTCGATTCCCTCCAGGATAGCCGGCGCCCTGCGGAAATCCTCGTGGTGGAAGCTCACCCGGTCGCCGAATTCGGCAAGATTTCTCCGGGCGGTTTCAATAGCCCGGCCGTCGCGGTCGAAGGCAATCACACGGCTGTCGGGAGGCGCCGCCTCGAGCAGCAAGCGGCAGTGGCCACCCGCGCCGACCGTGGCATCGAGATACACGCAACCGGACTTCGGGCAAAGATGCTTGAGCACTTCCTCCGCCAGGACCGGAATGTGAGTCGAGACCGCTGATTTCTCCGCTTTCAATTCGACCGATCCATTGCTACGCCCCGGATGCACTTCCGGATTAAAGATAGAATTTCTGCCGTCAATACTGCCGAATAATACCATAACGAGAGGGCAATCGTCAAGGCTCGAATCGGCACAAAGACTTTAATATCAATATTTTACGGCACGCCATCGAAAATAATCCCCTTGCCGGCCGATATTAGCACAGGCGGCAAATCTTGCCCGGTGGCGCGAAGGAGCCGAATCGGTCACGATTTCACCAACCAGTTTGGTTGCAACGAGTTACGCCGATCAGCCTTCCTGCCAAACAAATGGCACGATCCATGCAAATAATCATACCGGATAGTTTTTTAGACCGGTGGAGAGAGAGATGATTACCGACGTTACCAACATCATGCCTGCAACCTACACCGAGGGAACCGGCTCGTCACAGTCGCTGGGTCAGACCGAATTCCTGCAGTTGCTGGTGATGCAGCTTCAAAACCAGGACCCGATGGATCCGGTGAAAAACGCGGATTTCGTGGCCCAGCTGGCCACCTTCAGCTCGCTCGAGCAGTTGGTGAACATCAACAGCACCTTGACCGAGCTGGGCATGCTGGAGAGCTCGATCAACAACAGCCAGGCTGTTAATCTGATCGGCAAACAGATTACCGTTTTGGGTGACTCGATTGCTTTGAGCGGGGGCAACGCGTCGCGCGCCAGCTTCGTGCTCAACGAAGCAGCCGAATCCGTGACGGTAAAGATAAATGACAGCAGCGGCACGGCGGTGCGGACCATTGAGCTCGGGGGGAAAGAAGCGGGGCAGCACGAAGTCTTCTGGGACGGCCTCAACGACGCGGGAGAGGCGGTATCCGATGGCAACTACACCTTCTCAGTGACAGCAAAGGGCGAGGAGGATGCTACGCTGACGCTCACCCTTTTTGCGAACGTTCTTGTGGAAGGAATAACCTTCAGTGACGGGTACGTTTATCTGATTTCCGGCGACCAAAAGTACCTGCTTTCAGACGTCGCTGAAGTGCGCATGGGACAATAATCGCCTGGGACCGTTTTATCCCCGGCCCGGCTTCGATGAGCCGAGCCCTCTTTTCCCTACGGCAATGCACTTCAGCAAAAGACAGCTCTGCCCGCTGAGCACTAAAAGCTGAAACGTGTGTATTACTTGCTAGGGGTTGGGCGATAGCGCCGCATCTCGTCGAAGCTGAACTCCCAGCGCTCACGCGAACCGCCGTTCTCACCGACATCCTTACGTGTCGCGATCGACACGCCCCAGATCACATAGATTCTGCCATCGACTTGCAGCCAGCAGTCACGCCTGGCTTCGGCGTCGGCTTCGAGGCTGGACTGCTTGTACCAGCGGTCAAGCGCGATCGCATCGATACCCTTCTCGCCGGCGAGGCGATCGGCCGAGAAGGTATGGTTCTCGCCGTCGAGACCTGCGACAGAGATGAAGTAGATGTCGGGCAGGTCGAACGTCCTGAGCAGTACCTTCTGCTTCTGCTGTTCGTTACTCATGATGTCACCGTTTATCTCCACAACGCCAATGCGACGCGATTACAATCATTTAACGAGCAACATTCATGCCAAATTCCCCTTTCGATTATTCGCCTTTAAGCTTTGACGGTACAGCTTGTTAGCAGGAATGTGATCGCCAGTACATTTGTAGCCGATGTTAGACGATTGTCCAGCATGCTGGACGATGGTTGTGGGGCTTTACTGCAGTGTGCTAGCATCTGCGGCGTGACACTGATAGTAAAAGTCTTGGCGTTGCTGATCGCCCTGTTCCCGACGCTGGACGGCGATGATAATGCCTACCAGCATTACCTGCGCGCGAACTACTACCTGCGCACCGCCCGCCCCCAGCAGGCGGTTACGGAATTGCGCAAGGTGGTCGAGGCCGATCCCGATGCTGCGGCGCCGCGGGTGACTCTTGGACGCGTATTGCTTGGCCTGAACCGTCCCGACGAGGCGCTCGCCGAGCTAGAAAAAGCCGAACAGCTCTCTCCCGAGGACCCTGCCATCCCCCGCCTGATAGGGCGCGTCTCGCTGCAGATAGCCGCCGCCGGCGGCGGGGAGACCTTCGCCGGCAAGGCTGAGCAGGCGTTCAAGCGAGCACTGGAGTTGGACTCCGAGGAGCAGGAAAGCCTCTTCTTCCTGGCGATGCTCTATGAACAGACCGGGAGGTTGGACGAGGCTATCACGGCGAAGCAGCGATTGTTAGAACTGAGCCCCTCGCTACGCGACGTCTGGCTCAGTCTCGCTAACAGCTTGAGAGAAAAGGGGGCGCGGGAGGAGGAATTGAACGCGCTCGAGCATGCCATTGGTTTGGATGACGGCAGCCCTGAACTGCTGCGGCGCGCCGGTGAGACTGCCGAATTTCTCAGGGAGTTCGTCAAAGCCAACGACTACTTCGATCGCTCGGTCGACCTGATCTCCGAGCAGTTGCTAGATAATCCCGGCGATCCAATACTTTTACTGCAGCGCGCAAACATCTACTTGTGGAATACCGGGCAATATGATCGCACTGTTGAAGACTGCAACTTGGTGATCGCCTCGAACGATAGCGGCGTAGCCAGCCGTGCCCAACTTATTGAAGCGTTAATTGCCAAAGCATCCGCGCTGCAACTGATGGCCGATTACGAGCCGGCCGCCGAAATCTTCGAGCAATACGAGGAGATCGTCCTGGGTCAGCTCACGCGGTCGTTCGAGGATATGGTCTTCTCGTACGCACAGACCGGGCGGGTCGACAAGGCTTTGAACCTATTACAGCAGCTGGGATCGAGCGGGCGCTATCCCGGTCAGTCGAATTATTTCGCCAGATTAAGGGCCCAGATTCTCGACAACGGCGGGCGCCAGGCGCAAGCTGCAGAGATACTGGAAAACCTGATCAGCACCCAACCGACGGATTCTCAGAACTATCTCCTTCTTTGCCAATTCAAGGTTAACAGCAACGAATTCGAGGCAGCAGAGGCGGTCCTTGACAGGGGTGAAGCAAGTGCCGGAGAGCAGCGCGGATTTGTTTTCATGCGCGGCGTCGTTGCGGAGAGGCGCGGCGATTTCGCCGGTGCCGCGGAAGCTTTCCGTGAATTGGTGGAGGCCGATCCCAAAGATCACCTAGCTTTGAACTACCTCGGCTACATGATGGCCGACAGGAAGATCAACCTCCTCCAGGCAAAGGAACTGATCGAGCGCGCGCTGGAAGTGCAGCCGCACAACGGCAGCTACCTCGACAGCCTCGGCTGGGCTTTTTTCAAGCTCGGGGACTCGGTAAAAGCGGAAGAGTATCTCAAAGCATCGATGCGCACGCAGTACCGCTCGGCAGAGGTCCGCGAGCACCTTGGCCGTCTTTACCTCGCGCTCGATCGGCAAGAGGATGCCCTTGCGGAATTTCGTGCGGCCCTGGAACTCGGACTGCATAGATTAAAGCCGACCGACGAGGTGGAAGAACTGATTGCGGAACTCGAACGAAAGCTCTCCAAGGACGGCAACGACGTCAGGCAATAAGATGAAAAGGGTTCTGTTTCTCGCGACAGTTGCGGTTATTGCTCTTGGGCTGTTCACATCGTGCGCCGAACGGCGGCCCGAAGGTTACCGCCCCCCCATGGCCAAAGACCCCTGGGCGGCGTATGAGGCAAACTGGTCAGGATTCAGCTTGATCAGCGGCGCCTACCGCGTTCGCTTTCAGTACAGCGACGGCCAAGCGGTAAAACTCACAGCCAACATGGTTGTCGAGAGGGGCGACCGCACCAGAATCGATCTCAGCAGCGACCGTGGCGCCGAAGCAATTGTGATTCTCAAACCGGAGATAATCAACCTGGTCAACCTGCGCGACCGCTATTATCTGGACGAGGCCAACACATCGGAAAACGCAGACAGGATGGTGGGACTTTACCTGCCGCCCACCGAGGTTTCCGCCCTGCTCTCCGGCATCGGGATCCGGCCGGAGAGCTACGACCAGCTTTTCACTGATCCGGCGGACGGCGGGGGGATGATGGTCAGCGGCTTCCACGCGAGTGCCGACCTGCGGCTCAACGCCTACGTGGATGCTTACGGACGGCTGCGCAGCCTTCGGTTCGTCGACTCGATCACGGATGAACCGGTTATAGCAGCGCGCTACCTCGGTTTCAGGCTCGACGGGAGAACCGGCGCGGTCTGGCCGGGTATTGTGGAAATTGATCTGTTGAGGCACGGCGAATCGGTCCGCTTCACGGCCTCCGATGTAGATCTCAATCCCGATGGACTCGATCTGAAGTTCATCTTCACGACCCGGGCCCATCGCGACCGCTTGCGGCTCGATGATGTCCCCCCTGGACCTCCCCTCCTTTACCGATCAGCCAAGGAATATGTTAGATAGCCTTACCGTCCGCTGTTTCGCCAAGATTAATCTCTTTCTGCGCGTCCTGGGGCGGCGTGAAGACGGTTTCCATGAGATTGAAACGCTTTTCCAGTGCATCGATCTCCACGACACCCTAACTATCAGCAGGCGCGATGAGCAGGGTGGCATGAAACTCATCTGCGACGACCCGCAACTGCCCTGCGATGAATCCAACCTCGCGCTCCGGGCGGCCCGGGAGTTCGCGCAGCGCTCGGGGATCAAGCTCGGATTAGAGATCAGACTAGAAAAGAAAATCCCCGTCGCCGCCGGCCTGGGCGGCGGGAGCAGCGATGCCGCCGCCTCATTGCGCGCACTCAACCAGATGACCTGTGAGCCGCTTTCGGAGGCTGAGCTTTTAGAAGCGGCTGCAGAGCTTGGATCCGACGTTCCGTATTTCCTTCTGGGCGGGACCGCCCTCGGCAAGGGCCGCGGTGAGGAACTTACAAGCCTGGACGACACACCAGTGATGAATCTGGTTCTGCTCGTACCGAATTTATCAATCAGTGCGGCGTCCGCTTACGAGCAATTTGATTTGACATTTGGGGCGCAAATCAGCGATAGTACGCACCGCTTGTCGCTCGGGGAATCCAATTCGTCCGGGATGTCGTGGCAAAACGATTTGGAGAGGGGCGTCTTCCGAGCCCACCCGAAGTTGGCAAACCTCAAGGATGGGTTACTTGAGGCCGGAGCGGCCGAGGCCGTGATGAGCGGCAGCGGGCCGGTGATCGCAGGAAGATTCGATCGACCGTCCGCCGCCGAGCAGGCAGCCGACTTGTTCCGGGCAAGAGGAGTCGGGGTTATCCGATGCTGCTCTTTGACGAAAAGGGATTTCCGCAGAATGTTCATCCTCGCGCGAAAACGGGAGGCATGACGCTCCGGTAAGCCCCTGATGCGCAGCCAGGGCAAGATGGAGAGAGGGGGTAGAGATATGGAGATCACCGAGATTCGCGTTTTCCCGGTTGATGAGGAAAAGTTAAAAGCATTCGTATCCGTGGTTTTTGACGATTGTTTCATAGTAAGTGATATCAAGATCATCAACGGCAATAATGGGCTGTTTCTCTCTATGCCATCGAAAAAAGGCAAGAACGGCAAGTTTCGAGACATTGCCCACCCGCTAAACAGCGAGATGCGCGGGAAGATGGAGCGGGCGATCATCAACGAGTACCAGAATGTTTTGGCTGAGGAGCCGGACGGCGAGCCCGCAGATGTTCCGCTCGAGCAGGAAAATGCACCCGAAGAGGAAGGACTCAGCGCGGGCTGACCGTATATACTATCGGCGGTTGAAGACGACGGGTTACGAGGGCCTCCCGTAGACCCGACTGTTAGCTTCCAGCGATCTGCGGTTGGGGCGTGGCCAAGTGGTAAGGCGCGGGACTTTGGATCCTGGATCGGAGGTTCGAATCCTCCCGCCCCAGCCAACCATTTGCAAGACATAGCCGACGGAGATTGGAGGTTATGAGCAACGGCAAGTTGAAGGTTTTCTCAGGCGGCGCCAACCCGGAGCTGGCGGCGGCAATCTGCGAACACGTGGGTATCCCCCAAGGCGATATCTTGCTGACCACCTTCAGCGACGGCGAGGTTTACTGCCAGATTCTTGAAAACGTACGCGGTCGGGACGTTTTCATCCTGCAACCGACTTGCAATCCGGTCAACACCACACTGATGGAGCTACTGATAATGATCGACGCCTTCAAGCGGGCGTCGGCGAAGCGCGTCACGGCAGTAATCCCCTACTTCGGCTACGCTCGGCAGGACCGCAAGGACCGCCCCAGAGTGCCGATCAGCTCCAAAATGGTGGCCAATCTTCTCGAGGCCACCGGCGCCGACCGGATTCTCACGATGGATCTGCACGCGCCTCAAATCCAGGGCTTTTTCGACATCCCTGTTGACCACCTGTTCGCAACCCCGGTCCTGGTGCGCTACATACACGAACTCAATATCCCCGACATGGTGATCGTCTCCCCTGACAGCGGCGGAGTTGAAAGGGCCAGGGCGATCGCCAAACGGCTGGACTCCTCCCTGGCGGTCATCGACAAGCGACGCAGCAGCCCCAACGTGGCCGACGTGATGCACGTGATCGGCGAAGTAGAGGGCAGACGCGCTATTATCGTCGACGACATGATCGACACGGCCGGCACGCTCACCAAGGTGGCCAAGGCGCTCATCGAGGAGGGAGCATTGAGCGTGATGGCAGCGGCTGCTCATGCCGTACTCAGCGGAAACGCGATCGAGCGTATCGAGAATTCCCCAATCGATAAAGTAATCGTCAGCAACTCAATCCCACTGACCGAGGCCGCGCGCAAGTGCGAAAAAATCGAACAGCTCTCGGTTGCGGAGTTGCTCGGCGACGCGATAAGAAGCATTCACGAGGAAACTTCCGTCAGTTCCCTGTTCATTTGAGCGGAGCTGCAAAATACGGTTAAATACACTGCATTAGGATGGAATAGCAGCGATGGCAGAGAAAATCACAATGAATGCGCAACTGCGCGAGGAAACCGGCAAGAACAAGATGCGGAGGCTGCGCTCAAGCGGCCTGCTGCCGGGCATCATCTTCGGACGCAGCGGTGAGACCACTCCGGTGAGCTTCACAGACAAGGAGCTCGAGAAAATTATCCACTCGGAATCCGGTTTCAACACGATCTTTACCCTCGACATCGAGGGCGAGACACAGAAGCCCCTGGTAATGATCAAGGAGTACCAGCTCGATCCGGTGACGCACAACTTCCTGCACGTCAGCTTTTACCGCGTGCATGCCGACAGGCTGGTCGAGGTAAACGTAGCGATCACTACTAGAGGCGTCGCACCCGGCGTCAAGGACGAGGGAGGAACGCTCGACTTCGTCATGCGCGAGGTCAAGGTAGAGTGTTTGCCCGGAGACATTCCAGAATCGTTTGTTGTCGATATCTCGAAAATGATTATCGGCGAACACGTTCGTGTCGAAGACCTTGACATTCCCGAAAAGGTGAAAGTGCTCGAAGAACCGGAGGCAGTTGTCCTGCACCTGGCGCCGCCACGCAAGGTCGAGGAAGTTGTCGAAGCGGAAGAGGCCGAGGAAGCCGCCGAAGCGCTCGCCGAGGCTGCGGAAGAGGCTCCGGCAGATGCCGAAGAGAGATCGGCGGAGGAATAGCCTCACCACCGGCAGAAATAGGAGCTGCACCGCGGGCCCGGCTTGCCGGGTCCGCGTTTCCATCTACTTAGAGCGGGGAAGTTATGCGCGCCTTCATCGCCCTCGGCAACCCGGGCCCTCGCTACGAGTTCACGCGCCACAATTACGGCTGGCTGGTGGCGGACCAGGTGGAAGACAGCATCAGAATCCGTGAGCGCTCGAACACACAGTCGTACGAGCTAGTCAGAGCCTCCCACAGAGGCAGTGATTTCCTCATTTGCCGGCCACTGACTTACATGAACCACAGCGGCATAGCCGTAGCAAATCTGATGAAGTCGCATAAACTGGAGGTCACTGACCTGGTGGTCCTTCACGACGACCTCGACATTCCCTTCGGCCGGATCAAACTCAAGGTGGGCGGGGGCCACGCCGGACACAAAGGATTGATTTCGATTATCAGGGAGTTGGGCAGCAACGATTTTGCGAGGCTGCGGCTCGGAATCGGCTGCGAACCCAAGCCTCCCGACAGTGTAGCCTATGTACTTGAGCCATTCGACGAAGGAGAAGTGAAAATCTTGGAGCGGACCGCCGAAGAGGCGGCGATTGCCGTGATGGATCTGGTCACCAGCGAAACGAACCTTGTGATGAACCAGGTCAATCGCCGCTCGGATGATTAACCGTTCTTCCCGCTCTGCCTCGAACACCGAGTTTGCAGCCAAAACACTTCCGTCGATCCGCGGACTCCCTGTACACCTTCTGCCTTGAAAATCGTCCTATCAGCAGCGATACAAATTCAACGCCGGTGCCCCCACACGGCGTCTGCGGCGTTGTCGTTATTTATCAATAGGAGGTAGGAGATGCGCTCAAGAGTAATTTTGACCCTTCTGGCCGTTGTCAGCCTGGCAGTAGCGGGCGCTTGGGTGTTTCAACAGGCTGTCCTGGCCCAGGAGGAAAAGGGCAAGGAGGAAGCGAAAGCCGAACTGGGAGTTTACGCTCAGGACGTCACTGAGGAAATGGCGAAAAAACTTGACCTGACCGGAACCGACGGAGCCTACATCACCGGGGTGCGCGGCCGCTCCGCCGCATACGACGCCGGATTCCGCAATGGCGATGTGATCGTCGAAGTCGAAGGGCGGGCGGTGAAAAATGCCGATGAGCTGGCAACGATAATCAAAGGCTACAAGGTGGGCGACAAAATCTCCGTCACGCTGATCCGAAAAGGACAACGTCAAACGCTCCTCGCTACTCTGAAAGAGAAAAAGGCTTACGGGGATTATTTGGCAATCCTCAAAGCCGGTCCCTATGCCGACAAGCGCGTGATCATCAGGCCTAAAATCGCCGCGCTGTTCAACCGCCCGAGAATCGGTATCAACTATCAGGAACTCAGCAAGCAGTTGGGCGAGTACTTCGGAGTGGAAAGCGGCAACGGCGTTCTGATCACTGAAGTGTTGGAAGACAGTCCGGCCGATAAAGCTGCCCTCATGGCAGGCGACATTATCGTCAGTATCGACGGCAAGCAAATCAGTAACGGCTCCGACCTGCGCGAAGCGATCTGGGAATTCAAGGGCGAGGAAGGTGAAGCCATCACAGTAGAGGTCATCCGTAAAGGCCAGCGAATGACGTTCAGCGTTGTACCGGAAAAAGGCGCTGATCCAACATGGCACATCAGGACGCCGGTGCTCCGTGAGCACCTCGGCCCGGCGCTGGAAGGTCTCGATCTCGAGATGGACGCCTTGAAGATGAAGCTTGACCATTTGGAAGATCTCGACATCTATATTCCTGACATCGATATCGACGTCCCCGATTTCGATATCTATATTCCAGAGCACCCAGTACCCCCCCTCTCGATCCATATCGATCCATTCGACGAGATGTTCAGATTCCACTTGAGAATCGATTCCGACGGCTCAGTCGTCTTCAACGACAAAGAGTTCGACTCCGTGGAGGAATTCGAGAAGTACATCGATAGCGAGGAGTTCGAGACTTTCCAGAAAGAGCAAAGCGAGAAGCTGAAGCAGAAGATCGAGGACAAGCTGGAAAAGGTGAAGACCCTCAACCCTGATCGCGTGGTTGTCTAAGCAATAGACACTACCCTCTCATCGACGCCCCGGGGCAACCCGGGGCTTTTCTGTGCCTGGCGAATCCGTCCGGGAAATGACCTTTGCCGATCAAACAAACGCATAAACATGATAAGATATTGATCAGATCATTTGTTATTACAAGGTCCCCCAGGGAATCCTGGGGAAAGGGGGAAATCGATGAGAGCTGCTGTTATAGTCGGCTTGTTGCTCGTCCTGCTGGCCGGGCTCTTTTTTGGCTATCTGCTGATGAACCAAACTGTCGAGGAGAATCGGAGCAACGAAACCATCGAGGCCGAGATGGTCCCCGCCCAGGCTGAAGCAAGAGTAGTGAGGGAGATAATCGGCGGCCCATCATCGGGAACGCCATTCAGCGGGGCCGTAAAGGTCGGCAACACGCTGTACGTTTCAGGCCAGATCGCTATCGATGCCGAAGGCAACGAAGTGCGCGACAGCATCGAGGCCGAGACAGCTCAAGCGCTGGAGAACATCAAGCGGCTGGTCGAGGCAGCGGGATTCGAGATGAGTGATGTCGTCAAAGCGACGGTTTACCTGGCCGACATGGCGGACTACGATGCGATGAACCAGGTCTACATCGGTTACTTTCCCGAGAATCCGCCGGCGCGTGCCTGCGTTGCGGTTTCTGCGCTCGCTCGCGGCTTCAAGCTCGAGATTAGTGCCATCGCGGTGAAGTAGACTCCAGCGATTTTGTGACTTTTCGCATGGTCCTGCAGGGGGCTCGAGACTACCCTTAATTTATGTAATGTGCAGAGGTAACCGGTGACCCGAGAGAAGGCCTTTATTAGCAAAGAAAGACCTTGCCCCGCGTGTGGGAAGCGCGACACCTTGCGTTACCCCGATTCGAAGTTCTACATCGCGGCGGGGCGCGAATCGGACCTCCACGTCACCGCCTACCGCTGGTCCCAGATCGAGCTCGAAGGAATCATGCCGCATTATTATGCGGTTTGGCAGTGTCCCGAGTGCCTCTTCGCCGATTTCACCGAGAAAATAGAGAGCCCGGAGGGGAGTTTCAAGGAAGAGTACCTTGTGGACTCATTCAAGGATATTCCCGGCCAAAAGCTGGAGATCCTGAAGAAAATGCGTGCGCTGGTTCCCAAGGGAGAGCTCAACCACGAGGGAGCGGTGGCGTTGCACCTGGCCGCCTTGCTGATTGCCTCCCTGCCCGAAAAGGGACGCATTGACCATTACAAGCTCGGCAGGCTGGCATTGAGGCTGGGCTGGCTTTTCCGCGAGCGCTGCGGAGCCCGGGAAACGAACCACTCCGAAGGCGGTCCGCTGGCGAGGCTTCACGAGAGCACGGCTCTGCTAGAGAATCGTGTCGCAGCGCTCGGCGAGGCCGTCAGCGAAGCCCGCGCCGCGGCTGCCGAAAGATCCCTTGAATTGGGGATCCCGATCGAGGGCGGCGAGAATCCTTACTCTCCCGTCGTGGCCTCGCTCTCGGACAAGCTCGAAGAACTCGATATCCTCCTCATCATGTTTCAGAGCGCAGTTGCTCAAGACGATCGCGGGGATTTTCGCCTGCCGCAGCAGCCCTCCGAAGGTCTTCCCGCTGACCTCGATGGATTCCTGACCTCGATAAAACCACTCTGGCCAGAGATCCCTCTTCGCGAAGGACTCTGCCTGAGGATGGCAGTCGACGCATTCGAATATTGCTACAACAATGAAACCTCTTTCCAGAGCATTGAGAAGAGCATGGTCATCCTCGGCCTGATCATCGAAATGCTGATGCGTATCAACCAGTACGAGCGGGCGCTGCGCTTCATCGCCGAGATCTACAAAAGCGGGCTGGCCAACAAACAGGAATTGCAACGCCGCATCGGCGACAGCCGCCGTTCGCGCAGCCTCAGGACACATGACGAGCAGATGCTTTATCGCAAGATCGCCACGATCAACATGGCGATACGCCAGGCAGGAAAAAACAAGCGCAGGATCATCGATGTCCTCCTGGAAAAGCATCAGCAAACCATCGATCTGGTCCTCGCAGAGAAGAAGCGGGAGGATGTTCACATTAAAACCAGGGCGCTGCTGAAAGCAGGGGTGCCCGACACGGTCGTGCAGGAACTCAAGGCCCGCAAGATGATCAATTGAATGATTCGGCTAATGGGCGGCCTCCATCGTACCCTTAATTAATCGAGCGCGTTCCAGATTTGGGATTCAGCGCATTGAGTAGTAATGGGAAGTCATGGCTAAAAGGAACATATTCATAGAAAAGCAGATCGAGTGCCCTGTGTGCAAGAACCGGGTGCCGTTGCGCTACGTGAACCCGAAGCTCTACGTCGCTGCCAGCCGCGAGAGCGACATGCATGTATTCTCGTACCGCTGGTCGGATGACATCACCGATCCCGTACCGCCACACTACTACTCAGTGTGGCAGTGCCCTCGTTGCCTTTTCGCCGACCTGGCCGACCAAATCGAGAATCCCAGCGGCAGCCTCAAGGACGACCACCTGCACGAAGCCTACCTCAAAAGCGACAAGGAACAGCGCGCGGCTCTGGTGGAATTGCGAAAGCTGGTGTCGGAAGGAGAGCTCGGTTTCAACGGCGCCGCGGCGCAGCACCTGGCGGCGCTGATAATCACCCAAATGCCGGATTCCGACAGTGTCAATCACAACCGGCTCGGCCGCATCGCACTACGCCTTGGCTGGCTCTTCCGGGAGCAAGGCGGCGGCGGAAAGGCAGTCGACATCGGCGAGGATTCGCTGGCTGGGATGCAGGAAGACGTCGAAAAGCTGCAAAGCCTGCTTGGCGAGGCTGGATCTGTGCTGGCCGACCTGCGGCTAAAAGCAGAGGAGCGGATACAGGGCGATGAGGACGGCGACACCTCATATGCCGGCATGGCAGGCTCGATGCGCGACAAGCTGGAGGACGTGCGAACGCTGCTCTCGACGCTGCAGGGCGCCATCATCCATGATCTAGACAGTTCTGCCCCAGGCTCGCCCGGTGTTTCGAAAACCGGACCGGCATCGCTCACCGAACTCCTTTACACGCTTCGCTCGCGCTGGGCCGAGCTGCCCCGCAACGAGGAAGAGTGCCTGCGTGTGGCGGTGAAGGCCTTCGATTACAGCTACAGCAACGAAACCGCCTACAAGAGCATCGAGCAGGGGATCAAGGTGGTGATGCTGATCATCGATCTGCTCTGCCGCGTCGGCGAGCAGGAGGAGGCCCTGCGCTATATCTCCGAGGTCTACAAGAGCGGCATGCGCAATATCAGCGACCTCAGCGCGCGCATCCGCGATGGCAAGAAGAATAAGGCGATGACGCCATACGACGAGCGCATGCTTCGACGCAAGATCGGCAATATCCAATTCTCCATCCGCCAGGCTGGCGAAATCCGCCGAGATCTTTTGGAAAAACTGACAAAACATTACAAAGCGACTATCGACAAGGCTCTCGCGAAGGTAACCGATAATCCAGTGAAGGATCAGGAGAAGGCGTTGCTCGAAGCCGGAATTCCGGAAGAGATAATCGGCGACCTCAAGGCTCGCAAGGTCATCAAGGAGCCGAAGAAGAAGGGGTTGTTCGGGAGGTAGGCTGCTACTCAAATCCCTCAATGCGCCTCGAGCCAGTCGGCGCCCGTGCCCGTGTCGACCACAACGGGCACGATCAATTCTACGGCGCTTTCCATTCGCCTGACGGCGATTTCACGCATCCGCTCTAACTCACCGGGAGCGATCTCGAAGACCAGTTCGTCGTGCACCTGCAGCACCATACGGCTGCTAAGCCCCTCGCGCTCGATGTCGGCCTGGATGTCGATCATCGCCCGCTTGATGATGTCGGCGGCCGAGCCCTGGATCGGCGTGTTGACGGCCATGTTCTCGGCATGGCTGCGGATGCCGGGGTTGGGCGAATCCAGCTCCGGAAGGTAGCGGCGCCGCCCAAGCATGGTGGTAACGTAGCCCTGCCGCCGTGCCTCGTCGAGCGTCCGCTCGATGTAGTACCTGATGCCAGAGAAGGTGGCGAGGTAGTCCTCGATGAAACGCTTGGCCTCCTTGAAGCTGACTCCGGTCTCCTTGGAGAACAGTGCCGGTCCCATGCCGTAGAGGATGCCGAAATTGATCCGCTTGGCGAAATCGCGCTGCTCGCGTGTGACCATTTCCGGGAAAATATTGAAGACTTTGGCGGCGGTCTCGCGGTGAATGTCCTTTCCGGACTTGAAGGCGTTGACGAGTTCGGAGTCGCTGCTGAAGTGGGCGGCGATGCGCAGTTCGATCTGCGAGTAGTCGGCCGACATCAGGCATTCGAAGCCCTCGCCGGGGATGAAGGCACGGCGGATCTCGCGGCCCATCTCGGTGCGCACGGGGATGTTCTGCAGGTTGGGATCGGATGAGCTGAGCCGGCCGGTGGCGGCGATCGCCTGGTTGAACGAGGTGTGCAGGCGACCGGTCTTGGAGTTGACCAACTTCGGCAGGGCGTCGATGTAGGTGCCCTTGAGCTTGGAGAGCTGGCGCCAGTCGAGGATCATCGCCGGCAGCGGATGCCCCTGCAGCGACTGCAGCACGTCAATGTCGGTGCGCCACTGCCCCGTCGGTGTCTTCTTCGGCTTGTACTTCAACTCCCTATGCACTTCGAGCTTGTCGAAGAGTATCTCGCCGAGCTGCTGCGGGGAGTTGATGTTGAAGGGGGTTCCGGCGGCGTCGTGGATCTGCCCTTCGAGTTCCTCGAGCCGCTTCTGAAACTCGCCGCTCAATCTCCCAAGCAGGCCTGTGTCGAGCCCGATGCCGACGTACTCCATCTCCTCCAGCACGAGAGACAACGGCATCTCCAGCTCGCGGAAAAGCTCTTCAGCTTCAGCCTCTTTTAACTGCGGCTCGAAGATCTGCCGCAGGCGCATCGTGTAGTCGGCGTCCTCGCAGGCGTACTCGGCGATCCGCTCCAGATCGACCTCGGCCATCGTGATCTGCTTGCGGCCGGAGCCGATCAGTTCCTTCGTCGGGATCTTCTTGTAGTCTAGGTGGCGCAGGGAGAGGATGTCGAGACCATGGCCGCGCGCGCCGGGATCGAGCACGTAACTGGCAATCATAGTGTCGAACTCGATGCCGCGCAGCCGCACGCCGGAGTTGCGCATGGCAAGCGCGTCGTACTTGATGTTCTGGCCGGTCTTGGCCAGCCCCTCGTCCTCCAGCAGCGGCCGCAGCCGCTCCAACACCTCCGCGCTCCCGAGGTCCTCGAAGTGGTTCAGGGAAACATAGAAGGCCTTCCCCTCTTCGACCGAGAAGCTCAGCCCGACAAGCTCGGCCTCCAGCGGAAACTCCGATGTCGTCTCGGTGTCGACGCAGAACGAGCCGGTCTTCTTCAGCATCTCGATCAGTTCGCCCAGCGCAGCCGTGGTGGTGACGGCGCGGTAATCGTGCTCCGGCTTCTCTATTGCGCCGCCCTCGGCCAGCTCGGTCACCTGCCCGAGCAGCGTCTGGAACTCCAGTTCCTTGAGCAACTCAGCCGCTTGTTGTGGGAATCCAGCCTGCCAGCGCAAGTTGTCGAGCTTTCCGCAATCGACGTCGGTGCGCAGGCGGATCAGACTGCGGCTGAGCTCGGCGTCCTCCCTGCCCTCAGCCAACCGCTTTCCCACTGCCTTGCCGCCGAGATCGTCGAGGTGCTCGTAGACCCCCTCGAGGCTGCCGTATTTCTGCAACAAACCCGAGGCGGTCTTCTGGCCCACGCCGCGCACGCCCGGGATGTTGTCCGAGCTGTCGCCCATCAGCGAGAGCAGGTCGAGCATCTGGTCAGGGCGCACGCCGAACTTCTCCTCGATCGCCTCGGCGTCGATGATCTCCACGCCGCTCTCCCGCGCCCGCAGGTTGAACATCTTGACCTTCGGGCCGACGATTTGCCCGAAGTCCTTGTCCGCGGTCACCAGGTAGACATCGATGCCCTGCTCCTCCGCTTTCTTCGCGACGCTGGCCATCACGTCGTCGGCCTCGACGCCCTCTAGCTGCAGCGTCGGCACACCGAACGCCTCGACCAGCTCAAAGATGCGCGGGATCTGCGTGCGCATCTCTTCAGGCATCTTCTGCCGCGTCGCCTTGTACTGCGGGTACTGCTCGTGGCGGAAGGTCGGGCCCTTGGGATCGAAGGCGACCGCCAGGTATTCGGGCTGCTGGTCGCGGATGACGCTCATCAGCGTTGTCGCGAAACCAAAGACGGCGCGCACGTCCTCCCCGCGCGAGGTGGTCATCGGCTGCTTGATCAAGGCGAAGAACGAGCGGTAGGCCAGCGCGTGGCCGTCGATTATAAACAAGCGTTCGGGATCGGACATGGGCTCTCCGTAATCGATTATCGAGAGTTTGATTATATTGCCGCATGCCGGCCGTGTCACGAAGGATGGTCTCAAGTAAGGTATATGTAGGTAGATGTAAGACTGTACTCTACATTTAACGATAATACTCTGGTTATTTCTTCTAGATTCGGGATAATACGACTCAGGCAGTGGCTTCCTTGATCGCAATATTATCGAGCAGGGCGGTGCCCAGCCCGATGCGCGCGGCGTGGCTGAATGTGTCGTCAGTGACCGCGACTTCGAATGGATCGTAGCATTCGGCCAGCACACCGGCGGCGACGCGGTCGGCGGCCAGAGGATCGCCGCTGATGATTACGCGGTTGGCTTCCCGAGGTATCCCTCCGGCGAAGACTGCATGCGTTTTGCCGATCACGGTACGTGCGTCGATGATAGTCAGATCGGGATTTACGGCTTGGGCGATCTCGGCGATGGCCAGACGCCCGTGTTGCAGCCGCGTCTCACGCGCGACACTGCGATCGTTTTGTGAGTGCATATCAGCGCAACTCTGCTGGTCGACCGCTCCCATCATGTTCTTCAGCGCGCAGGTGAACTTCGAGAAGTTGTGCTCCTTGAGCGTCGGCATGTCGATAATCAGCGGCGCCTCGTAGATCCGCCGGAACACTCCAACCCTCTGCATCGCGATCCAACGCCCGTCCCGAACCTCAGCAACTTCGTCATCGGCGAGCGGATCGATCCTGAAGCCGCCTGCCCCGGCCTTTTCATTGAAGCCGTAGAAATCGAAGGACTCCCCCACGCCGCCTAAGCCGGTGCGCTTGGTGACGAACTCTGCGACGGTGACGTCGCTGAATCCCTCCCGCCGCAGCAACTCGATAACTGCCAGAACGGATGCTCCGTCGGTGCTTGTGGGATAGGGCCTTGCCCAAACGAAGTTCGGTTTTATGATCACAGGCTTGTCGCTGCCGAAGCGCGCGAACCCGCCCAGTAATTCCATTCCCTTGGCGAGCATCGACTTAAATTCCGTCCCGCGAACCACGGCTACTATCGGCTTGCCGCTTTCGGTGTAGGGATTCGGCAGGCGCACGCGGCAACCGGCTGCCAGCCCGGAAGCCGCAACCCCGCCACCATCGGCCATTCCCTTGCAGCCGGCAGGCAGGGCAGCGCAGAAGCCGGCCACTCCCCATAGGAACGCTCGCCGACTGATAGAGTTCAAACTCATGAGCTGACTCCGCGTTAACAATGTGTGACTAAAGTCTCACGTGATAAATGTCGCACATGGCGCCGCGTGTGTCAACCCGGAGATATGACTATAAAATGATTGATATCGATGGCAATCAGCGTCCGAGCCGGTATCCAGCTTTTATTGAAGCACTCGATGACAAGAACCCACCCTGACCACGATGCTAACTTATTGTCTAAGCTGGCAGCGCATCAGTCGGGCAGCAGCAGCGTGCCCTCGATAACCACGACTGCCGAGCCGACGACACGGATACGTGTGATATCGGCGCCCTCGGCTGTTACCTCGACGCCGATGACGCTCGGCCTCCCGATTTCGCTCCCCTGGGATATCTGGAAAGCGACCGTCGGGCGCGGGTGAATGACGTCGTGCTTCGCCAGATAGGCCCCGAGGCAACCGGAAGCCGAGCCGGTGGCGGGATCCTCGGCGACGCCGACATCGGGGAAGAATCCCCTGGCGCGCACAAGCGCTGCTTCTTTTGGAGCATCCCGAGTGAAAGCAAAAACACCCTCGCACTTGAACTTTTCTGTTAGTGCGCTGAACACCGAAGCGTTGATGCGGACGGCCTGAAGATCAGCAAGCCTTGCCAACGGCGCCATCATAATCGGCAGGCCGGTGGAGACGACGCGCGGAACCAGCCCGCTCCCCTTGATCTGATTGCCGCGGAGCCCAAGCGCCGATGCGACGAGTTCGAAGTCGGTAATCTCCGCTCCGAAAACAGGCGGTACCTGGTCCATTGCCACACCCGTGACCTCGCCATCGGATCGGTAAACCGTTACCGGTAGAACACCAGCCGTCAGCTCGTGCTTGAAAGTTATTTTTTCGATTCCCTCCGCCATCTCCAACGACGCCATGCCGCCATGCAGCACCTCGTTCAGATCGACGAGTCCCCGGGAAGCAAGCAGGAACCACGTTCCGACCACCGGATGCCCGGCAAGTGGAATTTCCTTGCGGGGTGTAAAGATCCTCAATCGCCGCAAGGCTGCTTCA
>DATKUA010000103.1:0-8591 GCA_035530855.1 Acidobacteriota bacterium | reverse complement strand
GAGTTCGGCGGCACGTTTAGTTCTGCACCGTTGCAAGGTTTCACGAGCGAGTTCGTCTGGTATGTGAAGGATGGCTACCTCGTGCGCAGCCCGGCCTCAGTCAACGGTGCTCCCGTGCCAGACAAGGAACGAGAGCGGGAGGAGGAGAAATTCATCGAATCCCTGAAGAAAGGCAGGAAATCCGATCGCGGCGTGGATCGCGACAAATTCTTCGGCTTCAACTTCGGCAAGGGTGAATTTGTCTACGCCGGCACCCAGGAGAACGAGGGCCGCGATGTCGCAATAATTGAGTTTTACCCGGAAGGCATGTTTACCGAAGACAGCGATGATGACGATGATGAACTGGACAAGAAGATCGAGCGAGGCCTTGAGAAGTCGATGACGGCCACATTGCTGGTCATACCGGAGGAGCACCAGATCGTACGGATGACTCTGGACAACCTCGATTTCGGATTTCTTCCAGGCAAGTGGGCAGTGAGGATCGATGAAATAAGCGGTGTTATGACGATGGCGCAACAGTACGGCGAGATCTGGCTGCCTGAGGAAATCGCGGCTGTCGGAAGGGTATCCAGCGCCTACGGTGATGTCTATGTACGCTACACGCGCCGCTTCTACGGCTACAGCGAAGCGAAAGTGAAGGTTAAGTTCCGCTTCGAGCCGCGCAAAGAGGGCGAACGATGAGAAAGTCATTCGTCATTTTCATTGCTTTAATCACGATTTTGGCCATCCCGGGTTTGGCACAAGCTGAGCATAAGATTGCCTCCATCCGTACGCTGGGTAATTACGAAACACCCGACTCGATACTAATCGAGCTCGCCGGAATAAAGCCTGGCGATACTTTCACCGACACCACCGTGACCGAGATGGAGAAGAGGCTGCAGCGCAACGGAAGGTTCGAGTCGGTCGAGGTGCGTGTACGCTACCTCTCGCTGGGCGAGGGCGGCGACGTTGTTCTCATAATAGTGGTCAAGGAAAAGCCATCGCTGCCGAGCAAATTCATGTTCGGCCCCATCCTGGGCTTGAGCGACGAATACGGCTTCACCTATGGCGTGCGCATCGCAATGATAGATCCCCTTGGCCTTGCCGATTCAAGGATACTGCCGTTGAGCAAAGTCTACTTCCCGCTAAGCTGGGGGGGAACGCGACAGATAGGGGCCGAAGCCGAATTCGATCTCGGAGAGTTCGATCTCGGGCGCATGGTCAACCGTCTCAATGTCTACGCAGGGCGGACTCGCAGGGAAAATCCGCACTATGAGATCGCAGATGACCGCCTCGAGTTCAACGCTCGTTTTGCGACGCGGTTGAGATTCTTCACGCTTGGGATCAGCGGTGGCTGGACTGACGTCAAGTTCGGCGGCCTCGACGAGGAGTTCACCGACTTCGGAGTCGACGTCGCCTTTGATACACGCAAGGACGCCAACCTGCCCGGCGACGCCGTCTACTTCGGTGTCGGCTGGCGGTTGATCTCCTACGAGGACTTCGGACCGATGGTCATGGGTGACATCGGGCCGGAGATCATCGATATGGGCTCGCGGAGTGACACCAATATCTTCAACATCGATGTCCGTGCCTTCAAGCGTGTAGTCGGGCAAGCACTATTCGCCTGGCAGTTTTACTACCAGGAAGCCGACCAGGCGCTGGCAACCTATCTCAAACCTTTCCTTGGTGGAAGCGCCACACTGCGCGGCTACAGCCCGGGAGAGTTCGTCGGCGACAACATAGCGCTCGCCTCCGCTGAGCTGCGCCTCCCACTCACCAAGGTGCTTGACCGGTGGCGCGCCGGCATACACTTCTTCTTCGACTCAGGCGCGGTTTTTGACAACGGCCGCCAACTTGGCGATGCCGAATTCCACTATGGCATCGGTGCGGGAGGCTTCATCTTCGCCGCCGTTGTGGGTGTAAAGGCCGACATAGCCTACGACATTGAAGGAAAGGTCCGCTTCCACATCAGCTCGGGATTCCGCTTCTGAGGAGCAAAAAGCGTAGCGGCAGAAAGCGAAGCCGAGAATTGCCTTACGAGTAGAAAGCAATCGATCGCACGCCGACAAACTGCTTGTGCTTCACACGGGTGTCACGCTCTCTATTCCTGCGGGTTTGTCACTCGCCCCATGAATAGAATTGCCCCGGTCTCTAAATCCCGTATCAGGAATAAGAACGGGTGATCGGCGCGGAACGCGTTTGGGGCGGCCTTAAATTCTATCACCACACCAGTGGCGCCGCCGGCCTCGGTCCCCTCCTCGTTTACTTCCACGAATGCTTTGTGGACGACTGCGGAAATGAAGAGATCCGGTCTTTCCACCATTCCCGTGAAATCGGCCATTAAACCGAAGGCGTCAATCATGCCCAGGCTCTTGAGAGCGTCAACCAGGTCGAAACCCGATGAGAACTTGAATTTTGGCAGGTAAACATCGATCTCTGACAAATTCATATTATTGAGCCAAAGCTTGAGCTTCGCCGCCGAGATGGATCTCTCGAACCTGCCCAGGCCTTCAACCCGCTTTGGAAGGAAGAAAACCATTGCCAGCCTGCCTCCTGCGTAAGGCATCTCAAGCGCCTGGAAACGGTCGTTTTCCAGGTATCTGAATTCGCCTCTCTGGGACATGAAAGGCGTATTAATCAAATCACCCGAGGACAATTCGAAAGACAAGTCCTTGGTGTCCTTCTTGTCGAATTGCGCTTCCCAATTTCCTTTGAAGTAGATGGCGTTGGTAATGACAAGCCTCGTGACATCGGACAACACGTTCCTTTTGATGAGATTCCTGATCTTTTCTTTTGTACGATTCTTGACCCAAGCGTTGATTGCCTGCCGGGCTTGCTCTGTTTCGCTAATGAAATCCACTTTTTTAAGGGGGGCGCCGTAATCGTTTCGCATCAGGGCAAGAAATTTACCCAGGAATTTGTAATCTTTCTGACCCCAGAGCGCATTGGCGATGAAGAGTTCGTATTTGCCCTTTGACCCGCTGTCATCAAGTTCCTTGATAAATGCGCTCATGGCGGGGTGGAATTTGTCTTGATTCGGATCGAAATTTAAAGCTTCTGCTATCTGGGCGGCTGTTTCTCCCCGCACCCCGCCGTAGGCCATGGCCAGCGCCGTGCGGATACTGAGGGGTGAAAAGAAAAGGTTGCCCTCAGCGTTCCTGAGTATCCCATAAAGATCGCAGGCGAAAGAGTTGTTGCCTTCAGCCACGGGCACTGCTTCAGCAAAGACATTTTCGCCGACCGCTGCCTCCTGAGTGATTCCCAGCACCGCCAATAAGCCTACCGCCAGTAACGAGAGAACAAGTATTCGTCCCTGCCTGATCATGGTTGAATCTCCTTGCTTAGGGATGTCCCCTGCGTGACCACAAAAGGTCTTTTAGATGAATTGGATTACCCATCGCCTTGCGAGCGCATCAATTCACAGATAAAAAGATAAGCAAATAACATGCCGATTATTGACTATAATATAAGCCCGTGTTTTCGGCTGTAAGCACTCGCACAGGCAATAATTATTGTTCTCGGGGGAGAGTACTTTGTATCCGAATTAGGACAATGCAATCGACGGCATGTTGGGTGATGCGTGAACATGCGTGGGGGCCATGCTGGTTGGAGAAATTCATTTCGGCAGTATTCGCTTCTGGGTCAGTACGCTCCTTGCGTTGTCGCTCCGACCGCTACATGCTACGATAATGCCCCTAGCGAAGATCAATTCCGTTCGGGATACCATGATGACTTACCAGCCGTTGGCACTCAAGTACAGGCCGCAGAAATTCACCGAGGTCGTCGGCCAGGAGGTGGCGACAACGACGCTGCGCAATGCGATTGATGCCGATCGCATTGCCCACGCCTACCTCTTCTCCGGCATGCGCGGCGTTGGTAAAACCACTGCCGCCCGCATCCTCGCCAAGAGCCTCAACTGCCACTCGTCCGAAGGCCCCACGGTCGAGCCGTGCGACACCTGCGAAAGCTGCCGGGAGATCATGGCCAGCCGCAGCATAGACGTGCTCGAGATCGACGGTGCATCCAACACCTCCGTCGACGACGTCCGCGACCTGCAGGAAAATCTCATCTATTCCCCCGCGCGCGACCGCTACAAGGTCTACATCGTCGACGAAGTGCACATGCTCTCCAAGAGCGCTTTCAACGCCTTCCTCAAGACGCTCGAGGAGCCGCCGAAGCACGTCGTCTTCATCTTTGCCACCACCGAGATCCACAAGATCCCGCCGACAGTGCTCAGCCGCTGCCAGCTCTTCGACTTCGGCCGCGTTCGCGCCGATGCGATTGCCGATCGCCTGCGCGCCATCTGCTCGGCCGAGAAGGTGGAGGCCGAGGACGCCGCGATAGAGCTGATCGTCTTCGCCAGTGAGGGTTCGATCCGAGACGCGATCAGCGCACTCGACCAGACAATCAACTTTGCCGGTGGCGCCATCACATACGAAGCCGCGCTCAAGGCGCTGGGAATGATCGGCCGCGAAGAACTGCGGCGGCTGGTCGACGCAGTCATTGAGCAGAACGCCGAGGAGGCTTTTGCAGCCGTCCGCGATGTCGCCGACACGGGTGTCGACATGCGCCTCTTCTGCCGCCAGCTCATCCGCCACGTGCGCGACCTGATGATCGCCCGAGTCGCCGGCGACTCCGAGCAGTTGCTGCCCTACAGCGAGCGCGAGCGCGAACTGCTTCGCGAGCAAGTGCAACGGCTCAGCGAGGAGGACATCATCCGCTTCTTCGACATCCTTGTGCGCGCTGACTCCGAGATGCAGCTCTCCGCCTCGCCGCAGTACCACCTGGAGGCTGCGGCGGTGAAGATGATCCATTCCTCGCGGCTGACGCCGTTGAGCGAGGTGATCTCACGGTTGCAGTCCGGCGAACTGCAAGCTGCAAGGGCGGTTATGGCGCCATCGCCGATCGAGCAGCAGCTGGAATTCGAATCTCCATCACCCCAGCGCGCAGTCCCGGGAGCACCGAAAGGGGCCACGCCGCGCGACAGGCTGCTTGCCGCAGCCCGGGGTACCAGTTTGCACCGCATACTTGATATGGCGCGGTCTGTCGAACTCGACGGTAAGGTACTACACATTGCCGCCGGCTCCGCCGTAAACGCCAGCCTGCTCTCGGGCGGAGAGTTCAACAGCACGCTTAAAAAAGTTGCGCGTGAGACGTTCGGCGATGACATTGTGCTCGATGTAACGGCAACGGGTGGTGCCACACCTTCTCCGCCATCGGCAGCGGAACCGGAGCAAGCGCCGGATCTCGTGCCGGACGGATCACCCGTCGCGGCGGACGAAGAGGAAGCCCCGCCGCCGGCGCCGCCAGAGGAAACCGTCGCGGAAGCACCGGAGGGCGCTTCCACGGAGACAGAGCGCAAAGTTAAGCAGGATCCGCTCGCGGGGCGCCTGTTCCGCGAACTCGACGGTACGATAGTCCACGATTACGGGACTGAAAAAGACGAAGAGGAGCAGCAGGGATGAAGAATCTTCAGAAGATGATGAAGCAGGCGCAGCAGATGCAGGAGCGCATGCAGAAGGCGATGGAGGACTTGGAGGTGGCCGGCAGTGCCGGCGGCGGCATGGTGACCGCTCGCATGAACGGCAACAAGCAACTCCTCGAGCTCACCCTCGACCCGGAGGTCGTAGACCCCGAGGACATCGAGATGCTGCAGGACATGATCGTCGCCGCCATCAACGACGCCGCGCGCCGGGTCGACGAGGCACTCCAGGAGCAGATGCAAGGCCTCACCGGCGGCATGCCGCTCCCCGGCATGTTCTGATCCAGCCGAAAAACCCGCCGCCTGCGCCGTATCGCACTTGTTGTGTTTACTTACGCGTACGCGGAAAACTCGATATCAAAATGGAGCGCGGCCTCAATACATCCGCAAGGCGACATTCCGAGCCGAATGTGTAATAAAAGTTACTGAATGTTGCTCACAAAGAAGCTATAGTTGAGCGTTATCGTTTTGACGTGAAAACACAGGGGGGGAGCATGATAAAGTTTGCCTTTCTTGTTTTCGCCTTGCTGCCTCTGGCTTTCTTGCAGGAAAACAGCGAGCGCGCCGTCGTCAAGGAATTATTTGTTCCGGCGCCGGTCGAGGATGTCTGGCTGGCGTGGACCACGCCCGAGGGCATCACTACCTTTTTCGCACCCGCCTGCAACGTCGAGCTACGAGTTGGCGGCCCGTATGAAATCCTGTTCTATCCCGATAATCCGCCCGGGTGGCGCGGAGCAGAGGACCTCAAGGTGCTCGATTTCCGCGAGGGAGAGATGCTCTCGTTCGAATGGAACTCGCCGCCTCAGTGGCCGGAGGTGCGCAAGTCAAAGTTCCGTGTTGTAGTCGAGTTTGAGCCTGCTGAGGGGGGCACAAAATTGACGATGACACATGACGGCTGGCGCGAGGGCAAGGACTGGGACGAGGTTTTCGAATACTTCCAGGGCGCGTGGGACGATGTTCTTGGCCGCCTGGTCCAGCGCTTTGAGTCCGGACCCATCGACTGGAGCACAGCCTACTCGCAGGACAAGTAACAAAAGCATTTTCAACCTATCGCATGATCCCACATAGCATAGCCATCCGCTAAGGGAGGCTTTTAATAGGTGCTTGTCTTCTTACGGCGCGCATATCCTCTGCGCAGGCGTTAGAATGGACTCAGCAAACTGACAGGGGGTTACCGATGTCTATCACTATCGCCTTGGCCATTCTGATCGCCGCCCTCGGCCCCGCGCAAGCTGAGGAGAAGGAGGTCGAGTATATCCCTGACCATGACGACCTCTGCTACAACTATGGCGGCTGCGAACCGGTGAAGCATCGAGCCGGGCACGGTCATCAAGAGCTGGACCGAGGACTGCTACGACGGCAGCGTCAAGTCTCCCGGCGACCTGCCTTCGAAGATCCGCAAGCCGTTCCATTCAAACCCGCAGACCGGCCCGTTCTACATCGAGGGCGCCGAGCCGGGCGACACCATTGCCGTCACCATTCTCGATTTGCAGCCCGCGCGATCCTTCGGCGTCAGTTCGTTCGGCAATCGCACCGATCTGCTTTCCTACCTCACACTTCCGCCCGCCGATCCGTCGGCTTCCAGCGAACGTGTCTGGTTCTACCAGGTTAATCCCGAGCGCGGCACGGTCACCTATAAAGCCCACGACGACGGCCACAGCGTTGAGATCCCGATGAAGCCCTTCCTCGGCTGCATCGGCGTCGCCCCTTCGGCAGGGGAGGTGCGCTACAGCATCGTCCCCGGCGATTTCGGCGGCAACATGGACACCCCTGAGCTCGGCGTCGGCGCGACTGTCTATCTCGGCGTCAATGTCCCCGGCGCGCTGCTCAGCTTCGGCGACGGCCATCTGGTGCAGGGCGGCGGCGAGGTGATCGGCACAGCCGTCGAGGCGGCGATGAACGTCAAGCTGCGTGTCGAGCTAATCAAAGGCCGCCGCACACCCTGGCCGCTTGCCGAGACAGGCGAGTGGATCATGGCCATCGGCTCCACGCGCCCGCTTGAGGACGCCTACCGCATCGCCCTGCGCGAACTCGTACTCTGGCTCGAACGCGATTATGGATTCGGGCGGCTCGATGCGTTGCAGTTGATCAGCCAGGCCGGTGAGAACCACATCAGCCAGATCGTCGATCCCAATTACACTGTCGTTGCCAAGATAGAGAAGAAATACCTACCCGCCAAGAAATAGGCGTTGATCAACCGTTGACTGCAGATGATTAATAGTAGGGGCGGCTTTTATGCCGCCCATAATTTTCTTCCCTCTGCGCCCTCGGCGTTCTCTGCGGTGAAGAATTATTGCCGCAGGTGCGCGGGTAGGAACGAGTGATCGATTTCGGTTGTTTTCGCCAGGTCGACGGCTTCGCTTGTCAAATCCAGCCAGCGTTCGACAACGGCATCCCACGAATGCCTCTCGGCGACGTATCGTTTAGCTGTCGCGCCGAGCCGTTTGCGCAGCGGCTCGTTCTCGGCAAGCTCGTAAAGAATTCGCCCGAGATGACGCTTGGTATCGACCACCGGCACCTTGACGACGGCATCGTCGGGCAGGGCGCGCAGGTGGGCGAGATCGGAGACGACCGTCGCAGCACCTAATCCCATTGCCCGAAGCGCTGCTGCGGATGTCTCGCGGCGCGTCGGCCAGCGCAGGAAGACGGCCACGTCGCACGCCGCCATCAATGCGAGGAATTCATCCATCGGCAGGCGACCGGTCGGGATCGCCAGCCCCTCGAGCCGCTTTTCCGCGATCATTTGATCGAGCGGTAAATCCTCACCGGTTCCCCCGGCTAACAGCAACCGCGCGTCGGGACGCTGCTTCAACAGCTGGGCGAAGGCGTCGAGCAGTTCCGCAATCCCCTTGTCCGGCGTCAGCAGGCCAAACGTACCTATTAGGAAAAAGTCTTTCGCTACGCTGAACTTCTCCCGCGCTGCGGAGATCTGCTCCTGAGCCACCTTGGCTGCATCTATGCCCATAGGCACGGAGCGCACCTGCGCGCCGGGCACGGCTTCTCTTATCTTCCCGGCTACCCACTCCTCATGCACGACCGTCATGACGCTCGCGCGGACGGGTAATTCGGAAAGCGTGAACGAGCGCAGCAGAAAGCTGCTGTGCATGCCAGCCAGCGCAAGTTCGGCTGC
>DATKUA010000102.1:0-6534 GCA_035530855.1 Acidobacteriota bacterium | reverse complement strand
CTTACACGCGCCGATCATCTACCAGGCGGCTGCGATCGGCGATCCTGCGGGGGCCGCAGGCCGGCAATTCCTGGAATTCATTACTTCGGCCGAAGGCCGTGCTATCCTTGGCGAATACGGTTTCACCACACCGTCCCGATAAAACATATGCTGAACGCCGCTGAATGGGCACCTGTTTTTCTTTCGTTCCAGGTGGCGTTTATTGCCACCCTGTTCATCATTCCACCCGCGATAGCCGTCGCCTGGTTGCTGTCGCGCCCCAGGCTGCGCGGCCGGCTGCTGATCGAAACTCTGGTCACCGCTCCGCTCGTCCTGCCCCCGATCATAACCGGCTACCTGCTCCTGTTGCTGCTGGGCCGCGGCGGTCTTGTCGGCGGATGGCTCCACTCGACACTCGGATTCGACATCGCCTTTACATGGATCGGGGCCGCGGTCGCGGCGGGCGTCCTGGCCTTTCCGCTGGTGGTCCGCGCCGTCCAGCTCTCGTTCGAGTCGGTCGACAGGCGCCTCGAGGGCGCGTCGCGCACGCTTGGGGCCAGCCCATGGGACACTTTCTTCTCCGTCACCCTGCCTCTGGCGGCACCGGGGATTCTCGCCGGCTCTTTGCTTGGCTTCGCGCGCTGCCTCGGTGAGTTCGGCGCCACAATCGTACTTGCAGGCAATATCCCCGGACAAACCCAGACTATTCCGCTGGCGGTTTACTCGGCAATCAACACGCCGGGCGGCGAGCAAAAGGCGATGTTCCTGCTCGTCATCTCGATCGCTCTTTCCATCGGTGCTCTGGTGATCTCTCAACTGCTGACCAGGAAGAAGCGCAGGGCAAGAACGTGATCGAAATTACCGCCAGGAAACGCCTCGCCGACTTCCACCTCGACGTTGAAATTAATCTTCCGGGCGAACCGGTGGCCGTCTTCGGCCCGTCGGGTGCCGGCAAAAGTACCCTGCTCAATATCGTCGCCGGTCTCCTCAGGCCCGACTCGGGCAGAATCTCGATCGACGGCGAGGTTCTCTTCGACAGCGCTGCGGGAATCGACACACCTGCGGAACGCCGCGGTTTCGGGCTCGTCCCACAGGAAGGTTTGCTCTTTCCACACCGCACGGTGCGCGAGAACCTCCTTTACGGTTACCGGCGCGTGCGCGGCCGGCCGAGGACGATCGAGCTGAACGAGGTCGCCGAGGTCCTGGAAATCGGCTCGTTGCTTGATCGCTATCCCGCCACCCTCTCCGGCGGCGAGGCCCAGCGTGTTGCTCTCGGCAGAGCGCTGCTGGCCTCGCCCAGGCTGCTGCTATTCGACGAGCCGCTCGCTTCGGTCGACGGGCGGCTGAAGTGGCGCATCCTCCCCTACCTCAAGCTCGCCATCTCACACTTCAATTTGCCCGCGCTCTACGTCAGCCACGACCCCACCGAAGTCACCAGCATCGCCTCTCACATAGCCGTCCTGCACGGCGGCAGGATCGTTGCCGCGGGCCCCTACCGGGAAATCATCGATTTGCCCGAGGTTTATGGGATATTCACCAGGGAAGGTGTAAACAACGTCCTGGCGGGGACGGTGGACGCCAACCTGCCTGAGTACGGTTACAGCGTCGTCAGCGTCGGAGAGGCGACATTCAAGGTGGCCCTGGTCGACGCACCGCCGGGAGCCGAAATCGGCCTCGCCATCAGAGCGAACGAAATCATCATCTCGCGCGGGCAACCGGGCAAGATCAGCACGCGCAACGTGCTGAGGGGCAGAGTGGCCGGCTTTGCCAACGTCGGCAGCCTCATCCTGGTTCACGTCGACATCGGCTGCGAGCTCATCGTCGAGCTGACCCACGGCGCGGCCACCGAACTCCTGCTGGCTGAAGGAACCGAAATCTGGGTCCTGATCAAATCGAATGCCTTCCAGATCCACTCCACCTTGCGCCCGGCTTGAATTACTGGAAGGCCAGCTGCACCGCCGCCAGAAACAGAATTCCCACCACGAGATAGCGGAAGAGCCCCGCATCCACTCTTTTCGTCAGCTTTGCTCCGGCCACCATCGCCGCCACGAACAACGGAGTCGTGTAGAGCGCCAGCCACAGCACGTCGGGCGTGAACTGTGCCGTGGCGAACGCAACGGGCGCGCGCAGTACATTGGCGACCACGAAGACGGCGATGATCGTGTCGCGGATCACTTCCGAGCGCTTCTCGACATTGCCGAAATACAGGAGAAAGAACGGCCCGCCCATGCCGAAAGAGCCCTGCACCAGCCCGCTCATCAGGCCGCACGCGCCGCCCGCCGCCGGCTGCAGCCGCTCCGGCAGGCGCAGCCGTGAGAAGAACAGCCACTGGACCAGGACGAAGGCGCAGACAGCCGCCAGGCCCTTCCGCACCAGTTCCGGTTCCATCATCGGCAGCACATAGGTCCCCAGCAAAACGGCGGGCAGAAAGAAAATCTGGAACGTTAATATCTTCCTGTCCATCAGCCGCCGCCAGACACGGGCCACCAGCCAGAGGCCGAAGGCATTCTGGAAAATCAGCACCAGTGCGATCGACTCGTGCGGTTCCCAGATCAACGCCAGCAACGGCGTGGCGATCACCGCCGAACCGAAGCCGGTTATCCGCTGCAGGAAAAACGCAAACGCGACGACAATCGGCGCAAGTATCTCGAGAGGAATCACTTATCCTAGACCGGGTCCCTTTCGGCTCCGCTGCTCAATTACTGCCGATTCTTACTCTTCAGTGTAAAACCGTATCATCTGCCGCACGGCTTCCATGCAGACCGGGCAGTAGTCGATGTTGGCGCGCGAGATCATCTTGCAGTCGAACGCCGGGCGGTAAAGCCCTTTGGCCATGTAGCCCGCGCCCTCGAAGGCGCCGACCACGTCCTTTTTGTATTCGTCGGTGGCCGGCGTGGGGATCGGCGTGCCGGGCGTGACGAACTCCTTCCACTTGAGGTTCTCCGGATCGAGCAACGCCGTCACGTTCGGCTCCCACGGCTCCGCGTCGGCAGTGTAGAAATCGGTGTAGGCCACGTCGGATGTGTAATACTCGTCGCCCAGCCCCGAGAAACTGTGCCCGCCTTCGTGAGTCAGCAGATAGCCTGCCCATTCGTTGTCGACGGCGAAGGTAGTGTAGGCATTGAAGATTCCCCCGCCGCCGTAGCGCTCGGTGTTGAGCATGATCGCCACCGCGTCGTAGGGCGCGTTGGCCGCCGCATCGGCTATCGCCTTGTTGTTGATCGTCAGCACATAGCGTGGGCTGTCGAACGCGTTGAAGCGTGCGTCGAACAGCGTGTCCTTCCAGATCCCCTCGCGGGGCTGGTCGATGCCGCTCTCGCGACTGTAGGCCTCGATGGTGCGCACGGCAATCATGTCCTTCATCTCGCTGTACGGCTTCGTTTCCAGGATGACATTCGCCATCCGCTCGGCGTCGGAGCGTAATTTCTCCGCTTCCTCTTCCGTGTAGCCTTCGGGCAGGATGAGGATATCGTATACCTTGCGCGGTTCGGCGGGCACGTGCAGATCGATCACCTTGAAGCCGGCATCGCTGTAGCCCTGCTCAGCGTTGTTGTGGCTGTTGGGATCGATCGTGACGCGGTAGAACTCGACGAAATTGTTGTGCTTGTCGCGCTTGGAGACGGCCAGATCTACTGTCTTGCTCGGCCGCGGGATGCGGGCCGTCTCACCGATACTGCGCTTGCGCTGCTTCGCCTCGTCGGTGGTCAGCCACTCGCCGAAGACGCTGCTGAAACCGCGGCTGTAGATCAGCTTGCCGCTCTCCGTGTCGTAGACCGAGTAGAGAAAGAAACCCCTGTTGAGTGTATCGATCAGCTTCGTGCGGCTCCCCGCCCAAGGGCCTTCGACGATTATTTCATCAAGACTATAGACGTCGCCCTCGGCATCCCCCATGCGGAAAAGGTCAATCCTCAGCGTCTCCCCCGTGAACCACGTATCGAAATCGACATCGTCGGCTGCGCTTATGGAAACAAACAAGCATAGAAAAGCTAAAACCAGCCTGGCCATTCGATCCTCCCCTTCTTATATTCCATCCTCCAGCAAACCTACGAATGATAGCACAGGCAATACCCAACGGCGCTGATATTCAGGGATTGTACCAAGGTAACCCTATCTGATTTTTTAGATTGGAGAATCAGCAGTTTGCGATTGAACCTCAGGGATTATGAGTGGTCAACGGCTTAAGCGGTGTCTGTTAAAAAGCTCGCCAGGGGACTGAATGTTAGTCGATTGGAAAATACGAATATAGAGATCACTCCACATCCCGGACGACACGGAAGCCGAGGAAGAAATACCCAGTATCTGGAGAGTAGCTATAACGGGATGACGAGCGTAGGGCTTTTGCAGAATTAATCCAACTTCCACCGCGTACGATGTTTAAATCGTCAACCGAATCCTCGCACCACTCCCAAACATTGCCACTCGTGTCAAATAAACCCCAAGCGTTTGGCTGTTTCTGGCCTACATTGTGTGGTTTGTTCTCGCCATTATCAAGATACCATGCATATTCATTGTCCACACTTTTTCCCCAAGAGAACTTTGTCTCACTACCCGCGCGGCAGGCATACTCCCATTCCGCTTCCGTTGGCAAGCGATAGTTCTTCCCTGTCAAACTACTGAGCTTCCGGCAAAATTTCTGAGCGTCGTTCCAGCTTACCTTCTCCACAGGGTAATTAGAGCCCTTGTATCGGCTGGGATTTGTAGCCATCACACGCTGATACTGCGCCTGGGTTATCTCATATATACCGATATAGAACGGTGCAGAGATTTGTACTTTGTGTTGTGGTACTTCGTTATATGCAGCCTCACTGTCCCTTGGAACGGCGCCCATCAGGAACTCACCAGAATGGATCAGGCGAAGTTTGAGCTCAACTCCAAGGCCCAAATCAACAGCTAAGTAGTCGCTAGGAACTCCTTCCCTTGCATTAGGTGCCAAATATCGTCGAGCCTCGGCTGCATTAGGAGAATTCGGATAATCGCGTAGAAATCCCTCCCATGATTCCTTGGTATTAAATCTTTGGGCTTCTCGAAAAGCAGATTCTTCCTGCTTTTGTCGCTCAGCTCTGCGTTCCTCCTCCTGCTTTAAACGCTCAGCCTTCCTTTCCTGCAAATCGAACTCTGCAATTCGGTCTTGGGCTTCAGGGACACGAGAAGAATCCGGATAGTCACGCAAGAACGCCTCCCATGTTTCCTTGCTTTCTGCGCTCAGCGCATTCTGGTAGGCGGTAGCCTCCTGCCTTTGACTCTCTGCAGTAGCCTCCAACTCTGCAAGCCTGCCGTAAGCAGTCGAGGCATGGGCGGTTTCCGGATAATCTTCGAGGAACTGATTCCAGCCCTCCAATGAATCAATTCGCTTGGCTAGCCAATATGCAGGCTCCTCGACAAATGGAGAGGCATTGCTCATAAGCTCAGCAAAATCCGTCAACCAAGCGATTTGAATGGATTCGACAGATACTCCCAAGATTAATAGATCTACTTCCTCTTCTTCTGACATAAATGACAAATATATATTAATGACTCCGTCCATGTATTCCAGTAATAGCTTCTGATTGTTCATTGTAGCGTCAGATTGAGTTAAAGCTGCCACAGCCCGACGTATCTTCTGTAACTGGCTCACAGGTTGAGAAATTGCGATCCTCGATGTCCTGCTGGCCACCGCGTTGGCGTCATCCCATTCCTGCATGCTGCTAGTAACCTTGGTGATGTAAAGCTCGATCTGTTCATCGCGCGTATGCGTCGCCTCCTCGGTACACCCCGGACAGATCATTGCAATACCAGATAGTATTACTAACAATATTCTGTTCAAAACAACCTCCATGCTTAGCGTTGGCATCCATTATATACAACCATCATTACAACAATCGAATAGAAAATTATTATTCTGTCACCCTTAGGGCACCTCACTGCTCAACGAAGCCTTAAATTCCTCATTATTCAAAGCAGTTGGCCCGACACCTAAACTATGCTGAGACAACCGTGGAAGCCGGCTCTTGCATAGGTATAAGCAAAATCAAAGTGATATTTGGATGCACTTCGCTTGACCGAAACAATGGCGAGAACTGATAATGAAACACCTCAGATAATTGAAGTTCCCACCATCAAACACGCAGGGGTAAGGAATGAGACATTCCGGAAGACTGATCGTTTTTTCCGCTATAGCTTTCCTGGTGCTCCTCGCGGGCCTTGCAGCGGCAGAGGAGGATTTCGCCAAACTGCCCCGCTACCCGGCCCCGTCGCCCGACGGCAAGACGCTCGCCTTCAGCTACCAGGGCGACATCTGGACCGTGCCGGTCGAGGGCGGCAGAGCGATGCGCCTGACCGTGCACGAAGCCTACGACTACGCGCCCGTCTGGAGTCCCGACGGCAGCGAGATCGCCTTCAGTTCCGACCGTTTCGGCAACGACGATGTCTACGTGATCCCGTCGGCGGGCGGAGCCGCCGAGAGGCTGACCTACATGTCGGCGGGCGACACGGCGTGCGGCTGGACTCCCGACGGCGGGGCGGTGATCTTTGCCTCCAATCGCGACTGGAGCTCGCACCGCGTCCCGGTGCTCTACT
>DATKUA010000101.1:0-4923 GCA_035530855.1 Acidobacteriota bacterium | reverse complement strand
TCCCTGAGAGCTTCCCCGAGATCGACACTTGGGCAGTGCCAGTTAAAAAGGTTCTCAACCTCGACGGGAGCTTCAAGGTCGAAGACAACAAGAGGCATCTTGGCTTACCGGATGACCGTAAACTGATACTGGTCAACTCGGCTGACGACCGCTACATGAAGATGCTCTGGCGCCACGGCGACGAGTTGGACTTCCGAGGCCACAACTTCGACTACTGGACACCACCTTTCTTTTCGATATACAAAGGTGAGAGCAAGTTTCTCAACCTCTTTAACGCATTCCGTAAGCAGATTTTCTCCAGTGACACGGGAAGTCAGTTTGTATGGTTTTTCAGGTATAAATGGTTTCCTAGGTCTTTGTTTGATCCAATTAAAAAAGCAACATCTGTGTTGATCTCTGGCCAGCATTCATTATCTCCACGCCAGCGAAGATTGTTCCGCAGCGAAATTGATACAGCTGACCTATTTTTCCCTAATAACGCTAGATTTTTTCTTCTTGCTGACGCTGGTTGGAAGCGTTTCCCTGCGGGAAGAAGAGTATATGTCATTAACTCCAGATGGATTAATCAAGCCATACGTGGATATGACGTAGCACTAAAAAAGCGGAAAGAACTTTCGACTGAGCAACTTCTTATTAATAATTTGCAGGAGGCCTTGGATGAGCAAACAGCTAGATGCAAGGGCAGAAGTTGATCAAATCAAATCCTCGGTGGTGAGCTATCCATTATGCGCTGAGTTGGGATGGCAGATTTATAACAAGTCAAGCGGTGATGGCTACGATGGTGAAGAAGGTGTAGGCTGGGGTGATGGAGAAGGTGGCGAGCATGACGGTCTCGACGATCCTGATGATATTGATGATGATGACGATGACAATGGCGGCAGTATCAAAAAGTTATGCGAGTACAATGATTGTAAACGACGGGCTGTGGAAAGATGCGATGTATGCAAACGCGATTTTTGCAGGAAGCACATAGACCGCGAGAAACACAAGTGTTGAAGGCTCGAACACCATCAGCTGTAGATCGATTAAGGGCCGTCCCGTAATGGGGCGACCCTTCGTGATTATCGCGCCTTTGGTCGTCGGTTACTGAATTTGCTTCATCAACTCCTCCACTGCGCGCTCGAGCTGGCGGTCGACGCCGGCGGCCTCGTCGCCCGGCTGGACGACGACTACTATGTCGGGCGGGCAGCCGTTGCGCTCCTGGTTGATGCCGGAATCGTAGACGTACCAGCCGCGCCCCGGCGTGCGGACATAGGAGCCGTCGATCAGACCGTAGGCACCCGTGCTGACGACCGCGCCGTTGGTCTGTTGGCCGACGACCAGGCCGCGCTTGAGAGTCTTGATCGCCCAGGAGAATATCTCGGCGTTGGAGTAGGAGTATTCGTTGCAGAGGACGACGACCGGCTTCCACCAGGCGTAGAGCGGCAGGCGCTCGGAGACGGGGTAACCGCGGGGGCCGTTGCGCGGGATGGTGTAGGCGTGGGGCCTGACCTGCAGCATGGCGAGCATCATGTCGGTGGTCCAGCCGCCGCCGTTGTTGCGCACGTCGATGATGATCGCGTCCTTGTCGTGGGCTTCGCTGAAGAGCTCGCGTTCGAAGCGCTCGAGGCTGGGCTGACCCATGACCTGCACGTGGAGGTAGCCAATGCGGCCCTCGCCGAGCCTGTGCGCGATCTCGCGACGCTGGCGGACAAAGCCTTCGTAGAGAAACTGGTTGACCTCCCGCAGAGATACAGGTCGGACTATCACGCGCCGTTTCTCCCCGTCGGACGCTGCGGCGACGGTCAGCACCACTTTGTTGCCGCCGGTGTCGACGAGCAGCTTGTGGATGTTGACGGCCATTGACACCGGTTCGCCGTCAATCTCGAGGATGTATTCACCCTGAGCGACCTTGGAGGCGACCTTGTCGCAGGGGCCGTCCTTGAGCACCGAGGCGACCTTGAGGCCGGGTCCTGCATAGCTATCATCGAAGACGATGCCCAGGAGGCCGGTGCTGTCATTCGGGCCGTTTTCATTGGGACCGCGGATGCCCATGTGGCTGCCGTCGAGCTCGCCGAACATCATATTGACGACGTCATTGAAGTCGCGCGTCTCAACCGCGGCCACGGCCCAGGGCCGGTATTTCTCGTGCGCTGCGGGCCAGTCGGCGCCGTGGAAGTTGGGGTCGTAGAAGCGCTGGTTGAGAACTCTCCAGGCTTCCTCGTACTTCTGCAGGCGCTCTGCGGGATGATCGATAGTCATGCGCGCCTGGAAGGATTTGCCCTCGGGCGAGCCGCCGCCGGCGGGCACGGTCTGGATCGTGCCTCCGCTGCGAAGGAAGTAGATTTTCTTGCCGTCCTTGGCCCAGCGGATTGCGGCGGGAGAGGTGCCGCCGTGGGTGAGCTGTTTCAGTTCGGAGCCGTCGAGTTTGACCGACCATAATTCCATGTCGCCGGTGTTATCGGAAGCAAAGGCCAGCGTCTCGCTGTCGGGGCCGAAGCTGACGAAATACATGTCGCCGATCTGCGAGGTGACCGCTCGGATGCGCTGGTGGATGTCCTCGAAATCAATCTTGACCTCCAGCTCGGGCTTCTCCTCTTCGCCCTCTTTCTTCTCTTCATCGCCTTCCTGCTTCGGCTCGGGCTTCTTCTCCTTCTTGGCTTCCTTCTCCCGCTCCCAATCCTCGGCGGTCTTCTCGTGGTCCTCCTGGCGCAGATAGATCATATAGACGTCGTAGTTATCGCCGCCGCCGCGGTCGCCCGAGTGTCTGGAGACGAAAGCGAGCTTGCGGCCGTCAGGCGACCAGGTCGGGCTGGAGTCATCATCGGGGTGCATGCTGACGTTGACCGGCTCGCCACCCTCGGCGGAGACGATCCAGATGTCGCTGTTGAACTGCGCATCGCTGCGCGTCAAGGCGATCCAGCGGCTGTCGGGGCTCCACTTGAAGTCGTCAAGCGACCAGCCGGGCAGCAGCAGCGTATCCTCATTGCTCTCCAGGTCGATGACGTGCAGGTCGGCCGCGCCGCGCACGTAGGCCAGCTTCTTGCCGTCGGGACTGAGGCCGAGGGAGTGCTCGTCGGCTGGATCCTCGGTCAGCCGGGTGATCTTGAAAGCGAGCGCGCGGGAGAGATCCTTCTCCTCGGGATCGTCGCTCTCGATCTTATAGAGGTCGTAGTTGCCGCCGCGGTCGGAAATGAAGAAGAGAGCGGTGCCCTCCTTGTCCCAGATGATGTCGAAGTCGCGCGCGGGATTGTTGGTCAGGCGGTTTGCCTGGCCGCCGTCCTCCCTGAGGACGAAGATCTCCCCGCGGACCACGACAGCGATCTCGTCGTTGTCGGGCGAGGGCTCCATCTCGTCGGCGCCGCGGGTCATCGTTAGCCGCTCGGTGGTGTTGAACTTGTTGTCGCTGGGAGCGACGACCGCCAGCTTCGTAGGCTCGCCGCCGCCGGTGTCGAGGAGGTAGATATCCATGCCCAACTCGTAAGCGATGAGGGAGCCGTCGCGGCTGATGTTGGGGTAGCGGACGCGGTCGTCGTGGCTGGTGAGCTGGGTCTTCTCGCCGCCGGCGATGTCGACGCGCCAGATGTTATCGACGCCGCCCTCGTCGCTGACGTAATAGACTGCCGAGCCGTCGCCGGACCACATCGGCCAGGCGTCGTTGCCGCGGTGATCGGTGAGCTGCTTGTACTCGCCGGCCTCGCGGTTCCAGATCCAGATGTCGTTGTTGCCCGCGCCGCGGTAGTTGCGGCGCCACCAGTAGTTGCGGTAGCCGTTGGTGTAGGCGAGCCACTTGCCGTCGGGCGAGACGGCGCCCTCGTTGCCGTACTCCGGCATCAGGACTGACGGCGTGCCGCCGCCGCGTGGGACGGAGTAGAGCACCGGGACGCGGTGCGAGCTCCAGTCGCGATTGGAGGCGAAGATCACCGCCCCGCCGTCGGGAGTCCAGCCGCACGCTGTGTCGCCGGCCGACATGTAGGTCAGCCTCTCGGCGGCTCCGCCTGCCGACGGGATCACGTAGATATCGTCGTTGCCGTAGCGATCGGAACTGAAGGCGATCTCGCTGCCGTCGGGGCTCCAGACGGGCGCATAGTCGTAAGCTTCGTGCACGGTCAGGCGCATTGCTCTGCCGCCCTCGACCGGCACGGTCCAGATGTCACCCTGGTAGCTGAAGGCGATTATCTTGCCGTCGGGCGAGGGGGCCGGGTAGCGCGGTAGTTTGGCAAAGTCCTCCTGGGCCACCGCAAGGCCCGCGAGGAGCACCAGAAAAGCCATGGTGGATAAAACGATCAGTCTTCCGGAGTGTCTCATTCCTTCCCCCTGCTTGTATGATGGACGGGAACTTCAATTATCTGAGGTATCTCATTATCAGTTCTCGCCGTTGTTATGGTCAAGGGAAGGCATAGCAAATAATCAAAGGCATTCCTGTCTACCTGACGCTGTTAAGCGCCATTTATCGGTTTGGTATATGTTATTATTCCGCGGTAAGTTGGGTGATTTAAAATTCGATGGGGGGTACGAGATGCGCGCACTGATATTTGTAATGCTAATCGCAGCAGTGCCGGCCGTCGGCGCCGACGATGTCGATTTCGATACGTGGTTCACAGGGGAGACGCTGAGGGTCGATCTGTTCCGCACTGGCGATGCCGAGGGCGACGTCTATAGTCTTGATGAGATAATCGTCGAAGGCCCTTGGGCGGGGAGCCGCACGAAGCTGATCGACACACTCAACAGGGGTTTCTTTCTCTACTCGGTTTACGATAATGAGAGCGGCAAGCTGATCTACAGTCGCGGTTTCAGCAGCGTCTTCGGCGAATGGCTGACCACCGACGAGGCGAAGCAGCGCAAGCGCAGTATCGGTGAGACGGCCCGCATGCCGCGGCCGCGCAAGGCAGTGGATCTGGCCGTCTCCAAGCGCGACAAGCACAACAATTTCGTCGAGTTCTA
>DATKUA010000100.1:0-9747 GCA_035530855.1 Acidobacteriota bacterium | reverse complement strand
AATCCTGCTTGAATTAACGGAAATTCTCGACTCGCATATTTCATCCGCCGCAGGCGGATAGGAGCCGCCGTGAACGATCCTGTCAGGCGCAAGCGGTTCCGCCAAGAGGTTCGCCCGCCGGCGATGGGGACACGCAAAGCGTACATCCATCGGCTTCAGGGAATTCTAAATCCCTCTTTAAACGGATCGGCGTTATCCAAGATCAGTTGTTGTATTCCCGTAATATATGCCGAGCCAGTGATCTCAGGGAGTATCGCTTTATAGCGGCCCAGGTTCACTTCCTCCACGATCCTGCCTTTGAACTCCGTGCCGATGATGCTCTGATATGAATATTCCTCACCCAATTTGAGTTTACCTTGGGAATTTAACAACGCCATCTTAGCACAGGTGCCCGTGCCGCATGGGGATCGATCGAATTGCCCTTCCCCGAAAACCACAAGGTTTTTCGGGGGATCCGAGCTCTCATCGTAGATCTGGACAAGTTGGATCAGAGCTTGTTCCCCGCTATCGGGGTAGAACACCTTGAGGCTGCCATTCAACGCCCGCTTGATCTCCATCCCTAATTTCACCAGTTTAGGCAGATTATCCAGGGACAGATCAAGGGAGAGCTGGGATGCCGTGATCAACGCGAAGAAGTTGCCGCCGTATGCTACGTCAACCTGGACTTCACCCAGACCTTTAACCAACAGTGATTCCGAGGAATGGAAGAACGAGGAGACATTACGAATCGTCACATGCCAGATTCTATCATCTACAAGCTCGGCCCTAGCGTGTACCTTTCCGGCCGCAGTGTCCAGGACCAGCGTCCTGGAGTCAATCAGGCCCAGCTCCAGCAGCACTATCACCGTCCCTATCGAGCCGTGAACACACATGTCCAGATAACCATCATTATCGATGAAGAGAACGCCGACATCGGCATCGGGGGAGGCCGGGGCAGTGACGATGGAGCCGAACATATCCTTATGCCCACGGGGTTCGTTCATGAGAAACTTGCGAAGATCATCCTTGTTACCAGCGAACCAATCCCTCTTCTCCCGCATATTGTTGCCGGGAATGTGAGGGACTCCGCCGATTACTATTCGGGTCGGTTCTCCGGCGGTGTGGGAATCAACTACACTGATTATCTTGACAGGCCTCATATCCATAACCCCCGGTTAGATCAAATCTCTCTTCATATTCGTCAGCACCTCGCAGCCGGTCTCGGTCACCAGGACCATATCCTCCAGCCTGGCCGCTCCAACTCCCGGGACATAGATGCCGGGTTCAACTGTGACTACCATGTTAGGCTTGAGAACCGTATCAACGCCTCGATCCAAGAGCGGACGCTCGTGGAGTGAAACCCCGATCCCATGGCCGGTAAGGTGGGGGAAATACCGACCGAAACCTTCCTTTTCGATCAACACTCGGGCAACATTGTCGATTTCTCCGCCTGTTTTGCCCGGTCGAATGGCTTCGATGGCACTCTGTTGCGCTTTGTAAGCGACCTCGAAAGCCTTGCGCCTTTCCCTGGTCAACCCGCCCAAGCTGAAGGTCCGGGTCAAATCGGAACAGTAACCCCGGTAGACTGCTCCCATATCGAAGAGATTCAGCTCGCCCTCCCGCAGTTTCTTATCTGTGGAGAAACGCTGTGGCACCCATCCGTTCTCACCCGACATGAGGAACGGTTCGAAAGATTCCCTCTCTGCGCCCGCCAGCCTCATCATGTAGACGGCATAATTGGAGATCTCCCTCTCGGTCACGCCCTTTTCGCTGACGGCCTTTTTGATCGCCTCATCCATGGCTTTGTCGGCAATGGCCGCAGCCCGGCGGATGGCCGTCAGTTCTGACTCGGACTTAACCGATTTCAGCTCGAACAACTCATCCTCTAACGAGAAGAGCTCCTGGCCGTTTCCGCAAAGCCGCTTCAAGTAATTCGCCTGGTGATGAGTAAGCGCGCCGGGATCGACACCTATCCTCCCTGAGCTCACACCCAGCTTCTCACCCAATACGGAGAGGTAGTCGGGAGTGTCGTCCCGGAAACAAACGATGTTCTCGATCCAGCTGTCCCTCTTCACTCGCTCGTAATCCAACCGGGAAGCTACAAGGATCAACTTGCCCTCTATGTGAATACAAAGAACGTAATCGGACCAGCGAATCAACCTCAGCCCGCTGAAATAGGTGATATTGGCATGATCAAAGAAGACCGCTGCTTCGATTTCCCTTTCCCGCAAGCATTCAATTAATGCGGAGATCTTGTCCTGACATTCTTTGCGAATAAGATCTTCATTCTTCATTTGCTCTCCTCGCTCAAATAATACGAGCAACATTAGCTGATTGAAGTGTCGTGCCAATCATCCAACCGAGAAGATAAGGCCTTTCATCTCCTCCTCGATTTCCTCTTGCGCGTAAACATAAAAAAACAAATTGTTGTTCAGACAATTGCCGCCATCGACATCACTTCTCCTTAAGCTTAGGAATCAAGGGTAATAGAACATGCGATGGGTGCTCGGCGTCGTGGTAGACCGTCTGTTTAGCCACGACCATTTCTGTTGAGGTGTACGGATCAAGACCGGTGTTGAGGTTTCGATGGTAAAGAGGGAAGTCGCTGCTGGAGACTTCTACACGTATGCGATGGCCCTTTCTGAAGACGATGCCCGTCGGGGGCAGAGTGATCTCGTAGCGGTATACCGCGCCCGGCTCGATGAGCTCGGCTTTGTCAGCCCCGTTGCGGAATCGAGCGCTGAGAATGCCGATGGCCGGATAGCAGACGTTGTAGGCGGAACCGTCGGGATGAACGTCGACGAGCTTGGCGCAGAAGTCGGTATCACGGGCGGAAGAGGCGGCGTAGAGAATCACCTTGACGGGGCCTGTAACCTCCAAGTCCGCAGTCAGCACTCCCGAGGTGTATACGAGAACGTCTTGCCGCTCCTCATTCGGCCGCTGGTCTATCGGATCGGCGGAGATCCCTCCCCGGGCCCCCTTTCCGCCGCGCAGCGACAGCACCGGATCAGCGGGGTCGTAGGCGTAACTGTCGGGCTGCTCCCCAGTCGGTAATACGGAATCCAGCTTTCCATCGCCCCGAAGGGTGTTGGCGCCGCCGCCGCTGTGGAAATAGTAAGGGGTAAATTGAGTGCGGGCCAGAGGCCACTCGTTCTCCTCGCGCCAGCGATTTTCGCCCATGATGAAGAGCCTGACCTTCGGCTCTCGATCGACGCCGTTGTCGTAGCCTTTGAGCCAGTGATCGAACCAGCGCAATTCGAAGGACCACATGTCAGGCGCGGCCTCCGGACCGAAGTCCATATCGCCCATGGAGGTATACTCGACGTAACCGGGATACGGCCCCCTGTGCTGCCAGTAGCCGATGATCAGGTGCTGGTTTTCACGTGCGAGCGCGGAGCCGCCGCCTGCGACTACACCGGCGTAGTTGGCCAGGGAGCCCATCTGGCAGTCGTCGAACCAGCCTGTGACCGATACCGCGGGAACCACGACATTTCTGTAGAGATCCCTGAGGCCTTGCGAGCTCCAATAATCGTCATAAACGGGATGGGAAAGCCACTGTTTCCAGTGCGGGATATTGCGGCCGAAAGACTCGTCGAGAGAAATCAAAGGCAGATGGCTTAGACTCTCGTTCCCCCAATCGTAGAGGCTGATGTCCTGGTTTGTGCGGCTATCTACCATCACGGCCCATGTGAATGAGTCCATCAGGTAGAGCGTGCCCAACATGTGTGAACAGATATCCAGGAAAAAATCGCTTGGGGAGCCGTAGACGAAGAGGCAGACCAGATGCGGAGGCGCCGCGCCCGCTGCTTCCCACTGGGTGTAGCCCATGTAGCTGAGCCCGCGCATGCCCACCTGACCGCTGCTCCACGGCTGGGAGGCACACCACTCGACGGTGTCGTAACCGTCGTTGCCTTCCGCGGTCTGCGGCTGCCAGTGGCCCCCGGAATCGTAGCGTCCGCGGCAATCCTGCGCCACGTAGACGAAACCGCGGGCGGCGTAGAACCGCCCCACTTTATCCTCTGAGGGCGAGTTGTTGCTGTAGGGGGTGCGCAGCAGGATGACCGGGAACCGGCCTTCCGCTTTGGGCCGCCAGAGGTCGGCGCTGAGAACGACGCCGTCGCGCATCGGGACTTTCAAGCCGGCCTCGTAGAGGACGGCGTAGTCCGGCTGCGAGATCTTCTCCGGGGTTGGAGATTCCTGAGCTTGAAGGATACCGCCTGAGAAGACAACCAGCGCGATCATTAGCTGAAACACGGCATTTATTCGACTCAATGGATTTCCTCCCTTGTGACTGCCTGCAAAGACGCAATAAAAGGACCTTTTCCCACTTCCGCTCCTACCTTGCCGTCTTCCCAGGATCCGAGAGCGGCAGGAAACAGAGGGATTCCCTGTTATAATCCTCCTTTTTTACTCGCAAGAAACGTGCCTTACTTCGCCGCCGCACATATCACATGCAACCGCCTCCGGGCCTATTGCAATTACATTTAATCGATTGAGTTCAATCCGCGGGGCGCAATCCCAAATACGAATACATCATGGCACGAGAATTGCTCTCCTCTTCGGCAGCCACATAGCAGCTCGTTTGGGGCGACCGACTGATGTCTTCCAGGTTTTGCAGTCGGCACGGGGATGTCGTCCGCGGTCTTCACCTCGTTTTTATGACGATCGGCTGCGACACGAGAGAATCGAGGCGGCAAAAACCAGGCGGTCAAAATTAGAATAATGTCGACGAACACCACAAACTGCCGCACGACGAAGCCGACATCACCGCTTTCCGGGGCTATTCCGCTCATTCTTTGATTCCATCGGCTGTTGAAGAAAGGAAGGTTCATGATGAGGTATGTGATAACAATCCTGGCTATCTTGATCATATTCAACAATCCGCTTCTCGCCCAAGATCCCGGGCTGTCCGAGCGGTGGACGCCGGAAGACGGCCAGCGGCAGCGCACGCTGGGCGGAGAGCAGATCTCTCCCGACGGCAAATGGATTGCCTTCACCGTCAACGAAGCCATCATGAATCCCGAAGAAAGCAGGTACTTGACCCACATCTGGCTTGCCGCCCCCGATGGTTCGCGCTCCTTTCAGCTCACCACGGGTGACGAATCCTGCACCTCTCCACGCTGGTCCCCCGACGGAAAGTGGATAGCCTTTATCTCGGAGCGCGGCGGCGATGACAACATCTGGCTGATTCGCCCCGACGGCGGCGAAGCGTGCCGACTCACAGACTGCAAATCATACATAAGCGACCTCAAGTGGTCTGCCGCCGGCGACCGCATCGCCTTCATCATGGGAGACCCGGAATCGGAGGAGCACAAACAAGCCCGGGAAGCCAAGCGCGACCCGATGGTCATTGGAAAGGACATCCGCTACAGCCATCTCTACGTGGTCGAGGCACAACCGCTCGACGGCGGCTTCCAGCAGGCCGTCCGGCTCACCCAGGGCGATTTCGAGGTGACGGCGTTCGACTGGTCTCCCGACGGCGAGACAATCACCTTCAGCCACCAGCCGCAGGCGGGCTGGAACGACTTCTTCGGCTCCGAGATCAGCCAGGTACCCTCCCGAGGCGGCGAGATTCGGACTCTGGTGCGCCAGCCTTCGATAGACTGGTATCCGCTCTACAGCCCCGACGGCAAGTGGGTCGCCTTCTACTCGTCTCGGGGCAGCGTAAACTGGGCGCCGGCAGGCTATGTCAGCCTCGTACCGGCCTCCGGCGGCGAAATAAAGCTGTTGGCGAACACTCCGGACGAGGACCCCACACTCATCCGCTGGAAGGAAGACGGCAGCGGCATATACGTCGCCGAGTTTTACCACACAACCGGCAAAGTCTACTTCCTTCCCGTGAACGGCGGAGAGCCCGAGGTCGTGGCGCAGGCCAAAGAGGGCTTTATTAGTCTGAGCGCCGACGTCTCTGCGGACGGCGGGCTGGCGACATACGGATACGAGAACATGAGCTCACGGCCGGAGATTTACGCCTGCGCAACGGGAGGCCGGCCCCGCAGGATAAGCAACGTCAACGCCGATTTCCCAGACCTTCCTTACGCCCGGAGCGAGGTGATCACCTTGCCCACCGCTGACGGAGCCGAAATCGAAGCGCTTTTGACCTACCCCCTGGATTACCGGCCGGGCACGAGATATCCGCTCCTGCTGATCATCCACGGCGGCCCCGCGGCGGTGCACTATCAAAACCACACAATCGACCGCAACCTCTTCCCTGTGCAGGCGTTCGCGGCAGCAGGCTTCGCAGTGCTGCGCCCCAACCCGCGGGGGAGCGGCGGATACGGGCTGGTCTTTCGCGAAGCCGTATATCGAGACTTCGGCGGCATCGACTACCGCGATCTCATGGCCGGAATCGATCACCTGATCGACATCGGCCTCGCCGATCCGGACCGGCTTGGAGTCATGGGTTGGAGCTACGGCGGATATATGACCGGCTGGATCATCACCCAGACGGATCGCTTCAAGGCGGCCAGTGTCGGAGCGGGGCTTACCGACCTTATGTCCTACACGAACACCACAGACGTCGTCGACTGGCTGCCGAATTTTCTCGGAGCGGAGCTGCCGGACGACTACGAGTTCTACCTGAGCCGCTCAAGCATGTATCACGTCAAGAACGTCAAGACGCCGACGCTGATCGTGCACGGCGTGGTGGATGTCCGAGTGCCTTACTCGCAAGGGTGGGAGCTTTATAACGCCCTCAAGCGGCAAGGCTTGGAAGTGGAGCTCGCCCTCTACCCCCGCACACCGCACGGTGTGAGAGAGCCGAAGCTGAGGTTGGACATCGCCGAGCGCAATCTCCGCTGGTTCAAAGACCACCTGCTCGCAAAATAATGGACGTCCCAAGGGTGCCACGGGCAATTTCGGAATTCAGGTTTGACTTTGACAACGGCTGAAGGGAGTTGAGGAATGAGAATAAAAGTCCTTGCTGTTGCTGCGCTCATCTTTGCGGTCTCCACTTTTCCTGCCCTCGCACGCGACGAAGAGAAGGTAATCGCCCTGGTGGGGGGCACTCTTATCGACGGGACAGGCGCTCCCCCGGTTCCTGATGCGATAGTCATCATCAAAGGCGAGAGGATCGCGGCGGTCGGACGGGGGGATGAATTACAGATACCGGAGGAGGCGGAAAAAATAGATGTCGCCGGGAAATGGGTTCTTCCGGGGTTCATAGACCTGCACGTCCACAGCGCCTGTCCTCGCGACGACAAGGAATACTATGGGTATACGAACAGCCTCGGCACTCTCCTGGCCCTGGATTTCCTAAACAAGTATCTGCCCAGCGGCGTCACCTCCGTCAGGGACGTCGGCTCGCCGGTCGAGCCGATGCAGGCGATCATGGAGGCCTCACGTCGCGGCTACATCGATACCATCCGCATTTTCCCATGTGGAAATCTGATAACTGTTACGGGAGGCCATGGCTATGGATTGAAGGGGGGGCTCGAGGCTGACGGTCCTTGGGAGTGGAGAAAAGCCGTAAGAGAGATGTACAAAGCCGGCTTCCGGCACGTAAAGATATCACCACCCTATACCCTCGAGGAGGTCAGAGCCACTGTCGAGGAGACCCACGCACAAGGGATGAGAATCACCAGCCACGGCGGAGGTGCCTCCGATACCGAGCCTCCATCCATGACAGGGAACGCCGTCAAGGGAGGAGTACAGTGCGTGGAGCATGCCTCCAAATTCGAGGAGGGGCTGCTCGAACTGATGGCCGAGAAGGGCGTTCATTTCGTCCCCACGATCTACTGGATCAAGCGCTACTATGCCGATGGACATTTCTCCGAACTGCTTAAAAAGCGCGGCTGGACCCTCGATGTCAATGAGCAGGTGTTCAAAGATGCCGTAAAGCTGAACCTCGTCATCGGCGTCGGAACCGACTTCACGGAGGAATACGCGAAACTCTACCCCGGTCTCTATTTTTCCGAGATGGAGTATTTCGTCGAGCTTGGACTGAGCCGTATGGAGGCCATTGTCTGCGCCACTAAAAACGGCGGCATCATTCTCGGTATGGAAGACGACCTGGGGACGATTGAGGCCGGTAAACTCGCGGACATACAGATTCTCAGCGAAAATCCACTGGAGTCTTTCAAAGCGCTGGGGCATCCCGATATGGTCCTTATCGGGGGGAGGATCAAGTGGAGCAACTGAGCGGGATCGTAGTATTTCCGTTAAGGGGAAAGCCGTCCCAAGCCGAGTGCAATCTCCGCTGGTTCAAAGATCACCTGCTCGCAAAATAATGGACATCCCAAGGGTGCCCCTTACAAATATCTGAGGAAAGGAGCAATAGTATGAGAAAAAGAGTTTTGGTTCTTGTTGCGCTGGTCTTTATCGTAGCCGCTTCTGCAGCTCTCGCGCAAAACGATGAAAAGGTACTTGCCCTGGTGGGGGGCACTCTCATAGACGGCACGGGCACTCCTCCGGTCCCTGACGCAATAGTCATCATCAAAGGCGAGAGGATCGCGGCGGTCGGCCGGGTAGGAGAACTCCCGATACCTTCCGCGGCGGAGAGAATCGATGTCGCCGGCAGATGGATCCTGCCGGGATTCATAGACTTGCATGTTCACAGCGCCTGTCCCCGCAACGACAAGGAATACTATGAGTACACCAACAGCCTCGGCGCCCTCCTGGCCCTGAATTTCCTGAACAAATACCTGCCCAGCGGCGTCACCTCCGTCAGGGATGTGGGCTCGCCGGTCGAGCCGATGCAGGCGATCATGCAGGCTCAGCAGCGTGGCTACATCAATACAATCCGCATTTTCCCATGTGGAAACCTGATAACTGTTACGGGTGGCCATGGCTATGGATTGACGGGGGGGATCGAGGTAGACGGTCCTTGGGAGTGGAGAAAAGCGGTAAGGGAAATGTACAAAGCCGGCTTCCGGCACGTAAAGATATCCCCTCCGTACACCCTGGAGGAGGTCAAAGCCGCCGTTGATGAGGCCGTCTCACAGGGCATGAGGATCACCACCCACGGCGGCGGCCGCGATACCGAGCCTCCTTCACTGACAACCATCGCCGTCAAGGGAGGAGTCCAGTGCGTCGAGCATGCATCAAAATACGAGGACGGGCTTCTTGAACTGATGGCTGAGAAGGGCGTTCATTTCGTCCCCACGATCTATTGGATCAAGCGCTACTATGCCGACGGGCGCGCCCCGGAGCTGCTAAAAAAGCGCGGCTGGACCCTCGATGTCAATGAGCAGGTCTTCAAAGATGCCGTAAAACTGAACCTCATCATCGGCGTCGGAACCGATTTCACGGAGGAGGAATACGCGAAGCTCTACCCGGGGCTTTATTTTTCCGAGATGGAGTATTTCGTCGAGCTCGGGCTCAGTCGTATGCAAGCCATCGTCTGCGCCACCAAGAACGGCGGCATCATTCTCGGGATGCAGGACGACCTGGGAACGGTTGAAGCCGGTAAACTAGCTGACATTCAGGTACTCGGCGAAAATCCCCTGGAGTCCTTCAAGGCACTGGGGCACCCTGAGATCGTCCTCATCGGCGGGCGGATCAAGTGGAGCCTGAGAATGGAACTCCAATAGTAGTCGAAATAGGCGCTGATCATGAATGGGGGATGTCGGCTTTTCCCGCCCGAATTATCCTGGGCACAGTGACAAACGATTGATAAAGGGAGAGGGGGAGACGATTGACTTCCCTCGACTTTTGTCTCCTTATAGCTTTAAATGCCCGATCTTCTTCCCTCCATTCACGAATCCAGATTCCATCAACCAACAGGCACTCAAAGCACTCCAAACCATCTGCAAGCTGGACGAGGGGATC
>DATKUA010000099.1:0-40816 GCA_035530855.1 Acidobacteriota bacterium | reverse complement strand
TCGATCTCCTCTGATTCCGTCTCCCGCCCGCCGGGAAGAATCAGCCCCGGTACATTCGCGAGCGGTGTTCTCCCTTTGAGCGCCTCACACAATCGCTCGGCGGCGATTTCCCCCTCGCCCTTGACGACAAAATCCGCGCCCGCATCGAGGAACGGCTTGCTGACGACGGTGGGGTGGTGGCCGCCGATCACTACCGGCACAGCGAGCAGTTGCTTGATCTTCTCGATTATAACCAGCGTCGCGCTGTGCTGCGCCCCGCTGTGGCAGCCGATGCCGACCAGCTCAGCGTCTTTGGGGATGCGCTCGACGATCTCGTCGAACGGCAGGCCGCGCGCGACATATTTCTCCTTGAACAGGATCGCCCGCCGCGGTGCCTCGCCGAAGGCATCGATAAGCGTAACCTCGTGACCCGCCTTCCTCAGCCAGGCCGCCAGGTAAGCCAAGCCCGTGGGCATCGCCGGGATGCCGCCGAAGGGATCGCCCTGCTGGTGGATCAGGGGAGGATAGATGAGCGTTACCCGCACCGCGCCCGCCTCATTCCTTTACCGCCGTCCAGACCATGCGGACGCCGAGGTAGCGCAACGGCCAGAAGCCCATAGTCAGTTCGCAAAAGCGCAGAGCGGCGACCAACAGCTTGTTTCCGGAACTTGTCACATGCCAGACGTAGCTGCTGCTCGGCCTGCCGAGGTGCCGCTTTATCAAGCGCCACATCTTCCAGGGATAGTTGCGCCACAGGGCGCCGCGCTCCTCCTTCGGGATAAGGTGGGCGAGGAAAACCATCGGATTGAGCGCGTTCGGTTCGATTGAAATGAAGCGCCCTCCAGGCCTGAGCGCACGTGCGATTTCCCTCATCGCCAAGTCGGTATCGGGGACATGGTGCAGCACGTCGAAGCCGAGCACCGCGTCGAAATCGTTGTCATCGAACGGCAGTGTCATGACACTCGCCACCTGCGTTTCGATATTAACCAAACCCTTTGCCTCTACTAGGCTATCGGCTGCTCTGACCATCTCCGGGCTGATGTCGATGCCGACTAGCCGCTCGACTTTCGGTGCGAGGATCGGGAAATAGATACCGCTGCCGCAGCCGATGTCCAGAACTTTCCCCGCGGGCTCGGGGAAGGCGTAGCTGAGGATCGACTCGAACTCAGGCACCAGATCGGGCCGCTTGTCAAGCAGGAAGGGATCGAAGCGCGTGTCGTAGCCGCAGTTGAACAGGCCCTGCGTCGGGCGGCGGTCCGACATCATTCGGTCGTAATGTTCGCGCTGCTGCTCGTCAGAGGGCATTTTCCAGAATCTTCACAGTCAATGAAGCGGAAGTATAGCACGCACAAACGTTGTGCCAATTGTGAAAGTGCCTCGTCTTGGCAACCGGCTGTCACTTTATCCCAAGCCAGAGGGTGACGTCGTCGCTGAACTCGTTGGCCACCGCCAAGTCGGGAATCCCGTCGCCGTTGAAGTCGGCCGAAGTCACCGCCGAGGGCGACCAGCCGCAGGGCAGCGCACCCGCCGGCTTGAGCACGCCGTCGTCGTTGACGAGAATCACACACTCATGCGTGCCGAAGGAGGCGGCAGCCGCGTCAATGTCGCCGTCGCCGTCAAAATCAGCGATCGCAATACTTGTGATGCTGCCGCCCGCTGAAATGAATCCGGCCTTGCTTAGCGTGCCGTCGCCGTTTCCTTTCAGCAGAGCTAGGTCGTTATCGCCGTAGTCGGAGAAGATGCCGCCGTTGCCGATGAGGGCGTCGGTGTTGCCGTCGCCGTTGAAGTCGGCTGCCGCGATGCAGAACGGGAAGGGCCCGGCGTTATACTCGACTCCGTCTTTGAATGTCCGCGCCCCGGCGTTTATGAACACCGACAGCTTTTTCTGATCGACCACAAGCAGGTCCGGTGCGCCGTCGCCGTTCAGGTCAGCGGCAACGAGGTTCTCGCCGCGACCGCCGAGTGCGAAGATTAGCGCTTTGCCAAATGATCCACTCCCATCGCCGAACAGCACCCGTACGTCGCCGTTGCGGTTATGGGCGAGCGCAAGATCAATGTTGCCGTCGCCGTCGAAGTCCGCCGCCTCGACCGCCTCTGGGAAATCGCCGACCTCGATCGCCGCCGGCTGCGCGAAGCGTCCCTTGCCAAGTCCTTTGCTGATAAACAGCCGCTTCGCCGGCTCCCAGGTCGAGGCCACAGCCAGATCCAGCACTCCATCGCCGTCGACATCCACCGGCAGTACATATTCGTTACTGCCTCCGCCTCCGGGTAACAGCAGCCGAGAGGGGAAGCCGCCCTCGCCGTCACCGGGCAGGAAGCTGACGCCACCGTCATCGCCGGTGACGAGATCGATGTGACCGTCGCCGTTGAGGTCAGCCGCGCGGATAGATTCGGGATCGTCGCCCGCGGGAACCCTCCCCGCGAAGCGGAAGCCGAGATCACCGCTAACCATGAGCGCTGTTCCCAAAATGACTGATTGAGGTCTGCCGGGGATGACAAAGTCGTAGTCGATGTCAACATCCCTCTCGGCGTCCTTGAGTGTCAGAACCTCAGTCCGGTCGAGGGGACGGACCATGCCCCCTTCCTCGATGGTGCCGGAGATCGACCTGAGTATACGCCCCGGGAGCATCGCCCCGCGCGTGATGCGGTAGTCGCTGTAATTGGTCTTGAATGTCAACCTGAGCCCGTTTGTTGCCAGCCTGAACGAGTCGCTGAGCAAAGTGCCGTCGGGCGCGAGGACGAAAGAGCGTTCAAGGCCGTCAGGATATCTCGCCACAACGGTCATCGGATCTGAATCCCGCTCGCGCCGGCTCATGCTCAGGCCGGCACCCAGCTTGTCTTCTGCCTCCATCAGCGGGAAAAGCAGGGCCTGTGCACGCAGGCGGTTGAAATGATACACATCCATCGTGCCGCCATCAGGACCGTGGTAGGAGCGCACCCGCCGCGTCGAGCTATTAACCAGATAGGCCAGCCGACCGTCGAAAGACTCCGAGCTCCACCCTTCTCCCGTCGTCACGCTGCGGAAGGCTGCGTCATCACCATAGGTGTTCACCTGTGTGCCTGCAGGCTCACCGTTGACCGTCAGGTCGTAGGTCACCCTGGCGGTCCGCAGCTCCAAAAGGGCTTCGACACCCCCGATCGACCGCCGGTGAAGCCGCAGGGCCCGTCCCGTGTCCTCCTGGGGGAAAGCGAACGAGGTCACGGTCATCAGCATGGCAAAGGCAAGGACTGTAGATGCTTTTCTCATCGCACTCGCTTAACCCGATTGATTACTGAAGAATCTAGCAGACTGCGCCGGCGTTGTCACCGGCAGGCTCGGCCCGGGAGGCACAACCGGTGGTTTTGTTATCATTGTTAACTAAATAATCTGCGTTTGCACAAATTAACAATTTATAAAACCGCTCAAATTTGTTATAATATACGTAGATAATAATACATAATGAGAAATTGAGCCTGGTGCCCTGGAGCTTGAGGCCAATGGGTGACGGAGTCGATAGTTCCCGAACGGCGGTGGATGGTATTGGCTTGGCCCGTGAAGATCTGCTGCTGGGGGACGAACGCCTGGAGCGGGAAAAGCAACTGCTGACCATCTTCGAGCGGCTGAGTTATTTCCCCCGAGACCGAGATCCCGTTTTATGGGCGCGGCTCAACAGGGATCTTGGGGAAGAACTGCTGCGGATTCACTCCACCGGCTTTCGCGTGAACCTCGAGGCGGCGTTCCAGTGCTTCCACAGCGCACACCAGGTCTATACCCGCAAAACCCACCCGATGGCCTGGGCAGAGATTCACAACGATATCGCGCGCACCTGGGAGCTTTCCATCGAAGGGGACCGGCGGATGACTCTCTGGTTGGCGATCCAGCACTATGAAGCGGCCCTCGAGGTCTGCATCAAGGAGAGCAATCCGGAGGCCTGGGCGGCGCTGCAGAACAATCTCGGCAACGCCTTGAGCGAGATTCCCGGCGAGGACCGCATCGGCAACATCAAGCGTGGCATCGCGCACTATAATGCTGCACTTGAAATCCGCACCCGCGAGAGCAACGCATACGCCTTCGCCATCACGATGAGCAATCTCGGCTGCGCCCACAGCCAACTCCCGGTAGGCGACTGGGCTTTCAACCTTGTACAGGCTATCAGTTGCCATGAGGCCGCCCTCTCCGTGTTCACGCGCGAGGAGTACCCGATAGAGTGGGCCGAAGCGCTTAACAACCTCGGCAACGCCTATCGCAAAATGCCCACGGGCTACAGGCAGGCAAACCTGCGTGGCGCAGCTGAGTGCTATACCCGGGCGCTCGAGGTCCGCACCCGGGAGGATATGCCTCTCGAGCATGCCAGGACGCATCGCAACCTTGCGATGGCTTACCTTGATGATGATTTCCCCCTCTCGGAGCGTGAGCGGCTGGTTATCGCTTTGGAGAGTCTGCAGGCAGCCTGCGATGTCTTCGAGGAGTTCGGGCAGGCCGACAAGAGGTCCTGCGAGATGCGCGAGCTAATAAAAGACCGCCTCAAAGAGCTGGAAATCTAGACACATTTACCTGCCCGCTCTCAGTCCTCTTCCAAACGCGGTCGCGGATGCGTCCGTTTGAACGGAGCACCGCGTTAAGCCGATGCGGCTGGTAATACAACTGGAAGATTTAATGCAAAGGCTTTGTGAGAAACGCACAAAAAAGCCTTGCATATGATCTAAGGCAGGTGCTATAGTTTCCCACTGCGTAACAAACATAAGAAATCCAGGGAGGATTTTGATCGGGGATTTGTATCACAGGGTCGGCCGAGATTAACTCGGAACGATCCGGGGTTTGTCCTGACCCAAGGCTTTTATTGCAGGGTGGAAGGGCAGGGCTCACCTACTTAGGTAGCGAGCAATTCGGGGCGCTATTCGGCGCCTCACGGAACAGGATTGAGGAGGTGGATCAAATGAAGAAACTTATCGCATTGATTTTGGCTGGTCTTCTTTCGCTTGCGATTCTGGTCGCCTGCGGTGAGCAGCCCCCTGCAGTAGAAGAGGGCACAACCGAAGAAGGCGCCGTTGAGGAAGCCGCACCTGAAGAAACCCCACCAGAAGAAGGCGTCATTGAAGAAGGTGCTGAGGAAGAAGGCGGTGAGGAAGAAGGCGCCGTGGAGGAGGGTTGATAACCCTGCTTCTTTGAGCGTTCTGATTTCTTATTAAGCAGTTGGTACCCCGGCGCGGGCTTCCGCGCCGGGGATTCTGTAACCCCGGTCAAATTCCTTCACCCTGAGTGATGATTGTTATGCAGAGTTGATGTCGAACTGATAAAAAAGAATTTTAAGAATCTCAGGCAAAAGAGAGGTGGCGCCCGGGTCAACAACGCGCCGCCTTAAATTTTGTACGGGCGAGGAGATTCAGGCGGCTATTCCATTTCCGCTTCGCTTTCTTCTTCTCGCGGTACCAGCCGATTCACAATCTCAGCAGCCAGCTGAGCAACGATTTCATTCTTCGCTGGTCCCGACGACAACCCCGGCTCCCAGACGGGCGGGAAACTGCCGGCCTTACCTCGGGCGCTCAGGCTTTCCGCCCTCATCACTTCTCCGCTGACAGTGTCGATGAAATAGACTGTCACTGTCAGCTCGCTGTCCGTGCCTCTGCTGTAATGGAAGCGTTCCACCTCCCCGGTTATAGCCAAGTCCGCGCCGAGCTCGGCGCCGAGGGCTGCCGCAGAAGCCAGTTCCTCTCGCGGTGTGCTCTGCAGGCTAAACGGGGAGGAGCCGAGAGCCAACGAGATCTGAGCGAACGGTCCGGCCTGCAGCAGGCGCCGGTGCAGTTCGGACGCGAAGGCAGCTCCGATCCCCGGTTGCGAACTAGGTTCGTCAAAGGCGAGCACAACCACCCTCCTGTTGGAGTAGCCGCTAAGATCGTGGCTGACGAGCGGTTGTTCGCGATAGATCCTCACGCCACCGCATCCGGATAGCAAGAAAAGCACCAGAATCAGCAGAGAAAGCTTCTTCACCTCTTCACCTCAGCGTTGCGGAGCATAGTACCCGGGTCTGGTGCGCACGTCGTAGCTTTTTCCCTTCACCCGTACTTCTATTTTCCGCCAGCGTCCGTCGTAATGCCCGTTGTTCGAAACGTAGCTTATCAGATACTGGCTCTTGAGGTCGCTGGCGATCTCATTATAGGCCTGCATCAGCCCCTCGACCGCCTGCGGAGTGAAGATGCGGCCGCCGGTTTGGCTTACAAGAGAGCTCAGTTCGCCGACGGCCTTCGCATCGCGCATCCTGAAAGCCACCGTGTAGACGACCGCTTCCTGACGCTTCGCTTCTTCCAGAATGTATTCAAAGGTGATCGGCTGGCCGTAAGGACCCTGGCCGAGACTCTCGTCCTTGCCATCGGTCAGCAGCACCAGCACTTTCTTCTCGTTCAGGAAGCGAAGCTTGCCGAGCGCAAAATGGATTGCCGAATAGAGGAATGTACCCCCGTACGATTTAATTTCCTTGATTGCTTCGATCGCGCTGGCGTTGTCGCCGTCGAGATCCTTGAGCAGCTCGATATTGTGGCTGAATGCGATTACAAAACTGCGATCCTCCTCCCTCAATGCCTCGAGAAAACTTGTCGCGGCCCGCTTGGCGTCCTCGATATCTTTCTCCATGCTGCCACTGCAGTCGACGAGCAACCCGACCGTGATCGGGCGCGTTTCGTAGCGGAAACTCTCGATTATCTGCGGCTTGCCGTCCTCGTAGATCTCGAAGTCGTTCTGCTCGAGGTCGAGCACATAGTTATTTGCGTTGTCGTTGACGACCACGGGAAGGTAGACGAGTTGCACAAATTCCATGTGCCCTTCGAGCGTGGTGCGCCGCATTAGACCCTCCATTTCCCTCGGTTGCATCAGCAGGGCCAGGCCGAACGACGGCGAGCCCGGGCTGCGCTCCGAGCTCGGTATCCAGGAGATGCTTTTCAACTTGCCGTCGGAGCCCAGGTCGCGGGCCTCGAAATTGATATTTATCGCCTCCCTGGGGGCGGTCTCGCGCCCGAGTATGTCCGCCCAGCGAACGCTGCCTTCGATGGTCGGACCGGTGCCATCTCGCCGGCGCACGGCCAGGTCAAGGGAAGGGAGCGGTTGGGCGGTGTATCGGCTGCCGCTCTCGCGCAGTCCTTCGCCCTTCGGCTCACCACCGACCTCCGTCAGGACAAGGAAGCAGCTCTTGGATTCGCCCTCCATCTCGTTGAAGCGGAGGGAGATCATCAGCGCGTCGGCCTCCCAAGCAGCGTTACCCTCCGGGCAGCCCAGGTAATCGTCGTCGCGCATCTCGGCGGCGAAGTAGAGCGCATCGTCGTCCCAGGCGAACCAGAACATGGCGCTGAGGTCGTCAGGACCCGACCAATCGGCTCCGCGCACAAGCTTGGGCGAATTGAGCATAATCGGTGTGAAATCGGCCCACTCGAACAATCGGCCGTCGATGAAAACTCTTGGAGGTCGTCGCTCGATAGTGATGCTGTTGACCGCTTCGTCGGCCTGCTGTGCCGGGATAAGCAGCAGTGCCGCCGTCAGGGCCGCGGAAACAATCTGTATGATTGGCATTGTCAGTTGACCTGAAACCTCTCGCGCTGTGTTTCTAATTGTAACTACAGGGCGTTAACGCCGCAACGATCTACGTTGACACTCTCTTCCCGGCGCCGATATACTGCGCCCTCCCGGGGAAGGGATCGAAGGATTCCGGATGCATAAATATTATAAGTGGATTGCAGCATTTTTCCTGTTGGCCGTAATACTGATTCTTCGCCAGACAACCGGAATTATCAGCGTCGAGACCTACACCAACGCCGCAGGCGAACAGAGGCTGAGCTACGGCTTCTGGTCGATAGTCCCGCCGTTGCTGACACTGGTACTTGCCTTCACGACTCGACAGGTGATTATCGCTCTTTTCGCCGGCATCCTGGCGGGCGGCATCGTCAGCGCGAACTACAATATCGTTGGAGCTTACATGCTCCCTGCGCTCGGGAGCACCGAGTACGCCCAGATCCTGCTGATCTACCTGTGGTGCCTGGGAGGGCTGATCGGCCTCTGGACCAAGACCGGTGGAGCGGAGTATTTCGCCAATTGGGCAGCGAGCCACATCGTCCGTGGACCCCGCAGCGCAAAATTCTTCGCCTATGTTATGGGCTTGGTATTCCACCAGGGCGGCACGATCTCCACCATCCTCGCCGGCACTACCGTGAGGCCTGTCTGCGACGAGGAACGCGTGAGTCACGAGGAGCTCAGCGCCATCGTCGATTCCACCGCAAGCCCCGTCGCCACCATCCTTCCCCTCAACGTCTGGCCCACCTATACCGGAGCGTTCATCATCGGCAGCGCCCCCTTCCTCACCAACATGGACGAGGCTGTGCTCTTCTACTGGAAGTCGATCCCCTTCAACTTCTTCGCCTGGTTCGCGCTGCTTATCACTCTCGGGCTGGCACTGGAGAAGCTGCCGTGGTACGGCAAGCGGATGAGTGCGGCGATGAAGCGCGCTCGCGAGACCGGCAAGCTCAACGCCGACGGCGCGGCACCGCTGATGAGCAAAGAACTCAGCGTGGTAAATGTAGTAAAGGGCTACCGCACCGGCCTGGAAGACTTCCTCATCCCGCTCGGATCGCTGATCCTGATTGCTTTGGCGGGTATCTTTCTCGCGGGCAAGCCGGCAGTCAACGAAGCATTCTTCAGCGCCGTGTTCATCGCGCTGCTGGTCGCCATGATGAAAGGGATGCCTGTGTCCACCGCCGTTGACGGTTTCATCGAGGGCTGCAAGGGAGTTACCCTTGGTGCCATTATCCTGGGCCTTGCAGTCATTCTCGGGTCGGTCAGCGATAAGCTCGGCACCGCCCACTTCATTGTCACCTCCCTTAGCAACTTTCTGCCGGCGTTGATCCTGCCGGCCTCATTCCTGGCAATCTGCATGTTCATCGCGTTCAGCACCGGCACCAGCCTCGGCACCTACGCAGTGGTGTTGCCCATTTCCATGCCGCTGGCGGCCGAGGTCGCGCGGGTCAACGGCCTGGCCAACCTGGAACTGTTCATGACGCTTTGCTTCGCCTCCGTCATCGGAGGAGCGGTCTACGGCGACAGGTGCAGCCCGATCTCCGATACAACCATCCTCAGCTCCGTCGCCACGGGCGCGGACCTGATGGACCACGTCTACAGCCAGCTTCCTCTAGCCTCCCTCGGAGCTACCCTCGCGGCCGTGGCCTTTGTGATTGCTACACTATTCTGCTTCTGACGTGTTGCTTGAAAGGAAGCATCGATGAGCAATACTTCCTTGCGGATAAAACCGATAGGGATCGTCCATTCCCCCTACAAGGAAAGGTTGGGGACGCCGATTCAGGGGACATTTGCGCCCGAGGGCAAAGGCACGATAGAAATATTCGAGGAATTCGCTGAGGGTTTGGCCGACATCGGCGGCTTTTCACATATTTGGGTTCTGTACCAGTTCCATCTCTCCGAAGGCTACAATCTGAAGGTGGTGCCCTTCATGGACGATGTAGAACGCGGGCTCTTTTCAACCCGCGCTTCCAGGCGCCCGAATCCCATCGGGCTTTCGCTGCTCAGGCTGCTGCAGGTTGTAGGGCCTGCCCTGCACGTCGCAGAGCTGGATATCGTCGACGGCACACCGGTTCTCGACATCAAGCCCTATCTCCCCGATATCGACAGCCGAACCAACGCCCGCAGCGGTTGGCTCGACAGGATAGAAGACGAGACGCGCAGGCGGCGCTCCCGAGCCGACGGGCGCTTCTGCGGGAGGATGGAAAAGCGCGGCACCCAACCGGAATAAATGCTGCCGTCCCGGCCAGCGTCTCCCGGAAGAGCGCTGAATATACTCGTTTGAAACAGGCTCAACCCTTCCGGGCTGGGCCAGTGCCCATCACACTCTGGACTAGCCCGCCTTCGCTGAGCTAACATTGTTCCTTTGTCGGGGAAGGGGAACATAAAAAGTGAAGCTATATACAAAGATTTTCATCGGCCTGATCCTCGGGGCGATTGTGGGTGTCGTCTTGACGCTCACCGGGCTGGGCCAGTGGGGAGCCTGGCTGCAGCCGGTCGGCGACATCTTCATCAACCTGATCAAGATGGTTGTCATCCCGCTAGTAATGGCCTCGATCATCCTCGGCACCGCCAGCCTCGGCGACCTGCGCTCCCTCGGGCGGATCGGACTCAAGACAATTTCCTTCTACCTCATCGGCTCGGCCATCGCCGTGGCCTTCGGTCTTGTCGCTGCCAACTTCTTCCAGCCAGGCTCCGGTCTCGACGACGAGAGGCGCCAGGCCATCGTCGCGGAGGTTGAAAAGAGTGAGGAGATGATGCGGAAAATCGAGGGCGCCGAGCGCGGAGCGCGTGAGGAACGCGGCATCGGCGAGGTGCTCAACAGCATCATACCCCCCAACCCGATCGAGGCGATGGCCCAGGGGCGGATGCTGCCGATTATCTTTTTCAGCATCCTCCTCGGCATCGCGCTGACGATGGTCAAGGAGGGGCCGCGTTCGAGCGTAGTCGGCTTCCTCGAGGGGATAAACGATGCCATGATTGTGCTCGTCAACGGCATCATGGCGCTCGCTCCATACGCTGTATTCGCCATCATCACCGCTGTTACCGCACAACTTGGCGTCGAGTTCCTGCTCTCTCTGATGAAATACGCGCTGGTAACTATCGGCACGATGGCAACCTTCTACCTGATTTTCTACTCGCTGGTCGTCCGCCTGCTCGGAGGCACCAATCCCTGGAAGTTCTTCAAGGCGATGCGGCCCGTCGGCCTGATCGCCTTCAGCACCTGCAGTTCCAACGCCACGCTGCCAGAGAACATGATGGTCTGTCAGAAGGATCTGGGTGTGCCGAAACCGGTATCTTCATTCGTCCTGCCGCTGGGAGCCACGATTAACATGAACGGCACCGCCATCTACCAGGGCATCAGTGTGATGTTCATTGCCCAGGTCTTCCTGCCGCCCGGAGAGACCCTCTCGCTGACCCAGCAACTCACCGTCGTACTCACGGCGGTTCTCGCGTCGGTTGGCGCCGCGGGCGTTCCCGGAGCGGGCATGGTGATGCTGGCGATGGTGCTTTCCTCGGTCGGCCTACCGACGGCGGGCATCGCTGTTGTACTCGGTGTCGAAAGAATCCTCGACATGTGCCGTACGGTTCTCAACGTTACCGGTGATGCGGCAGGGGCGGTGATCGTCGGTCATACGGAGGGCGGGTTGAAGCCGCCGGAAAACAACGAAGAGGCAGCGTGACCTGTATAAATAGGGTCTGGAACACCTACTTTGAGGAGCTGAAACATCAGCCGCCTCGGTAGTCCTGAGGTGAAAGGGACATATAAATTGCAGCGGTTATGAGAAAGCGGGGAACCATAAGATCGCAAGAGATAACTATTAGGGAGCAGCGTTTTTCTGTGCTGGCTTTGATTTACCTGTAGTTGTATAATGCGTAATGAATTGGAAACATATAGCCCAAGGCATGGTTTCCGCTGGATCAATTGGCTGGCAATCAGACTTTCGAGCATAAAAAGGCTCGAGGAGGTTACGTGAGGAGGGGTCATTCAATGAGGGAATCGTTCACCTTAGTTGTACTGCTAGCAGTATTCTGTATTACGACGGTTTACGCGGCACAGGATGATGCTGTAACAAGCCACTTCAAGAGTATTCTTCAGAACAAGCAGGTCAGGCTGAAGATGGACGTCCTCAGCGCCGATGACCTGCAGTTCGGCGAGAGAGAAAACCACACATTTTTCGACACCGAAGGTGCCTATTATCTTGCCTCCTTCTTCTCCTCTGCCAGCGAGGGGAAGAGCAAGATGGTGACCATTAAGGAGTACACCATCCAGGATCTGCTCAACAGGCTTAAAGTGCAATATCCGCTTTACGAAGACAAACGCTATGTCACCGTCGGCGTGGGCACTCAGTTGACCGTTTCCGTCGTTGCTTGGGACGGCAACGGCGCTCTGGCTGTTGGCCTCACGGGGGACGAAGGCCTCAGCTTCATCTACTTCGAGTTCGGCGACATCTGGAAGGAATTGGGCTCTTCCGGAATGGAAGAGTACGTTCGTAAGGCGCTGGCTTTCTAGTAAAGCCCGATCCAACCGACGGCATTGCGGCCTCCCCGGCGTTGTGCTAACCTCCCGCCCTGCGAAAGATCAGGGGGAAGGTGCATACAGAGATGGGCAACGCGGTGCTGGACAAATACGAGGCAGTAATCGGATTAGAAGTTCACGCCCAGCTTCTGACCGAGAGCAAGCTGTTCTGCCGCGACAACACCCGTTTCGGCGCTCCCCCGAACAGCAACACCTGCCCGGTCTGCCTCGGCATGCCCGGCACCTTGCCGGTGCTCAACCACCGCGCCATAGACTTCGCCATCAAAGCCGCGCTCGGCCTCGGCTGCGAAATACATTCGATCAGTCAGTTCGCACGCAAGAACTACTTTTATCCCGACCTTACCAAAGGCTATCAGATCACACAGTACGACAAACCCCTGGCGGAGCATGGCCGCATCGTGATCGAGCTCGAGGACGGCGGGCGAAAGGAAATCGGTGTCCATCGGCTCCACATAGAGGAAGACGCCGGCAAGATGATGCACGAGGGCGGCGAGCGCAGCCGCGTAGACTTCAACCGCTGCGGCGTAGCGCTGATCGAGATCGTCAGCGAGCCCGACCTCCGCTCTCCGGCGGAGGCTGAATTGTACCTGCAAAAGATCCGCACCATACTTGTTTACCTGGAGGTCTGCGACGGCAACATGGAGGAAGGCTCGCTGCGCTGCGATGCCAACCTCAGCATTCGGCCGAAGGGCAGCAACGAGCTGTTTACCAAGGCCGAGGTGAAGAACATGAATTCCTTCCGCGGTGTGCGCCGTGCGCTCGAATACGAGATACGTCGCCAGGTCGAGGTGGTAGAGGGCGGTGGCGAGGTGGTGCAGGAGACCCGCCTATGGGACGAATCAGCTGGCGTGACCCGCCCGATGCGCTCCAAGGAAGAGGCGCATGACTACCGCTATTTCCCCGAGCCCGACCTTGTGCTCCTGCGTGTCGATGCCGATTGGCTGACCAGGATCGGCGAAGCCTTGCCTGAGTTGCCGGACGCCAAGATAAAGCGGCTGGTCGCTGATTACGGCATCCCCCGCTACGACGCCACTGTCTTGGCCGCCGAACGCCTGCTGGCCGACTACTACGAGAAGGTTGCCGCGGCTGCCGGCGACAACAAGCTGGCCTCGAACTGGGTGATGGGCGAAGTCCTGCGGATCCTGAAGGAAAAGGGCCTCGGAATCTCCGATTTCAAAGTGCCGCCCGAGCAGCTAGCCGAACTGCTCAAGATGCTCAAGTCCGGCGAGGTGAGTGCAGCCGCCGCTAAAGAGGTCTTCGACGAAATGGCGGCCACCCATAAGCCGCCGCGGCAGATAATAGAGGGAAAAAACCTCTCCCAGATGAGCGGCGACAGCGAGATCCGCGCGGTCGCCCTGGAGGTAATCCGCAACAATCCCAAGCCATATAATCAATACAAGAGCGGCAAGACCGCGACATTCGGTTTCTTCGTCGGCCAGGTGATGAAGGCAACCCGCGGCCGCGCCAACCCGCAGATCACGCAAAAAGTACTGCGTGAGCTGCTGGACGCGGACACACTTCCGCAACCTTAAAGTTCAGCCCATCGCCTCTTCCCGGGATTCAGGATATCGTTGAATCATGCTCCGCGGATTGGGCAAGATCTGCGGGCGACGATACGGCCAGGGGCAACTTTTTCCCCTGCTCGCTTGTTTCGCCGGCATTGCGGAGCGGTTATCACAACAAGCCTAATGCATTGTGAATTAAGCACTTGCTGTCCATACGCGTTCTTGCAGGCCGGTATGGTACGGAAACTGCTAAGAGGTTGGTGGTAGTTTTGGACTTGCTGCCTTCGACACTGCGTCGAACGCTCTCCGGGGGCAAAAATCAATGGCCCTGGTTCCGCCCCCGGGGGGCTCCCTCGCAGCGAGGGAGCCGCAAGAAGGCGGCCATAGAAAAGTAATCAGGAGCAGCATGCGATGGGTACAAGCTCATTTTATTCGGCACTTGCCGGACTAAACTCCAACCGTACAGCCATCGACGTGATCGGCAACAACCTGGCGAACCTCAACACCATTGGGTTTAAAAAGAGCTTCTTCTCTTTCGCCGACGTGTTCGGCGAGAGCCTGGCGGGTTCGGTCAACGGCGCCGGTAATCCGATGGAGATCGGCCTCGGCTCACGCATCGCGGCCATCGACCAGGTGTTCAGCCAGGGAAGCCTGCGTTCCAGCGGCGAGGCGACCGACATGGCGATTCAGGGCGCCGGTTTCTTCATGCTCAGCGGGCCCACGGGCACCTCCTACACCCGCGCGGGTAACTTCAGCTTCGACAGCGACGGTTACCTCGTCGCGCCGACCGGCAAGTATGTTCTTGGCTTCCTCGCCAACACAACGGGAGAGATAATCACCTCGACATCACCGCAGGCGATTAACATCAGCAATCAGGTCACCAGCAAGCCCAACGCGACCACATCAGTCTTTATGACAAGCATCCTCGATGCCGACGCACCCGCTGATCTGGCATCCGGTGAATTCACCACACCCATCAGGGTCTTCGACTCCCTCGGCGTCGCGCATAATGTTCAGTTCGTTTACAGGCGCTTCGACACGCCCACCGCCGGCGCTCCTGCCGGCACAGCGGTAAGCTGGGGCTTCGACATCCGCATGGATGCGCAGGAGGTCCTCGATGCAGGAGGCACCCCGGTCGGCGTCCAAGGGCAGTACTATTCGATCCTCACCGGCGCCCTCGTGCCCGCCGGCGCATCGCTCGCCGGCGGAGATTTCCAAGGCGAGATGCACTTCGACGCCAACGGCCAGTTGCTCGAGTCCGATTTCAGCGGTGCAACCCAAAACAGCTTCCCCGCCGGCTCCTTCGACATCAACAACCTCATCGATCCCAACGGCATCGAGTTCCCCGGCGGAGCGTTCACTCTCGCTTCAGGTGCCACTAACGTCACTTGGAGCTGGGACCTCTTTAACGAAATCGGTACAAGTAACATAAACTGCTATGCGACCGAAGCCGGATCGGCCACAAGCTCAACCTCGCAGAACGGCTTCGGAGTGGGTTCGCTCAACTCAGTCATCGTCGAGCAGGACGGAACGATCACCGGCCTGTTCAGCAACGGCGACGTGCGCCCCCTTGCGCAAGTCGCGCTCGCCAATTTCAACAACGCACAGGGTCTACTGGCCACCGGCAACAACGAGTACATCGAGACGCCGGGCTCCGGCCAGCCGGCCATCGGCATGCCAGAGAGCGGTGGGCGGGGCGCCATCAGTGGCTCCACGCTGGAGCTCAGCAACGTCGATCTCGCAGAGGAGTTCACCAACCTGATCCTCTCCGAGAGGGGCTTCCAGGCAAACTCGCGGGTCATTGTCTCCAACGACACGCTGCTTCAGGAAGCCATCAACCTCGTGAGGTAATGATCGATGATCAGGCTTACACGCTTTGACGGCAGCAGCTTTGTGCTCAACGCCGAAATCATTCAGTACGTCGAAGCTGCGCCCGACACAATCATCACACTGGTCACGAGAGATAAGCTGATGGTAAAGGAAACCGTGGACGAGGTCATCAGCAAGGTTATCGAGTTTAAGCGGAAGATTTTCCGCGGCGATCTCGAATTCAGGCGTGATCCCGAAGGGGAGACCATCGAGTAGAGAGGCCGGAAACGAATCGATGACCGAGAATTTCATTCAGGCATCCGGGGCCGCGGCGGCGGCCACAACGGAGCAGGCGCCCACTCGCAAGGATTCAGCTGCTTCGGGGGGGCAGTCGGCCGGTTCGCTCTTCTTCGAGATGCTGAGCAACTCCCTTGCCGGCGGGCTTGCGATGCAGGCGACACGTGGTGTGGCATCGGAGTTTGAGGGGGAAACGCCCGCGGGTGAAAATCGAGCTACTTTCCGCAATCGCCAAGAGAATCAAAACCAGGTGATGAATTTCGAGCGGGAGGAGACGGCATCCCGAGAGATAAGGAAAGAACAGGAATTGCGCCCGGAGGAAAAGCAGTTCGAGCGCCCGAAGCAGGTTATTGAGAAACAATCCGGGAGGCCCGCTAACGCAGCTGAAAAGCAGGATACCAAATCCGAAGCGGCACGGTCAGCCAGTGACGTAAAGACCAAGGGCGTTTCTGAAGAGACAGGCTCAGCAAAGCCCAAAGGTGCGGAACCGGCGCGGGAAACGGCTGTAAAGCAGCCGCTACCGAAACCGTCGCCGGAAACAGCTGTGAAGCAGCCGTTGCCGAAACCGCCGGAAACAGCTGTGAAGCAGCCACAACCTTTGAGCAAGACCGGTGGAGAAGTGTCAGGGGATTCTAATAAGCCAGGTGCTGAAAACACTTTGAAGGAAACAAAGCCCGTAATTGAAATAAAGCAACCTGCTCCCCAGGTGGTAAAAGCCCCTGCGGTCGAGGTCGGCAAGCCAGGCGATGTATCGCAGCAGAGCACTGTCAGGAACGCCGTGATCGCCGGCATGGCCCGCCAAGTGCAGGAAGCCCCAAAACCATCGAACGTTATCGATATAGCGCAGTTAATCAACCGGGCAGCCGCAAAGACGGCTCAGGAATCCGTGCAGCCTTCCGCGAATTCTCAGGGCACACAGAGTGGTGGTGATCCGCCCGCCGGGCAGTCTTCGCAGGCCGCGTTGTTGATGACCATGGTCAACTCCGCAACCTCGACACAAGCTCAGGCCGGCGCATCGACATTTGCCGCCGTGATGCAACAGTCTCAGAGTCCGGCGACAGCCCGGCCTGCCGCTCAACCATCCGCAAATATGAGTCAGGTGGCAACCCCGATGGGACCGGCAGCCGCGGCGCGTGGCGCTGAGTCTGCCGCAAGGACAGCTGAAGCCGCACCGGCCCGCCAGCCGATGCCCGCGGAGCGCGTGATTAATCAGGTAATCCGCGCCGCCCGCATCAGTGTTGACCAGGGTCGTGGTGAGATAAAGATGCTGCTCAAGCCCGAATCGCTGGGATGGCTAAAGATAAAGATTTCGGTCGCGGACCAGAATGTAACTGCCCGCATCACTGTCGAGCACGAGGGCGTGCGTGAGCTGCTGGAGGGCAACATCAAGCAGCTTCAGCAGGCGCTCAGCCAGCAGAACCTCAAGGTGACGCAGATCGTCGTCGAGTTGAACAGCGACGCTGAGAAACAGGCGCCCCAGTCCGGCCCTGGTGACGGCAGGGCAAAGGGTTCAAAGATATCTATCGCCGGAGAGGGAGCGGAAGCGGAGCTTGCGCTCGCACAGCCGGCAGAGGAGGCTCTCAAGCGCGGGACAGTTGATTTAAGAGTGTAACCGGAGAAAAGAAGGCACCCATCTTTCTCCTTACCTCTTCGGGACCAGCCCGAACAGGGTATACACTACCATCATTCTTCCACTCTTCGCGAGGCCGCGCCCCACGCGGCCTCCATTGTGTACAGGCGCCGAAACTGCTCACGGCCATTGACCGGTCTCTGCGCTGAAGGAAGTGATCTTCGTTCCAAGTGATACTCACAATCGTGTGCTATTATTATGCGGAGAGGGCGGGCCGCAGGCCCGATCTTCGTGAAATGATTAATAAATATTCGACGCAGATTAGAATTACTGAGCAGTTGTCCGGGCTTTTTTCGCATAACGATCGATTAATAAGCCCTGCGAGAACCAAAAAGAAAGACATGCTGGAGGAATAAGATGTCGTTTCCGATGGAACCGTTCAGGATAAAAGTGGTTGAAGCGATAAAGCCGACGACACGGGAGGAGCGCGAGCGAGCACTACGGGAAGCGGGATTTAATGTCTTCCGCGTGCCGAGCGAGAAGATCCTGGTAGACATGCTCACCGACAGCGGCACCTCCGCGATGAGCGACAACCAGTGGGCCGGCATGATGGTCGGCGACGAGGCCTATGCGCAGTGCCGCAACTGGGTCAACTTCGAGTCCGCCGTGCGCGAGATATTCGGTTATCAGTTCGTAATTCCCTGCCACCAGGGTCGCGCCGCCGAGAATTATCTGTTCGAAAACCTTATCGGCGAAGGCCAACTCGTCCTCAGCAACACCCATTTCGACACCACCCGCGCGCAGGTGCAACACCACCGCGGCCTGCCGCTCGACCTGGTAATCGCCGAGGGCCAGGATCCCGCAGCCGAGCACCCCTTCAAAGGCAACATCGACCTCAATCGCGCCGAGCGCGTGATCGGCGAGGAGGGTGTTGACAAAATCGCTTTTGGCTTCCTCACCGTCACCAACAATTCCAGCGGCGGCCAGCCTGTCAGCCTCGAGAACGCGAGGGCTTTTTCCCAACTCCTAAAACGCCACGGCTTACTGATGTTCTTCGATGCCGCGCGTTACGCCGAGAATTGCTACTTCATCAAGCAACGCGAGGCGGGAAAGGAAAACCGCCCGGTCAAGGAGATTGCCGCCGAGCTCTTCTCGCATGCCGACGGCGCCTGGATGAGTGCCAAGAAGGATGCCCTGGTCAATATGGGCGGCTTCGTGACTGTAAACGACGAGGATCTTGCCCGCCGCGTCACCGATACCGTCATCCTCAACGAGGGGTTCTCCACCTACGGCGGCCTCGCCGGGCGCGACCTCGAAGCGGTGGCACGCGGCCTGTTCGAGGGACTTAGGGAGGAATATCTTGCCTACCGCATCGGCCAAGTCGAGGAGATAGGACGCCAGTTGACGGCCGCCGGCGTGCCGATCATCCGCCCCACCGGCGGGCACGCAGTCTATCTGGATGCCAGAGCCATCCTGCCTCATATCCCGCAGGCCAACTTTCCCGGCGTCGCCCTCACATGCGCCCTTTACCGCGACTACGGCATCCGCGGCGTCGAGATCGGCTCGCTGATGTTCGCCCAGAAGGATCCCGAGACGGGCGAGGTGAACTACCCCGACATGGAACTCGTGCGCCTCTGCGTCCCGCGCCGCGTCTACACCGCCAGCCACCTTCAGTACGTCGTCGACTCGATCATCGAACTCTCCGCCCGCGCCGCCGAAATCCGCGGACTTGAACTGACCTATGCCGCGCCGACACTGCGCCACTTCACCGCGCGCTTCAAAGAGGTAATATAGAGCAGATGATAACGGTGACAATCAACGGCGAAGAGAGACAGCTCGAGCAAGGGACAACCGTAGACGCTCTGTTGACTTTAATGAAGGCCAAACGCAGCTTCCTGGCTGTCGAGCGCAACCGCGAGATCGTCCCCCGCACGGCATACGCCGAAACCACCCTCGCCGACGGAGACAGAGTAGAAATAGTGACTCTCGTCGGCGGGGGATAATCGGGTTGGTTTCTCAAGAAAAGATGTCAGTGTGTAACGGCGGTCGCTTTGGCCGTCGTTTTCATCTCAGTTGTGAGTGAGCTTCAACGGCTTACGCGGCGCGACGTTGCCGTTGAAACCGGAGAAGTCCATTGGAATAATACGTTTGAACTTACCTCTTTTGGCGGTTATTACATCGCTTTTGCATTCCGCCGGACCGATCCCCGGGAGTGAAACGGCTATCACCATAAACGCCGGCAGGTGATTCGCCGCGATTTTCATCTTCAATCCGTCCCCCGGAATCAGTCGTTATGTGTTAAACGTATCATATACGACCCGATGAATTGGAATAATAGAAGTGGAGATTCAGATGAATCCTCTAGATGAGATGAAGTACATGATCGGCGGTGCATGGATCGGAACGGGTGAGCTGCGTGAAGTTGGTAAATTCACGCAGGAGGACAAATACGAATGGACGCTCGGCGGCAAGTTTATCCGCTGTATGACGAAAGTCACGTTCCCCGAGTTTTCTTTCGAAGCAGAATCGCTCGTCTGCAGCAATCCCAATGAGGCGACGTTGGCGTTTTGGTATTTCTCCGATGACGGCAGCTATTCCAGTGCCAAAGGCGAGGTTGTGGGAAAAACGCTCGTGTTCGAAGGGAATACCATCGGGTCGGGTCCCAAAGAGGGGCGCTTCACCCTCACCAAGACGGGCGAGGACGCACGCACCTTCTCCTACTACGGCCGCAAGGACGGCAAGTGGGTCAAGTATTATGAGCTCGAACAGAAGCGCCTTTCCGACTGATCGACCGGCAAGCTGTCAATGTTGGCAGTGTTGCCCCGCGCTTCACAGCCCGATGGCGTAGTTCCTCACCTTGTCGATAGTGGCCTGTGGAATGGTTCCCGACTGCATCTCCTTCGCGACTTCGCCGACGGTACTCACTATCAGATCGGCCTGCCCTTCGTCGATGATCAGCGGTGGCTCGATCCGCAAGACCTGCTGCTTGTCGCCAAAGTAGCCGAAGTAGATGCCCTTTTCCAGGCAGCGCATCGCGAAGATCTTTCCGGCCAGCTCATCTTTTGAGACGTCGATCTCGCAGCCCAACATAAGACCGCGTCCGCGCGCTTCGACAAGCACATCGGGGTGATTCTGTTGCACCACTCTCAGCCCTGCGAGGATACGGTCTCCCATCCTGCCGGCGTTCCCGGCGATACCCTCTTTTTCGATCGTCCTGATCACGGCTGTCGCCGCCGCCGATGCGGGCGGGTGGCCGGTGTAGGTGAACAGGTGCTGCGCCGGGGCGAGCGCGTCGATGATCTCCTGCCGGCCTATCAGCGCGGAAATCGGCGCATAACCGCCCGAGAGGCCTTTGGCGACGACCATGATATCCGGGGTGATTCCCTCGTGTTCGATCGCCCACCACTTGCCGCTGCGGCCCATGCCGCTCTGTACCTCGTCGACGATCAGCAGCACCCCGTACCCATCGAGCATCTCCCGTAACCTCGGGAAGAATCCTTCAGCCGGGACCAGGATTCCGGCGTCGCCCTGGATCGGTTCCGCCATGACCGCGCCGACTTTTCCTTGCGCTAGAATCGAATCAATCTGCGACAACACCTCATCGCGCCGTTCCTCGGTTACCGGGAAAGGCATCGAGATGAAATCGGGAGACGGCGGGTAGATGCCCTCGTTGAGCGATCTGAAGCCCGATGCCGGCTGCGAGAGACCGGTCGAGCCGTGGTAGGCGTTCTCGAACTTGATCAGCGCCGTCCTGCCGGTGAACTTGCGCATGGCCTCGATCGAGCCCCCACAGGAATCCGATCCACTCAGTCCCAGCAACGCCTTCTTCGGGAAGTCGCCGGGTGCAATCCGCACAAGGTTCTCTGCCAATTCGACCGCGTAAACATTGGTCGAGTACGGGAAGCATGAATTCTGCATTCGCTTCGCGGCTTCGAAGTATGCCTCGGCCACCTCGTCGTGGCTGTAACCCAGCACGTTGGTCGTTGCTGCCGCCAGGCAGTCGAGGTAGACATTGCCGTCGAGGTCGGCGACGTAGGCCCCGGCACCGTCAGCTATTGCCACTCCGTACAGCCCGACATAGTTGGTCCGCCCGATCACCTTCTTCATCCGCTCCAGCAACTCGAGCGATTTCGGTCCCGGCGGCGACACACCGACGTTGATCTCCTCCTTCATCTGCACCGGTGCAGGCGAGGCCGGCTGGCACCCAGTGAACATACCCGCCATGCCACCCGCAACCGAGAGGCCGGCGACAGACTTCATCATTTCGCGGCGATTTAATCTGATTTTCATTCTTGTTCCCCCTTGTTTGACCCATTATACATGTCTCCAGCGACATGTCGCTTGTCTTGCGGCCGTCTCTCATGTAGTTATGTTTCCTCATCCTTGCGGAGAATGGTCTATGAGCGCTTTCGACAGGCTTGAGGATTTCATCGCCGAATTGGAAAGGCGGGGCGAACTGAAGCGGATTTCTGCTGAAATCGATCCCGTTCTGGAGATCACCGAGGTGGCCGACCGCGCCGTCAAGTCCGGTGGCCCGGCGTTGCTCTTCGAGAATCCTACGGGTAGCCGTTTTCCCGTCGCTATTAATCTTTTCGCTTCGCAGGAGCGCATGGCTCTGGCGCTCGGCGTCGAGCGGCTCGAAGAGATCGGCGAAAGGATCACCGATCTGATCAACCCAAAAGTGCCCTCCGGTTTCATCGAGAAGTTGGCGATGCTACCGAAACTCAAGGAACTTCTCGAACTCGGCCCGAAGACCGTCAAGCGCGCACATTGCCAGGAAGTGGTTCTGCGAGGCGACGATATCGATCTCGGCGCCCTGCCGATTCTCAAGTGCTGGCCCGACGACGGCGGCCGCTTCGTCACCCTGCCGTTGGTTTTCACCCGCAGCCCCGAAAGCGGCAAGCGCAACATCGGCATGTACCGCATGCAGATTTTCGACAAGCGCACCACCGGCATGCACTGGCATCCCCCCAAGGGTGGAGCCGCCCATTACATCGAAGCGGAACGGCGCGGCGAACGACTCGAGATTGCGGTCAGCATCGGCGCCGATCCTGCAACGATCTACGCCGCCACCGCGCCCCTGCCCGACGGCCTTGATGAGTTGATCTTCAGCGGCTTCCTGCGCCGCAAATCGGTTGAGCTGGTCAAGTGCGTGAGCATCAATCTGGAGGTTCCCGCCGAAAGCCAGTTCGTGCTCGAGGGCTACGTCGAGCCGTTCGAACGCCGCACCGAGGGCCCCTTCGGCGATCACACCGGCTTCTACAGCCTTGAAGAGGAGTTCCCCGTTTTCCACGTGACGGCGCTCACCCACAAGACCGACGCCATATACCCCGCAACAATCGTCGGCCCGCCGCCGATGGAGGACGCCTGGCTCGGTAAGGCCACCGAGCGTATCTTTTTGCCCCTACTGAAAATGGTAGTACCGGAGATTGTCGATATCGAGTTGCCGGTTGAGGGAGGCTTCCACAACCTGGCCATCGTCGCCATCGACAAGCGCTACCCTGGCCACGCGCGCAAGGTGATGCATGCCCTCTGGGGACTCGGCCAGATGATGGTCACCAAAGTGATCGTCGTTGTCGACGCAGACTGCGACGTCCACAATCCGCGCGAGGCCCTCTGGAAAACGCTGGCCCACATCGATCCGGAGCGCGACATCGAGTTCAACCTCGGCCCGGTCGACATCCTCGATCATGCCTCACGCGCCTTCGGCTTCGGCTCGCGAGTGGGCGTTGATGCCACCCGTAAACTACCCGAGGAGGGTTTCGCACGCCGCTGGCCTGATGAACTCAAGATGAGTGAGAACGTCAAACGTCGTGTCGACGAGGTCTGGGAGTCGCTCGGTCTGAATCTTTAAGCTTGCCTCAAGCCGGAAATTGCTTCGCTGCCGGCTGGTGATGCTTTTTTTTGTTAAAAGGTTTGTCACTGGCGCATCCCGCGAGCCCCTTAATCGGTCAGCCTGCAGTTGTCTCCATGACACTGGACTTGGTCTGCTGTCGGGGTATACTGCAATCGAATGACGGAAGACGGTTTGCCTGTATGGAGAAGCTGACACAAGGGATCCTCGATTCACTTATTTCAGGGGCGGGCCTTGGCGCCATCGCGGAAAAGATCGATCGTGGCGAAAGGCTCAGCCGCGCCGACGGCATATCCCTGTTCAACAATCCCAATCTTCTCGCCCTGGGCGCCCTTGCCGACCGCGTGCGGGAACGGACGCACGGCCGCAAGGCTTTCTTCATCCGCAACCAGCATCTCAACTATTCGAACATCTGCGTCAACTCCTGCCGCTTCTGCGCCTTCAGCCGCAAGGAGGGGCAGGAAGACGCGTACCGGATGGACATCGATACCATCCGCCGCAAAATCACAGAGAGGCTGGACGAGCCGGTCAGCGAGATCCATATCGTCGGCGGGCTCGATCCCGACCTTCCCTGGCAGTACTACCTCGACATGTTTGCCGCGGTGCGTGAGTTGCGCCCTGATGTCCATATCCAGGCCTTCACCTGCGTCGAGATTGCACACTTTGCCGACAAGTTCGGCAAGAGCGTCGAGGAGGTGCTGGTCGAACTACACGACGCCGGACTGGGCAGCATACCGGGCGGCGGAGCAGAGGTTTTCAGCGGTCGCATCCGCAAGGATCTCTGCCCGACGAAGCTCGGCCCCGAGGGCTGGTTGGAGGTTGCCAAGACTGCTCACGGCCTCGGCATCCGCTCCAACTCCACGATGCTCTATGGCCACATGGAGACGATCGCCGAGCGTGTCGACCACATGATCGCTCTGCGCGAGGCACAGGATGAGACTGGCGGCTTCCTCACCTTTATCCCGCTCGCTTTCCACAGCGAGAACACCGAGCTCCAGGGCTTGCCGCCGACCACCGGTTTCGATGACCTCAAGACCATTGCCGTCGGGCGTCTGCTGCTCGACAACATCCCGCACATCAAGAGCTTCTGGATCATGGTCGGGACCAAAATCGCACAGTTGACATTACGCTTCGGCGCCGACGATATCGACGGCACTGTCGTCGAAGAGAAAATAACCCACATGGCGGGTGCCCGGACCAGCGAGTGCCTCAGCGTCGAAGAGCTGCTGGCTCTGATCAGGGGTGCAGGCTGCCAGCCGGTGGAACGCGACACGGTTTATAATGTCATTAGAGAGTATTGAAAATGCAGCGCGGAGCCAAGGAGAGGGGAAGCGGCAGGGATTGCCCGGGAGGCCGAGGGTGGATGGTGTAGGATTGTGTAATGTATAGTACACCTGATGTTGTGCCGTGAGCAGGTTTTCCACAAAATGTGGAAAAGCTGTGGACAAGCGGCCGAAGGATTGAGCAACATGGATATACTCAAGTTAGGAACGATACCGTTTCTTAATGCCAAACCCATCACTTACGGTCTTGAGCGCGGCCTCGCCGCAGGCCGTTTCGCATTGGAGCCCCACACGCCGTCGAGAAACGCCGAATTGCTCGCGGCGGATGAGCCATCGCTCGACCTGGCCATCATCCCATCGATTGAATATGCGCGCCACGCCGACCTCTGGATCGTGCCCGGCATCGCCATAGCTTCGCGCGGCGATGTCTTGTCAGTGCAGCTCTACACCGGCAAGCCTGTTGATAAAGTCAAAACCATCGCCGTCGACGCCCGTTCCCGCACTTCGGTAGCCTTGCTGCAGATTCTCTGCGCTGAGTATTACGGCATCAAACCCGAGCTCAAGCCCATGGAGCCCGAACCCGGGAAGATGCTCAAGACATGTGATGCCGCCCTGATGATTGGGGACGACGCGCTCTACAGCCGCGTCAAGAGCGAGGAGAAATACGATCTCGGTGCCGCCTGGTGCGACCTCACCGGCCAACCGTTTGTCTATGCCTTCTGGGCGGGGCACGCAGGAATCCTCGATTCCGACGATGTAAACGTGCTCCTCCGCTCGCTGCAGGAAGGTTTGTTGAATATCAACAAGATCGCATCGAACCATCCCGCCCTCAAGGGCTCCGGCATCGACGATCCCGCCGAGCTCAACGAGCGCTATCTCAGCGAGCATATGCGCTACTCTTTCGGCGAGGCTGAGCTGACCGGACTCAAGCTTTTCTACATCAAGGCCTGGGAGCAGGGCTTGATCGACGGTGTGCCGCGCTTGCGATTCTATGAAGGATAAAATCGAGTCGCTCGTTCGGGGAAGCAGCGTGACGGGCGCCCGCCTGGGCTGCGAAGAAGCGGTCTACCTGCTCGGCTGCGACGACGTCATGTGGCTTGGAGCCCTCGCTGATTCTGTACGCCGGAGCATTCACCCCGGCCGGGAAGTCACCTACGTAATCGACCGCAATATCAACTACACCAACATTTGTGTCTCCGGCTGCCGCTTCTGCGCTTTCTATTGTTCCGAAGCCGATGACGGCGCCTACCTGCTCACCACGGAGCAGATCGGTGCCAAGGTCGACGAGGCCAAGCGCCTCGGTGCGGTGTCGATACTCCTGCAGGGCGGTCTTCACCCCGGCCTGACCGTCGATTACTTCGAGGACTTGTTTCGCTACATCGTGGAAAAGCACTCGATACACCTGCACGCCCTTTCGCCGCCCGAGATAGTGCATATTGCCCGGCGCTCCGGTTTGAGCATCCCGAACGTGATCGCAAGGCTCAAAGCCGCCGGCCTGGGAAGTATTCCCGGCGGCGGGGCCGAGATCCTTACCGACGGCGTGCGCGGCCGCCTCAGCCCGCACAAGTGCTCCTCGGAGGAGTGGATCGGCGTGATGCGCGAGGCGCACCGCCAGGCCCTGCGTTCGTCCGCCACGATGATGTTCGGCTCGCTCGAGACCCTCGAGGACCGCGCCGAACACCTGCTGCGCATCCGCGCTTTGCAGGATGAAACAGGCGGCTTTACCGCCTTCATCCCATGGACATTCCAGTCTGCCAACACTGATTTGTCGAGCGAAGTTCCCCCGGCCGGTAACCAGGGAGCGATTGACTATCTGCGAACTCTGGCTGCAGCGCGCCTGGTGCTCGACAACGTGCCGAATATCCAGGCCTCCTGGGTCACACAGGGAGCCAAAGTCGCGCAAGTTGCGTTGAGCTTTGGCGCCAACGACTTCGGCTCTACGATGATTGAGGAAAACGTGGTGGCCGCCGCCGGCGTGACCTATCGCATCAGCGAAGAAGAGATCAGGCGCCACATCGCCGACGCCGGCTTCATGCCCTGCCGCCGCGACGCCATATACAATCCGCTGGATTGATATCCCGCAAAGGCGGGGGTATCGGGGTCCCCGCTATTTCTTACCCAGGTATGCTGCAAGGCATGCACTCGCCGCCGGCACCATCATTTCCCCGCAGTCCGCCAGGAACTTTTCGATTTCTTTGGCGGAGTTTACCACAGCAGCCAGCGTCTCGTGCTCGGGGCCCCTCGGGTGCAGTTCCCTTGATGTCAGGTTGACGCGGACGGCGAACATCTGCTCCGGCTGATGCGTCGCGGCGTCACGCACCAGGCCGAGGCATGTAATCTCCGCGATATCCTTGGCCTCGACATTCAGTTCCTCGATAACTTCGTCGGAGATTGCCGCGAAGGTGTCGAGCCGCCTACCGGTAAGGTGACGGTCGGGTTCGATATGTCCGCCGATGCAGTGAACACGGCCGGGGTGGCCGAACACTTTTCCGCTGCGACGGCCCAGCATTATCCGGTCGTCGGAGGTAAAGACCAGCGCGCTGTTGCCCAGCGGATCGGCCCGCTTGGCCGGGGGAAGCGACGGGTCGCGCAGGTTGGTTCCGACAAAATCCTTATAGCCTGTCGGCTGCAGCCCAAGCCTCAACTCGCCTTCCACCACGCTCCAGGAAACCAGGCGCACGAGCGGCCCGTCGAAAAGCTCTGCACCCATATCTTGCGCTTGCCTCAGCCGAGTGGACCATTCCGCCGCGATTTGCGCCGCAATCCCTGGGCCGGGATCGAACGGCTCCCTATCCAGTTCGGCTGTTACCTTGTCTCTGGGAAATCGCCCGCAGTGCAGAACCACAATCCCTGTGTCCGGCCGGTCTTTCATTGCTGCCTCCAGAAATCACCCGGACTTCGAGAATGCCCGTACTATTTAATTTACTTCCGGTTTGGAAATCTCCTGAACCTATTATCGCCACAATTGGGCAAAGGTAAAGGGGGAGGCATCATGTACCCCCCCCGGCTTATCACGCCGACCGTCAGCCGCTTCGGTAGATTCTCTTATTTGGTGTTCGGTGCCCAGAGGACGTTGACCACCTGCCACTGGTCGTTGATCTTCGCGATCTGCGCCAGATCGACGAAGTCGGCCGAGATGATTTTCACGCTCGCGATGTTCTTGTAGACGCAGAGGATTTCGGCCTTGACGGCCTTGGCCTTCTCAAGGTCCTTGCCCATTCCCGCGTTCGCGGCTTCAATCAACGAAGAACGGCTCGTCAGGGCGATGATGTCGCGCCCGTTGGGGAGTTTCCGGATAAACATCTTTTGAAGTTGAGGGTTGAGGCCGCGCGCCATCCGTTCGCCGTTGCCTTCGAAATAGCCCTGCACGTAGTCCAGCGCCGCCTGCTCGATCGCAGTCTTTTCGGCGTCGTCTATCTTGGCTTCCTGAGCAATCAGCGGGGTGGAGATGATTAGCATGAGTGCGACAACAAATGTGGTCTTCTTCATGATTTCCTCCAGCTATAAACGGTTTAGCTTCTGGTAACCCCTCCTGTTTTCAGCGGTTGAAGAAACTCAGGCAGACCGGCAGGTGGATTACTCGCGGTCGTTGTTACTGTAAAGCGTGCGTGCCGGTTCGGAACAAACCCATCTCCCCCGCCGCGAATCACAATGAGGTCACACTTCTTGGCATACGAAGTTGTGTCGCCGATTGTTCATAAAACGCACAGTTAACGGGTTATTTTACTTGGTCTATCCTCCCTAATATGAATTGGTTGGCAGGGTTCACGCCTCAATTGGGTCCTTGCCAGAGGTGAACACTGCTCTATACTGTTTTCGCGGACCGAACGGCCCGGGTGATGTCATGGAATCGAAAAGTAAAGTGATCTCTGAGAACGCGCGCAAAGAATTAGAAGGCATTTTCGGAGACGACCTCGTTTCCTCGCCCGAGGAAATGACCGTCCACGGTTACGACGCGGCCAACCTCGTCTTCCGCCCCGATCTTGTCGCCTACGTGCGCGACCGCGACCAGGTGGCCGCCGCTCTTAAGCTAGCCAACCGCGAGCTCTTCCCGGTGGTCCCGCGCGGTGCAGGGGTTGGGTTCAGCGGTGGGGCGTTGCCGGTGCGAGGCGGCCTGGTGCTCAACTTCGCGCGCATGAACCGCATCCTGGCGATCGACACCGAGAACCTTACCGCCGACGTCGAACCGGGTGTCGTAACCGGGCATCTCCATGCCGAAGTCGAGAAGCACGACCTCTTCTACCCGCCCGATCCTGCTTCCTCCGACTACTGCACCATCGGCGGCAACATCGCTGAGAACGCCGGCGGGCCGCGCGCATTCAAGTACGGTGTCACCGAGAACTTCATCCTCGGTCTCGAGGTTGTCACGCCGACCGGCGCGGTGATCAACGCCGGCGGCCGCACGATCAAGAACGTCGCCGGCTACAACCTGCTCAGGTTATTTATCGGCAGCGAGGGCACGCTCGGTGTCGTTACCAAAGCGATACTTCGCCTTGTTCCCAAGCCGAAGATGGAGCGTACCACGCGCCTTTTCTTTCCCAACAACGATTCGGCCGCCCGCTGCGTCGCCGCCATCATTGCCGCCCGCGTCGTACCCGCCACGCTCGAGTTCGTCGATGAAGCCAGCCTCGGCGCGGTACGTGATTTTCTTGGCGCCGAGATCGATCCCGCCCACAAGGCGATGTTGCTGGTCAAGGTCGACGGCCACCCGGCAGCGGTGGATGACGAGGCGCGCGAGGTCGCCGAGATAGCCCGCTCGCTCGGCTGCTCCGGGATTTCCGTCTCCTTCGGTCCGGAGGAGGAGGAGGATATCTGGCGACTGCGCAAGAACCTCTCGCCCTCCGTCGGCAAGCTTGCCAACACCAAGCTCAATGAGGACGTCGTCGTCCCGCGCTCGCGCATTCCCGACCTGATGCGCGCCGCCGCAGCAATCGCCGAACGCCGCAGACTGCTGATCGTCAACTTCGGCCACAGCGGTGACGGCAACATCCACGTCAACTTCATGTACGACCGCTTCGATGCCGACGAGCGCAGCCGCGTCGAGCAGGGCGTACGTGAACTGATGGAGGAGGTCATAAGGTTGGAGGGCGCGGTCAGCGGCGAGCACGGCATCGGCGTGATGAAGCAGGATTTCCTTGGACTGCAGTACGACAGCCCCACGCTTGAGGTGATGCGCACTCTCAAGCGCTCACTCGATCCCAACAACATACTTAATCCCGGCAAAATCTTCCCCGAAGAAAAGGCCTGAAGCAGACTATGTTACTGCCGCCGCTCAAGCGCCCGCCCGACGACGCCTCCGAGATCGAGCTCGTACTCTATGAGAAAATCACCCAGTGCGTGCGCTGCGGCGTATGCCTCCACACCTGTCCCACTTACCGCGAGCTGATAGAGGAAGCCAGCTCGCCGCGCGGCCGTATCGCCCTCATCCGCGCGCTTTTCGAAGGAGAGGGCGAGATCAGCCCCGAGCTGCACAGGTTCCTCTACGGCTGCCTCGAGTGCCGCGCCTGCGAGACCGCTTGCCCCAACAACGTCGTCTTCCACAACATCATCGAATGGGGCAAGGAGCGCCTATCCGAGAAGGAACTGATTCCTCGCTCTGGTCGCTTTTTCAGGAAGCTATTCCTGCGGCGTTTCTTCCGCCGCGCCAAGTCGCTCGACCGCCTGATGGCCTTCCTGCGCTTCTACCGCTGGAGCGGCCTGCGCGCGCTTGTCCGCCTCACCCGTTTTCTCAAGCTCTTACCCTGGCACCTTTACGATCTTGAAGATCTGATGCCGCGCCGCCTGGGCCACCATCGTCCCGTTCGTAATAAGAAGACATATACCCTCCGGCCTGAAGGCGAAGTCCGCGGCCATATACTCTTCTTCACCGGCTGTATTGCCGACCACTGGCTTCAGGGCGCCAACCAAGCAACAGTCGACCTTTTGCTGAAAGCGGGATTCGAAGTGACCGTCCCTGCTGCACAGCAGTGCTGCGGCGCGCTCCACGTCCACCTGGGTGAGACAGGGATCGGCCATGAGCTGGCGCGCGAGAACATCGACGCCTTCGTCGAGGCCGATCCCGGCGGAGGAGCGCTGATCGTCAGCAACGCGGCCGGCTGCGGCGCCGTCCTTAAAACCTATGGCGAGATGCTCAAACGCGAGCCGGAATACGCTGAGCGCGCGGCCTCCTTCTCTGCCCGCGTGCGCGATATCTCCGAGCTCCTCGCCTCGCTCGACGGAGCGCTGCTGCCGTTGCGTCGCCTGGAAAAGCGCGTCACCTGGGACGACCCCTGCCACCTGATTCACGGCCAGCAGATCAAGGATCAGCCGCGGCAACTGATCCGCCGCATCCCCGGCGTCGAGTTTGTCGAGTTGCCGGAGTGCGACTGGTGCTGCGGCTCGGCCGGCGTATACAACCTGACCAACTATCAAATGTCGATGTCACTGTTGGAACGCAAGCTGGAAAACCTCAAGCAGACCGGTGCCGAAATCCTCATCACCTCCAACCCTGGCTGCCTGCTGCAACTACGTGCCGGCATCCGCCACGCCAAACTCGAAATCGAGGTCCTGCATATTGCAGAGCTGTTGGATAGGCATTTGATTGTATGAGGTGGCACGGATAACGATCCGGCAAAAACCTAGACCGGCTCGGGATTCACTTGTTTCAGCGCGCCACGCTTCCTGAAGAAAAGGCCGACCGCTATCCCGTATCCCAGAAAACCGCCGAGCGTACAGACCAGCCAGAAGATCTGGTTCTGAACGTGTAGTGGTCCGTAAATCAGGGGATGCGACAGGTTCCACATCGAGATGACAAGCCAGAGCAGAAAGCCATATAGCAGGCCCCTGCCGAGCCCTCCCTGGAGTGACATCGGCAGCTTCGCGTAGATCGCCGTGAACACAATTCCGAAAAAGACGCCGATCAGCAGCTTGGTCCAGATGAAGTACCATGGATTCATCTGCTCCGCTTCGAACTTGCCTTCGGGAGCCATCTGCGGACCATAGAATGCCAACCCCGCAATAGCGCCGGTGGCAAAGAGGGCCAAGCCCATGATCAGACCGGTGCCGCTCCGGCAGCCGCGATTTTAACGAAAGTCACCGCTATTCCCCCTTTATGCCGTTTCCTGGAGCCCGCCAGAGAATAGCACAATTGGCTATCCACCTTTTTGTTTGGTCCTTATTCACCTGGCGGCATATTATGAAGCGTTTCACTAGATTCCGGGATTATCACGGGGAGACAAATGGATTTCGCCGAAGTGGTTGAATTCCTCGAGGCCCACGCCGATCCGGAGTACAGGGAAGGCATGGCGCGCTACAATTTGCCCACAGAAAACCTGCTCGGGGTTCGCACTCCTGTTGTGAAAGAGCTGGTTGCGAAGATCGGCACAGATCACGAATTGGCGCTTCGATTGTGGAAGGGCCCGTACCGCGAGTGCCGCGGCTTGGCCTGCCGGGTGGCCGATCCCGCCAGGGTCACCAAGGAGTTGATGGAGGAGTGGGTCGCGCAATTCGACAGCTGGGGGATCTGTGATGTCGCCTGCGGTTATCTGTTCGTTTACACGCCGTTCGCCTGGGATAAAGCGATCGAGTGGGCCGGCAGGGAGGAGGAATTTGTCAGACGCTCCGGCTTCTCGCTGATGGCCAGCCTTGCCACCTCCGATAAAGAGGCGGAAGACAGGAAGTTCCTGCGGTTTCTACCGTTGATCAAGGAGTTTTCCGGCGACGGACGCAACTTCGTCAAGAAAGCCGTCAACTGGGCCCTGCGCCAGATCGGCAAACGCAGCCTGGTGCTCAACAAGGCTGCGATCGAAACCGCCGAGGGAATCATTGAGCTCGGCACGAAGAGCGGCCGATGGATCGCGCGCGACGCACTGCGAGAGCTTCGCAGCGAGAAAGTTCAGGATCGCCTGCGGAGAAAATAGAAATTTCCTGTCGGTGAAAGGCATGTCGTCAACGACAAAAAAAACGGCGGGCAAGAACCCGCCGTCTTGTTTGTTATCCGGAATTACCTGAGCAAATCTAAGGCGCCTAATCCTCTTTCTTGCCGAAGAAGTGCTTCAGGATGTCGATCGGTACAGGGAAGATGACCGTGTTGGTTTTCTCGGTGCTGATCTCGACCAGCGTCTGCAGGTAGCGCAGCTGGATGGTAATCGGCTCCTGGGCGATGATCGTCGCCGCCTCTTTCAGCTTGTAGCTCGCCATCAACTCGCCCTCGGCGTGGATGATCTTGGCGCGCTTCTCGCGCTCGGCTTCCGCCTGGCGGGCCATCACGCGCTGCATCTCGACCGGCAGGTCGACGTGCTTGATCTCGACCATCGAGATCTTGATACCCCACGGGTCGGTCGAGGCGTCGAGTATCTCCTGCAGCTTGGCGTTGAGCCGATCGCGGTGGCTCAGCAGTTCGTCAAGCTCGACCTCGCCGAGCACGCTACGCAGAGTCGTCTGCGCCAGCTGGCTGGTGGCGAACATGTAATTCTCCACCTCAATAATCGCCTTGGTGGGGCTCATCACGCGGTAGTAGATGACCGCATTGACCTTCACCGAAACATTGTCTCTGGTGATGATGTCCTGCGGCGGCACGTCGTGTGCGATCGTCCTTAGGCTGACGCGCACCATCGTGTCGATGCCGGTAAACACCAGGATCAAGCCCGGCCCCTTCTCGCCGATCAAGCGGCCGAGGCGGAAGATCACGCCGCGCTCGTACTCATTGAGCACCCGCAGTGAGCTCAGTATGTAGAGAATAATTATGGCGAGCGCTATCAGAACTCCCCACAGAAATACCATTTCGCTACCTCCTTGCCTGCCGACCCGGGTTCTCCGACACCCCGGTTCGCGTTATATCTTTCGCACGCGGAGGATCATTCCGTCGACCTCCTCCACTATGACTTTGTCACCCTCCACGAGGTCGCTGCCGCCATCGACCTGCCATATCTCCCCGTGGACGAACACCTTGCCATCGCCTGTGCAAACACCCTTCTCGCCGACGAACCCCTCGCTGCCGGTCTCCACCTTGCGATGGTGGGCCCTGATCGTCAGCCAGGTGAGGAACACGGCAATAGCAATCACCACCACCGCGATCGGCAGCCCGATCAAAATCGTATCCAGCGTTAGATACATGTCTTCAGACCTTCTTTACCCTCAGGCTCAGCCCCGCGACACTCTCCACTTCCACCCTGTCGCCTTCGCTGAGGCCTTCTTCGTTAGCCACTCCCCAGATTTCCCCGTGGACGAACACCTTGCCGCCCTTGAACACTCCCTGCTCTCCCGCAAGACCTTGCGTGCCAGTGGCAACTTTACCCATGTGGGCTTTCACGATCAATTGCAGCAGGAAGAGGCTGATCGCAGCGAAGGCAATGGCGAACGGCGCCACCTGCCAGATGTTCAGTCTAAGTTCGGGAATCGGCCCTTCGAACAGCATCAGCCCGCCGATGATCAGGCAGACGATCCCGCCGATGGTCAGCAGCCCGTAAGAAGCGATTTTGAATTCCAGCACGAAGAGGAAGACGGCGATGCCTATCAGCAGCAGCCCCGCCCAGTTGACCGGAAGGATCTGAAACGAGATCGAGGCCAGCACGAGGCAGATCGCCCCCACCGCACCGGGCAGGATCAGCCCCGGATTTGTGAACTCGATGTAGAGGCCGATAACGCCGACCGTTCCCAGCAGCAGCGCCAGCATCGGATTGGAAAGGTAGCTGAGGAACTGCTGCCGCATATCCATTTCGATGTTGACGATCTCCGCGCCGATGGTCGAAACCGCGGTGAATCGCGGCTCTGAGCCCTCGAGCGAAAAGCGGCGTATCCGTTGGCCGTCAAGCTTCGCGAGAAGGTCATCCAAGGATTGCGCGGTGAAGTCGATCAGCCCGTAGTTGACGCACTCCTGCTCGGTGTAGGCCTCGCTCTTGTCGATCGCGTCCACGGCGCGCTGTATCGTCTCCTCGAGCGGCACATCGGGATCACGGCGGTGGCCGCTGACCAGCGAGCGCAGAAAGGCGCGACTGTCGCCCTTGACCTTCTCCATCAGCGTCTTGTAGTTCTCGTCGTCGCCCCCGCCGGTCAGCATCACGGGCGTCGCCGCGCCGGTGCGCGTGCCTGGAGCCATCACCGCCACGTCGCAGGCCATCAGCAGATAGAAGCCGGCACTGGCAGCCTTGGCGCCGCTGGGAGTGACGAAGCCGACCACCGGGCGCTCCGAAGCCAGGATTGCCTGGATCATCCGCTCCATCGAATTAACCATCCCGCCGGGGGTTTGCATCTTGATGATGATCAGCTCGGCATTGGCCGCGTTTGCCTTTTCGATCCCCTCGATCACAAAGTCGGCGCTTACGCCGTGCACGACGTCATTGAAATCGATGACGTAAACGCTCCGACCCTGGCTGCTCACCAACCCCGCGAGAGCGAGGAAAAGGCACACTACAAACAGGATTTTTCGCATAGCACAGACCTTGCCTCCATCTTAATTATACGATGCCGCCGGCGTCAACGGTCGGAAAATTCTTTAAGAGCCTTCAGGGAGCATTATTGTCGGCGTTGGGGCTGTTCCTGGTGTGGCGCGCAAAAAGGGAAACCTGGCGTACTGATCCTCCGCTACAACCCGGCGGATCTACTGGGAGCGCAGAACACCTGACTTTTTTGGGCGCACATGGCCGTTGCTTTCGACGTCCGGTTTCGCACTTCGGGGACAGCCGGGTAAGGGGTGTAAAAAAATGCGATAGATGGAACTGCTTTTACTCGCAATCCCTCGTAAAAAGAGTATACTTAAAACTGAAGATCACCAAATATAGATACGCAGTCCCGGACTGCCAGCAGTTGATCTAAATGGAATGCAACGGCCACGCAGAGTGGGGCGGCAGACGGTATCATCCCTTCGGGATCTACCTTAAGGAGCGCTTTGAGCGCAAAGTGTGGAAGATCTCTATCGATGCGGGGATGACCTGCCCCAACCGCGACGGCACGATCAGCCGCAAGGGCTGCACTTATTGTGTTCGCGAGGCCCATTTCAAGGGCCCTCAATTCAGCTACGTGCCCGCGCAGATCGCGCTCGGAATCGAGCGCCTGCGCGCCCGACGCAAAGCGGATCGGTTCATCGCCTATTTCCAGCCCGGCACCAACACCTTTGCGCCTACGGAGGAACTGCGCCTTGTCTTCGACTCGATCCGCGGTTTCCGCCACATCGTCGGGTTGGCGGTCGGCACGCGCCCCGACTGCGCCGGGAACAGCGTTCTCGACCTTCTTTCGGGTTACTCGTCCGACTACAAGGTTTGGCTCGAGCTGGGCCTGCAGAGTGCTCATGACGCAACTCTCGATGCGTTAAACAGAGGCCACGGCGTCTCGGCCTTCCTCGACGCCTACCGGCGCGCACGAGGCCATCCACTGCGGATCGTCGTCCACTTGATCTTCGGCCTGCCCGGAGAGGGTCGTGAGGAAATCATGGAAACGGTGCGGCTCGTCGCGGGACTTCGCCCCGACGGTATTAAGATCCACCCGCTACAGATACTGCACGGCACCGAACTCGCCGACAGCTATGAACTTGGCGGATTCGAGCTGCTTCCACGCGAAGAATACATCTCCATTGTCGCCGACGCCCTCGAAATCCTGCCGCCTGAGACCACCATCCACCGCCTCACAGCCGAGGCGCCCCCCGATCTTCTCATCGCTCCCGACTGGTGCAGCCGTAAGCAGTCCCTCCTCGATGATATCGAGGCTGAACTGCAACGCCGCGGCACCCGCCAGGGCAGCCGTGTTTTCGCAGAAAAGGAATAGCAACAGGTCCGAGCTCCGTATGAATTGCAGCGACGGAGCACCCCCTTTATCATGACCTGCCCGCCAAAACGGTTGGGCGACAATATCCACCGTCGTTAAACAGGAGAGAATCGCAGATGGCTTTAAGCGACGGACTGATCGATTACAAACTCGGCAACGGCCTGCGAGTGCTGCTACGCCCGGTACGCTTCGCGCCGTTGGTCTCGGTGTGGGCCTGGTACCACGTCGGCAGCAAGAACGAGGGACCCGGTATCACCGGCGCCAGCCACTGGGTCGAGCATATGAACTTCAAGGGCACAGTAAACATACCGCGCCGGCAGATCAAGGGCCTGATCGAGCGCCAGGGCGGCTTCTGGAACGGCTACACCTTCATCGACCAGACCACCTACATGGAGACCCTGCGCAAGGAGGGACTTGATGTCGCGCTGAGGCTGGAGGCTGAGCGGATGCACAACAGCCTTTTCGAGCCTGACGAGGTTGCTTCCGAACGCACGGTGATCATCAGCGAGCTGCGCGGCAACGAGAACGACCCCTCCGAGCTGCTGGACCGAGAGACGGTGGCCGCCGCCTTCCGCGCCCACCCCTACTCCTGGCCGGTGATCGGCTGGCAGGGCGACCTCGAGGCGATGAGCCGCGACGACCTTTACAATCACTACCGCAGTTTTTACAGCCCCGACAACGCAGTTGTAGTCGTTGTCGGCGACTTCGATGTCGACGACACCCGCGCCCGGGTAGAGAAACACTACGGAGCGATCGAGCGCTGGCCCGACGGGCGCCGCCCAGTCACCACCGCCGAGCCGCCCCAGCGCGGCGAGCGCCGAGTCGAGGTCCGCAGAGTCGGGGCTACGCCGTTGCTTCAGATCTGTTACCACGCCCCCAGCTTCAACGACGAGGACTTTTTCCCGCTGCTGCTCTTCGATTCGCTCTTCGCCGGGCCGAGCGGCCTCAACATTTTCGGCGGCTTCAGCACCGGTGCCGGCCGCAGTTCGCGCCTCTACCGCGAACTCATCGACACCGGACTCTCCGCCTCTGCGGGCGCGTATCTGCTTCCTTCGGAACACCCCTACCTCTACACCGTCACCGCTGTGTTGAAGAACGACGAAGACTTCCCGGCAGTTGAAAACGCCGTCTACCAGACGATCGAGGATCTCATCCACCGCCCTGTTCCCAAGGCCGAAGTCGAGAAGGCTCGCACTCAGCTGCGCTCGCGTCTGGTTTACGAACAGGAGGGCATCACCAGCATGGCCCACCAGCTCGGCTTCTTTGCGACGATATCCGACGTCGCGCGCTACGAGAGCGTCCTCGATAGGATCACGGAGATCACCCTCGGCGACGCCCGCGCGGCGGCGTTGAAGTATCTCGGCGCCGACAATCGAACCGCCGGCCGCTTCTGGCCGCAGGCCGCGGAGGTGAAGAAATGAGCGCCGAAGTCCACCACATCACACTCCGCAACGGCATGAGGCTCCTCGCTCGCCGTAACACCGCGAATCCGACCGTAAGCTTGCAGCTTTCTTTTGCCGCGGGCGCGGTTGACGACCCTCGCGGCAAGGTCGGCCTCGCCAATTTTGCCAGAGCGCTGCTAACCAAGGGAACCGCCAGGCACAACGCTGCCTGGATCGCCGAGAGGATCGATGATCTCGGCCTGGAACTTGGTTTCTCATCGGGGCGCCACACCCTCGGCCTCGGCGCGCGCGTGCTCGCCGAGAACCTTAGGCCTGCGCTCAAGCTGATCCGCGAGATCATCGCCGAGCCGCAGCCGCCGGCTGAGGAATTCGAGAAGATGCGTGCCCGTATCGCTACCGCCATCAGGCGCCGCCTCGACGATCCCGCCTCAGTTGCTGGCGAGACGCTGGCCGGGATGATCTACGGACCGCGCCATCCTTACGGACTTCATTCTCAAGGGACGCTCAAATCGATTGAGAAGATCCTGCTCGACGATGTCCTCAGCTTCTATGAGAAAAGCCTCGAGCCCGGCGCGGCGATCGCGGTTGTCGTCGGCGATGTCGAGCCCGCGGAGGTGGAAATCCTCGCCGGCGAAAGCCTCGGCCGGTGGCAGGGCGGTGGTGAGTTTGTGCTCGAGCCTCCGAAATCGGTTGAATTGCCCGTGGAGCCGCAGCGCAGGTTCGTCGTCATGCCGGAGAAGACGCAGAACGATGTGGCGTTAGGCTATCAAGGCATCAAGCGGCTCGATCCCGATTACCACGCCCTGCAGATCGGCAACACCGTGCTCGGCCGCCTCAGCCTCGGCGGGCGCATCGGCCAGCGGGTACGCGACCGCGAGGGCATGGCCTACTATGCCTACACTGGTTTCGATGCGGGCGTCGGTGCGGGGCCGTTCGTGTTTCGCGCTGGAGTCGCTCCGCAGAATGTAGACCGTGCCGTCGAGATCGCGCTCGAGGAGATGCGCAGCGCGCGCGGCGAGGGGATTACCGCGGAGGAGATGGAGGACGCCGTCCTCTACCTCAGCGGCGGTGTCGCGCGGCAGGTGGAGACAAACGCAGGCATGGCTTCGACACTTCTGAGCCAGGAGATTTTCGATCTCGGCGACGACCACTACCTGCGCTACGAATCGATCCTGCGGGAGTTAACCCTCGGCGACGTCAACGCAGCGCTGTCCAAGCACTTGCACCCCGATAACTACTGCCTCGCCGTCGCGGGCGCCGAGGTCTGACGCTCGCGCTCAGAATCCTCCTGCTTTGCCCGCCCTTCGGGCATCGGCACTCGCTCGCAGGCTGCCCGTCTGCTTGTCGCGCCAGCAAATCTGGAACGAGCCCATGTGCCAGTTGAAGAGCCGCCCGCCCGGCACCTTGATGCCCAGCTTCGCCAGCCCGATGACCGTCTCCTGCGGGATGCGTGTCTCGATCTCCAGCGTGTAGTCGTCGCGCAGTGGGTACATCCGGGGTGCCATGGAGGCTTCGTATGGGTCCATGCCAAACTCGAGCACGTTGGCCAGCACCTGCAGCGTCAGGATGTGCGGGAAGCCGGGAGTGCCGAGCGCCATCCACGGCTCACCGCCGCGCAGCACCATCGTGTGGCCGGTGCAGTCCTTCAGCCTGCCGCCGCCGACCAGCCAGCCGGAGATCGCCGAGGTCATGTCGGTGGTCGAAGCGCTGCTGCCGTACATCGGCACGCCGCCGACCACCATGCCCGGAATGCCTCCCCCCTGCAGCGTGTGCATCATCTCAACCCAGTTGCCCTGCGGATCGGCGATGCTCAGCTCACAGCTACCGCGCGACGGGGGATTTTCATCAGGCTCGGCCGTCGGCAGCCCCGCAGCGGCCATCGCCGGCTTGCCGCTCGTCAGCTCAACATGCTTGGTCAGGTCGATTTTCGGCATGCTCTTCTTCAGCACGCGCGCCAGGTAAGCGTGATAATCCGGCGAGAGCCACTCCTCCACCGGCACGCCGAAGATCTCGGGATCGTGCAGATAATCGGTTTCCTTGAACACCCTCCGCAGTGTATGCGCCACCAGGTAGAGCGACTCCGCCGATGTCGTGTAGTGGCCGAGGGAGCGGACGTCGAGGTTGCGCAGGATGCCTAGGAACAGCGCTGAGATCACACCCATCGCTTCCGGAGGGCTCAATTGCAGCATTTCATGCTCGCGGTGCGGATAGCGCAACGGCTCCTGCCAGCGGGCGGGGAATGCCTTCATCTGCTCCAGCTTGATGTCCCAGCCAAGGCTGTTTGCAGCTTCGACGAACCGCTTCGCCCAGCCGCCGCCGATGAAATAATCCGGGCCTTCCTTCGCGCAGTTGCGCAGCGATTCGGCCAACGCCGGATTGCGCCAGCGCTCCCCAACCGCCGGAGTGAAGCCATCCGGCGTGAACAACTCGCGCCCCGACGGGAAGTAAGTGTGGAACGCGATCTCTTCCTCGAGGTAGCCGAACTCGAACGAGTGGACCACGTGCCCTTCCTCGGCCGCCTCGATCGCCGGCCCGCAGAGGTAGTCCCACGGCTTGGAGCCGAAGCGCTCATGGATTGCCTTCATCCCCGGCATGAATCCGGGAATCACCGCGCATGGTCCGCTGCGGCCGTTGCCGCCGGGCATCGGCCGGAAAGGCGACATCCCCGGCACCAGCATGCCGCAACTGTTGCATTGGTATGCCTTACCGGTCTTCTTCTCCCAGTAGAGGAACGAGACTGAGCCGCTGTGGTTGGTCATGTGCGGCTCCACGACAGCCTGGATCATGCTGCCAGCCACGCCGGCGTCGACTGCGTTGCCGCCGTCGCGCATCACCTGCAACATAGTCTCCGTCACCAGCGGATGCGAACTGCTGCAAACTGCATGCTCTCCGCTCGCCACCGGCTTCGGCCCCGGGCGGGGCAAGTCGGCTGCCAGGACATCCTCAGATGCTTGTTCCGCGGCGGCGGCCGGATTTGCAATGGAGCCGAGGCCGGCGGCTCCCCCGGCCACAAGCGAGTACTTAAGGAATTCGCGGCGTTTCATTCTTCCCCCCATCGATTAAAGGCCATACCGGGCGATCCCGTTACGGCGCGCATTCGCAGCGGGCAAAGTCCGAGAACGGGCTGCTACCGGATTTAGACAATTGAATATTCAGGCGTTGATTTTCTTTGATGCTCTCCCGGATATGATAAACCATTCGTTTCCGCCGCGACAGACGCCGTTGCGCAAATCCTCCATGGTTTACGCTAGGGTGGATTGTCCTCTGTCGAGGTCGACGCGTGTCCCCAAGCCATCATTCCTGCGG
>DATKUA010000098.1:0-7889 GCA_035530855.1 Acidobacteriota bacterium | reverse complement strand
AAAAAGCCAGAACGGCATAGTCGATCAAGGCTTCGTCTATAGCCGCTGCAAGTGTCGGCTCGCTTAAATCGAAGCGCGGCATGCCTGTGAAATCGAGCGATTCCGGCTCAACATTCTCGGAAACGACCGTCATATAGCCGTTGGTTCCAGGGACGAATTTGTAAGAAAGTACCCGCTCCCTGCTATCCCCTGCGGCCGTCTGCTTTTGCTTCATCTCGTCAAGGTAGTTGGCCAGGGCGAGACCGTATTGCCGCAGTTCTTCCTCGAACCTCTCCCTCAAATCCGGGGCGGTATCGGCGAGGCCGTAGAAGATAAAGGAAAGGTTTGAAGAGGGTGATATCCTGGCCAGGTTCGCTGCGGTGGCCAGCATACCGCGCCGTTGCCGCAAGTATTCCCTGTGCAATTCTCCTTCAAGCCGGCGGTGAACAGCTGATGATTCCTGGTCGGCCTTGCCGGCATACTCTCTTCGTTTGGTTCTGAATTCTTCCATTTTGACCGGATTTTCCTTGAAGAGGCGCGCCATGGTTCGGCCATACACCATTCGGGATTCTCTTCGGAGTTCCCGGTAAGCCTTCTCAAATTCGAAGTAGTTCATCGAGGGATTGATGAGGGACGCCGCGTTGACAGCAGCTTTGGGGATGATCGCCGCGCTCAGGACCCAGAAGAGCAGGCAGAGCATGAAGCTGACGAACGAGTTGCGCGAGAGGCTGCTGAAAGCGACGCCCATGGAGTGGAAGACGAGCAGGTAGAGCAGGCTTGCGATCACCATCAGGGCGATCTTTCCCCATTCCGCCGGCGAGAATCCAATGCCCGTCAGAGTGAGCAATCCGAGCAGTGCCAAGAGAAACGGCAGCAAAAAGGTGAGCGCGAGCGGGAGATAGCCGCCGACGAGCTTGGCGATGATTACCGAAGTCCTGCGCGTGGAGCCGGCCAGCAGGAGGCGCAATGTGCCGGCCTCGCGTTCGCCGCTGATGGTGTTGAAGCTGAATAATATCGCGAAGACCGACAGTATATAGGTGGTGGTGAAGGTGAGATCCAGCTCGCCGAAAACAGCCAGGATTGGATCCGATTCGAAACGGTTGTCAGAAATATTTGTAATATTAATGCTACTGACGAACACAGATCCACGTCTGCCGATGGCGCCGCTCAGGCCGACACCGAAAATCGATAACTTGCTGGGGAAACGCGAGGCCTGGTAGTCAATATAATCGTAGCTCCTTTCGTCGGCGAGGCGCTCGCGCGCGTCCGCCTCTGCCTCGCGCGCGGCCCCTGATTCGCTTTGATAGACGATGTAGCCGTTGAAGACACTGAGCAGTATCAGCACCGCCCCGGCTGCAAAGACCAACAGGAATCGCGGATTGTAGAGCAGCTCGCGCAATTCCTTGGTCGCGATCAGCCACGTGTTCATCAGAGGTTAAGCCCCGATATACATAACGTTTGAGATTGAATTTCTGGTGAATAAATATTCAATCGATGGGTATTTCTGTGCTGAACATTTGTACTGGTTGCGGTAGGAGAATGCCGGCTTGGAACACCGGCTTTTTCAAAAGACAAGTTCCTCTCGCCTGCCGGATGATTATTAATGCATAATGTGGCGGACTATCCATCCGTTGAAGGGGGCTTTTCAGTCTGTCTGAAAAGTAATTTAAAAATCGGGTGCAGGAGGTCAGGACATGTGGTGGAAATTGCAGACCTTTCTGGAGTCAGTCTGGCTATGGGGGAGGGCGATTCTTGGCCCGCTTACTATTATCGCGGCCATTGTTTTTGCTTTTTTGTCATTTAATCCTTATTCCGAGGTGGCGAGATTCTCTCTGCTCTGGGCTCTGGCCGTGATAGTGGTGCTGACTATATTGCGGTATCTGGTGCTGGATCGCAGCTTTATCCTCGGAATTTTCGAGGTCAGACTCAGGTTCTTCCTGCGCAGGCAGGTCCTCTACCTGGCGTTTGCGGCGGCCGTTATTGCGGTAATGATCAGCTTGAGAACCAACTGGATCGATGCACTGCCGTTGTTTGTAGCGGCGGTCATGCTGGTGTTGCTGAAGCACTATGTATCCATCAAGGAGCGGTTTATCGCCGTTGCCTATAAGCACCAACACAAGCTCGGGCAGATCGAGCGCGGCGATGCGGAGGCCCGGGCCCTGACTTTGAAGGAAGAAGAAAGGGAGAATCTGCCTTCGCTGGCAGGGATTGACGCCTTCACGATTGCTGTGGAAGCGAGCCCCAAAGAGGCGCTTAAACTCCGCCTCGGCAGTTATAGCGATGTGGCCGGCGTTATGGCGGCGCTCTGGTATTTCAACCAGAAGCGAAACGAGGACGGCCGGGTGGCGGATGAGTGGAAGCCGATCAGCGCGAGGATCGCCGTGAATTACGTGCGTAACCAAAAGAGCTCCCCATTTGAAGAAACCTTGAAGAATATGGATGAGGGAGTGTCGACCATGGCGATGCTGACGCCGGGCGTTATGGCGCCGTTGTTCGAGTTCTACGATCTGGCATTGATCCTCATGACGGCACTGTTTGTCAAAGCGGGCTTTGATCCATTCCTGGCGCAATCCGCCGTGTTCCCCTGGTTTGATGTTATTGCAGGATTGGGCGCCGGCGCGGTCCTGATGCTTCTGATCCGCACCAGAAAGGTATGGGGGAAACTGCGGGCCAAAGCATGTGTAGGCTGCGGCAAAGCGACACATTTAAAACAGAGATTATTTGGAGTCAAAATGCCCGTATGCTGCTGGGAGTGTTTCACGGCCGTTAATGATTACATGATGGTATAACCCGGGCTCAGCCGGCTGGAAAACATCGTTGCGGCCCTTTGTGAGCGACCGCGACCAGAGGGCGGCACCTTTGCCATTAATCAGCGTACGTCGTAGCGGATGAAGGCGACGAAGGCGAGCGCGAAGAAGAGGATGAACTCGATGGCGAGGACGGCGATGTCGGGCGCGACCGCCACAGCCGTGACGACGGCGCTCTCGCTCTCCATCGAGAACTCGGGCAGATCGGCAACCTCAAGTGTGTGCTGGGGGACTGTGACGTCAATCTGAGGTCCCCCGCTGTCACGCCGTGTCATGTTGACCGAGATGCCTCTGCCCGATTTATCGGGGTTTTTCGCTATCTTCTCGTCGGCATAGTCGAGGTAGACGTCCCGGTATCGGCGCAATGATTTGAGGAAACGCTCGCGCAACTCCGCATCGGTGTAGGCCAGACGTCCCGTGGCAAAAGTGACGCAGGAAGTGGGGGAGAAGCGGGCAAGCGCCTCAGCGGTGGAGAGCAAGTTGATCTGGTTGCGCTCGTAGGATTGCAGCAACGGTTCCTCGCGCTCGGCCATCTTTGCCCGCGCATCCTGCTGAGCGCGCGACCAGGCCTTCTGGAAGGCATCACCGAAGGTGGCATTGTCGCCGTCCCATTCTTCCTGGAAGTAATCGTTCACAAGAATCTTGAGATCGCCGTAGTACTCACGTCGCAAAGCAGCGCGTTCCGACTCGACACGGTCGATAGAGGGCGCGGGGCTGAGCTGGCCGGCCGCTTCGACAGCGATCCTTGGGATGATCGCCACGCTCAGGACCCAGATGAAGAGGCAGAGGAGGAAGCTGATGAAGCTGCTGCGCGAAAGAGCCGACATAAACATGCCGAGCATGTAAAAGACCGCGAGGTAGGCGAAGAGCACTGTCGCCAAAAGCACCAGCCTGATGGTTTCATCGCCGGTGAAGCTGACGCCGAAGAGCAGCATCAGCATCAGCAGCGCGATCAGGAAGGGTATGAAGAGGATCATGGCGAGGCTGATCAGCCCGCCGACACTTTTTCCGATGATGAACGGGGCGCGGCCGACACTGTTGCTGAGGATCTGTTTGAGTGTGCCGAGCTCGCGCTCGCCGCTGATTGCGTTGTAACTGAAGAGCAGCGCAAAGAGCGACATGATGATGGTGACGATGAAGGTAACGTCGAGCTCGCCGAAGACGGCGAAGATGGGGTTGAGGCCGAAGCGGCTGTCGCGCAGGACGAGGCCCGCTTCCTCGTTGACGGTGGCGGCCTTGCCGATGGTGCTGTCGACGCCGCGGACGAAGATGCTCATGCGCGTCGGCTGGCGCATCGCCTTGGTGCCGGTGTCCTTCAATGCTGCATAGGTGCCGAGATTGGTGAGCGCCTTGACATTCTCGGCCTTGGCGGTGGCGTACCACCGCATGTCGCTTTGGTAGAGTTGATAGCCGGTGTAGACGCTGGTGACGATCAACACCAGGCTGATCAGAAAAGTGATCAGGAACCTCGGGCCTCCGAAGCCTTCGACTATTTCCTTGTAAATGAAGTGACGAATCATCAGAACCTCACCTTTGCATCCCTTAATTAAAAGACGGCGTCAGTGAAACTGGGTGTACTGATAAATTGCAACTCACTGGCCGGCCCGCCGGCTATTGCAGGAATGGATTAGCCGCCGCCTCCTCACCGATCGTTGTGTCGGGGCCGTGGCCGGGGTGGACGATTGTTTCCGGCGGAAGCACAAGCAGTTTCGATTTGATTGAGTCGATCAACATAGCGTGATCGCCGCCTTTGAGATCCGAGCGGCCGATGCTGCCCTGGAAGAGAGTGTCGCCGGCGAAGAGGTGGCCGTAGCCGAGCAGGCAGATGCCGCCCGGTGAGTGGCCGGGTGTGTGGATCACTTTCAGCGAGCATTCACCGAATTCGATCCCGTCGCCGTCGCGCAGCCAGCGGTCGATGACCGGGTCTTCGACGGGGGGCAGGCCGAACGCGGCCGCGTGGCTGCTCAGAGTCGAGAGGACGGCGCTTTCATCCTCGTGCAGCATCAACGGCACCCCGAAGAGGCGCCGCGCCTCGGCGCCGCCGCCGATGTGGTCGATGTGGCCATGGGTGTAAAGGACGGCAATGATCTTGGTTCCGTCCTCCTTTGCCGCTTCGATTACGGCTTCGTTGCGACTACCGGGGTCGATGGCGATGCCCTCGCCCGAGCCGGAGCAGGCGACGAGAAAGCAGTTGGAATAGAACAGGGGGTCGGCGATGACGCGGCGGATTTCCAGGCTCATATCCTTCTCCTTCGGTCCGGCGATTATAGGCTTGAGTGTCCTGACGGACAAGGCCACAGGCCTTGTGATAGGATTAGCGATTATTATAAATGGGGGGGAGTAGAATGAAACTGACCCGGGAAAAAATCGAGCAGGCTGTTGGAATTCTCGATGAGAAAGGTATCGATCTCTGGCTGACGTTCGTGCGCGAAAGCGGCAATAATCCCGACCCGATTCTCGACCTGATCTTCGGCAGCCACTGCACCTGGCACTCCGCGTTTATCATCACCCGCCACGGTGAAACTCAGGCGATAGTAGGCAGCCTTGAGGTGCCGAATACGGAAAGCGTTGATGTCTATGACGAGGTGGTTGGCTACGTCGGTTCGGCCAAGCCCGAGCTGCTCAAAGCGATCGAGCGCTTCGACCCGCAGCGGATCGCGGTTAACTATTCGGTTGACTCGGTCATGGCCGACGGCCTGACCCACGGGATGTGGTTGACGCTGCTGGATTACCTCGACGGCACTTCCTACAAGAACCGGCTGGAGAGTTCGGAGGAGATAGTGTCCGCCTTGCGGGGCCGGAAATCGGCGACCGAACTGAAGCTGATCTCGGCTGCGTGCGACGCAGCGCAGGAGATCTTCGATATGGTGACGGATTTCCTCAAGCCCGGCGTGACCGAACAGCAGGTGGCGGCGTTGATGATCGACGCCGTGAAGCAGCGCGGGCTGGAGCTCTCCTGGGATCCCGGCCACTGCCCGGCGGTGTTCACCGGTCCCGATTCGGCCGGGGCGCACACGGGTCCGACGGACCGTACTTCAGAGCGCGGTCATATCCTCAACATCGATTTTGGCGTGAGGATGGACGGTTACTGCAGCGACCTGCAACGGACCTGGTACTTCCTGCGCGAGGGAGAGACAAGCGCTCCGCCGGAGGTGCAAAAGGGCTTCCGTACTATCGTCGAGGCGATCGGCAAAGCGGCGGTGGCAATCCAGCCGGGGATGCCCGGCCATCGGATCGACGCCATCGCCCGCGGCCACATTGTCGACCAGGGCTACGAGGAGTACCCGCACGCGCTCGGCCACCAGGTGGGTCGCGTGGCCCATGACGGCGGGGGCCTGTTGGCGCCGAAATGGGAGCGCTACGGCAACCTGCCGGACATCCCGATCGAGGAGGGCAATGTCTTCACGCTGGAGCCGCGCCTGACAGTCGAGGGTCACGGCATCGCGACGGTGGAAGAGGAGATCGTGGTGACCGACGAGGGCTGCCGCTTCCTCTCACGGCGGCAGGAGGAGATTTATCTGGTAGGTTGATTCCTAAGAAAAGAGCTCGAACGCCGAGGCCGGGGCAGGCAAACCCGGCCTCTTTCTTTTTCATCAGCGGTGCTCTGTTGTCATCTCGATCAGGAAAGGCCGGAGTAATTGCGTCCAGGCGTGATGCTGCCGAGGATTACCGGGCGATGCGCCCCGGTGGCTGACGGCAGGTTCCCCGGCCGGCCTCGTAATGTCCTGTCGGCCAGCACGGCGAAGGCAATAGCCTCTTTGAAGTCGGCATCGACGCCGAAGTCGTCGATCGGGCGTATCGTGAATCCTTTCAGCCGTTCCCCCAGCGATCGCATCAAAGTGCCGTTATGCAGCCCACCGCCGGAGGTGATCACCTCTTGCGGCGGTTCGGGAAGGGGCCAGAAACGCTCGATACCGTAGGATATCGAGTGCGCGGTGAAAGCAGTCAGCGTCGCCATCAGGTCCGCCGAACCGTATCCCCTCCGCAGCAGGGGCTGTAGTAACTCTTCGCCGAATTCCTCGCGGCCGGTCGATTTCGGCGGATTCCGCTTCAGAAAGGGATGATCCAAAAGATTACCCAGTAACGGCTTGATGATATTACCCCCGGCGGCGATCTCGCCGTCGTGATCGGAATTCTTTCCGCCGCCGCTGATTTCCCGGGCGAGGAGATCGAGCAGCATGTTGCCCGGTCCGGTATCGAAAGCGATCACCTCTTCGGGCGAACCACCTGGGGGCAGCAGGGTGACATTGGCAATGCCCCCCAGGTTTAGGGCAATTCGTCCGGTGGTTTCATCGGCGAGGAGGAGGAAATCGAACATGGGGACGAGCGGCGCCCCCTGTCCGCCGGCGGCCATGTCGGCTGAGCGGAAGTCGCTGACTACGGTGATGCCCGTCCGGTGAGCCAGCACTGCCGGTGAGCCGATCTGAAGCGTAGAGGCGACTTCGCGGCCAAGCGAAGAAGCGCGGTGGGGTAGATGGCGGACAGTCTGGCCGTGGCAGCCGATGACGTTGACTTCTTCAAGGGCGTAGCCACCTAGCGGCAGGAATTCGACCGCTTCGGCGAAAAGCAGACCAAGAGCCACATGGGCACGGCAAAGCTCGTCGGCAGAGGTCCGGCCTGCGGCGATTTCAGCAAGCTCGCTGCGCGCAGTTTCCTCGTAAGGCACAAACAGCTTGCTGAGGGTGCGGACGGAAAACGGCTCGTCGGAGATCTCAACCAGGGCGGCATCTATGCCGTCGAGCGAGGTGCCGCTCATCAGGCCGATTGCGAGCCTAGATTCAGGTTTTGCGTTCACCGGGCACCACCTCTCGGCGCAGTGAGCGAAGCCGCTCATCAAGAATTGCGAGCCGCTCATCCGGATTGTCAACAGGCAGATGCCTTTTCAGAACGGTGGATTTCATCAGCTCGATCCTTGCGGTTGCCTCGTCCAGACGCACCTCTGAAACCACCTTCCTATCTCTCAGCCGTGGAAGGATATCGAACGATTTCTCTATCGCCATCTCGTTGCTGCATATCGGCAGCATGTCAGCGCCCGCATTGATGGCGGCGGCAAGCTTCTCCTCCCATGAATCGAAGATGCTCAGGGCGCCCATCTCGAGGTCG
>DATKUA010000097.1:0-22747 GCA_035530855.1 Acidobacteriota bacterium | reverse complement strand
CGGCCATCCCTCTGCCGTAACGCAGTATGATCATAATATTCTCATATTTGTGTTCAACATATCTTGTGAACGAGTATTTACCCACTTCACGATAATACAACAGTGGTTTCGGTATGTTTGAATATGTGTACTGTCCGAATGAGCGACACCACAACTCACGGTCCTGCGCTCGTTTAAAGCCGGTGTCATATAGATTTTTGCGAAACCAAGTTCTTCGGGCGAATACAGTTGGATGCAGAAACAGCGTTTTCTCCAGGAGAATTGCAGGTTTGCTCACATTCTGTAATGAACGGCGGTATCCAATGACATTTGAATGAATATCTATGGAATAGGCATCGGAACCTATTATATCCGCCTCGCTCTTCTCCGCTTCGGCCAGCTGTTCGGAAATTCGATTTGGATGCATTAGGTCGTCAGCATCCATACGAGCGATAAAGGCACCTCGTGCTAACCCGGCAATCTGATTTAAGCGGTAGGCGAGGCCGAGATTCTTTCCGTCTGAAAAAACTCTTACACGTTCATCGGACACTTGCTGAGCAAGTTGTAATGAACCATCGGTCGATCCATCGTCTACCAGCAGCAGTTCCCAATCCTCAGAGGTCTGTGCGAACACGGAGCGAATAGCATCTTCGAAATACTCACCAGGGTTGTAGAATGAAATTGCAATAGTCACTTTCATTTGTTTTCGTCCTGGCTGTGAGTTGACATCATATAAATGCACATATTGGAGATAAACTTAAAGCAAGAAGCGTGTGTGGGGTGAGTGCAATAATCCTCGTCATTTGGCCGAGTTGCTCCTTTGGCGATGAACAAGAATTGCAAGAGACAGGATTAGAAAAAGCACGATATAGGCGGCGACCTGGCATCCACTGAGCACAGCAACAGTTTGGACCAGAGTCAATCCGTATGTCATGCTGACGAAATAGGTCAGCGCAATCCCCGAGATGGAGAGGACATCGAATATCAGTGTCAACTCCTGCCTGCGGATCACAAACACGATGTTATTCAACGAGCCGGAAACGAACTGGCACAGGGCCCACGGCGCCATGATCGCGGCAAGGTCACCGGAGATCTCCCATGCCTGACCGAAAGCCAGGCCGAAGAGGAACGGGCCGGCAAGTATCAGAATTGCGGCAGGGAAAAATCCGATGATCAACAACATAAGTGCCACCTTGAAAAAGAATCCCGGCAACCTTTGCGGTTCTTCCTTAATTAAGGTGGCCATTTTTCTAAAATTTACATCTGCGATACTGTGACCGACAAAAACGAGAGGAATCTTGACTACGCGTTGAACCAGGAAGAAGAACCCGGCCGGGGCTATGCCATGCAGTTGCGCAATGATCATCGGCGGCATGTTAAGCGCCAAGTAGCTGATAAACGATGAAGGTGCAGTAAAAAGAGGGAATTTGCGGTTTCTTTTCAATGCAGCAGTTAGATTTTCCATATGGAAAGGGTGGATTAATCCAGAGAGTTTCTTCCGGGATTCTCTGAACATTTTCAGGAGACCGATGCCTCTGCCGATCAGCTCGCCGAACCAGAGACCGAGCCAGCCGAGCTGCGCCGGACCGAAAGCGATCTGCGAGACGGCGCGACCGCCGTTTTGCAGGATCACAATCTTGGCGATCAGCGGGAATTCTCTTTCCCTGATAAACCAGTAGCGGAAAGTCAAGAACAGACCGGTGATCAGGATTAGTGGAAATATACTGAAAGCAGCCCATTCGGGCAGGGCGTTGTAACCGAGGATTGAGTAGTTAATCAGCAAGTACAAAACTAAGGCACCGACAAAGGAGGAGAGGACAACGAAGGCGACCGAGGCAACCACAAGATGGGCAGCCTCACTGTCGTTTTCGGCACCCACGATCGCGAGGTGATAGGAGAGCGACGCGACTGCTGCGGCGACGGCTAAGAAAGCCAGCAGTAGTCCCATCTTGCCGATATCTTCGGGCGAGTAGAGCCTGGTGATAATCGGAGAGGAAATAATCATTAAACCGTAGCCGGCGGCCGTGCCTACAGTCAGTGTTGTGACATCCCTAGCGAACCTGCCAGTGGAAATCCGCCTGATATAATCGAACAAGTATTAATCTCCTTGGGACGAGATTATAAGCCAGGCATGTTGATGCTGGGGGAAATTCCGCGACTATTAGGTTTTTCGGTAAAGGCATACGATGTTGTTGGCAACCTTTCTCGTGGGAAGAATTCTCCGGGCAAGGTTGCGCCTCTTTTTATCCTCACGCAGTTCGTTCTCTCTGGCTGCCGATGGTTCCGGGGAATAGCCGCACTGGGGACACCTGAGAGCTCTTATCGCTCTGGTCCTTCCGGTAAAGAGCTTGTAAATCTTCCAAAAGAATTCCCTGAAGATGACCTGCCTGATGTAAACAAGCGCCGAGTCAACCAGGCTGAAGCCGTCGAATAGATTTTCCATTCTCTTTCGATCGAAAGTTCTTTGGTGGTACCATGGATTGAATCTGCAACCACAGTAGGAACAGACCGTCCAAATTCTCTTTTCCTTGTAGGGCACGGAGACCAGGATGTGTTTGGCGGTCACCCTCTGCAGTTCCAGCAACGCTTTTCCGTAAGCTCCGTGAGGTAAGTGCTCAATGACCTCCTGAGCTGTGATCAGTTCGAAGCTGTCGTCAGGGAAGGGCATAGCGTCGAGTGACCCTTGGTTTATCTTAGATTGGCAGACGGAGTGTTCGATCGCAGCTGCGGAGCGCTCCAGCCCAGTCAGCCTGCCCTGGAAGCCGTTCTCCTCAAGCAAGCGCAGGAAATGGCCATTGCCGCAGCCCGCATCCAAGATCGAAGTGGTTGAATCGGGAATCATCTCAAGCACTTTTGAGAAACGCTTGAAGGCGGCTGGATCGTTGTTATATCTGTCTGAGTGCCAGAAAGCAGCATTCTCGTAACAAAGAGATTCATCCATGATAATTAATTGTAACTAAATTGAGGCTTTGTGTATATTATGAATAATGGTTGCGGGGTATAAATACGGCAAATAAAAATGGAAAAATCGAGCTCATACCACCCTTGGACTGAAGGCCGTTATAAGCCCGATTATTAACCGAGGTCATTTACAAGTAATTTATTTCAGCTTGCGGCACTCCATATAGAAACGTTTTTCCTCGGCTTCGCCCATCGAGAAAGTCTTGCGTGGCAACGCGCCGTCGAGGATCACGGTCTTGAAAAGGTCGTCCTTGTTCATGGCGGGCAGGTAGAAGCCGATGTTGCCGGGCCCGTGGCCGAGCTTGTCGACCACTGTGGTGCCGTGGACATAATCGATCTCCTGAGCTCCGCCGTCATCGAGAAACTTGTCGAGGAAAAGCTGCAGTGAGCCGACGGGCAGAATCGAATCAGGATTCGAGATCTCGATAATCCCATAACCCTCAGGCCTGATCACGCCGATCAAATGCGGGCCTTCCTGGTTGTCGACTCTCGATATCATCTCATCGAGCGAGCCCACAAGCGAGAAGCCGAAGCGACCCGCATAGTGCGCCTCCATCTCAGCCAGAAGTTCCCTATCCCGGCTTAGCTCGAAGAGCACACGGTGGATCGGCTCGAACACAAGGGCCTCGTCGTGAACGTTGACGATCTCGACCAAGGCGAAGCGGCGCAGATCGTCCATAACCGCCTGCTCATCGGCTGCATCTTCCTTGACTTTCTCCCAGATAGCTTTGGCGGTGGCCAGGGAATGATTGCCGTCGCCCATGGCGAACAGCAGGACGGGAGTGTTCTCAGCCAGATCGTAATACTCGGCAAATTTCCGCGGATCCGCCAGGTTCTCCAGCGCGTTGACGACGCCGTTTTCCAGTGCAGTGTCTTCAACCAGGTAACCGCTCAGGCGGCCGGACTTTTTCATCAGCTCGAAGTCGTAAAGCGAGAGTAACTTGTTTTTACTTTGCGACAGCGGACCGATGACGGTGTTCTGCGGATCGTCGATTAGGATCATGATGTGCGGCAACTCGAGGCTCGCACCCTTGCGGATCCGAACGCGCGGCGGGATGCGCTCGAGAATCGTGCCCTCGGTCGCTCGGATCAAGCTGGACGATCCTTTGTGATAGTCATACCTCTGGAGATCGACGCAGAGCACCATCCCTTTTCTCGTTTTCCCGGCGGCTTCGCGTTCGACGTAAACGATGCCTTCGAAAGCCTTGAAAACATTCTGGTTGAGGTACTCATCCATCTTACTGCGGATCGACGCAATACGCCGATCGGGGTTTGCTTCGCTCAGATACAGTTCCGGATAAATCAAATGGAGCGTGGATGGAGCATCGCCGACGAATTGCTCGACTTCCTTCCAGTACTCGGGCTCCGAAGTGAACTGATCGCAGGCGACAATCGCCCACTTAGTGGGATCGATCCCTTTCTTGGGCAATAGAACCTGGGGGATTCCTATTCCAATCGATTCGAATTTCTTCATGAGTTTCACTCCTTCATGCTGGCAAATCAGATTATCCGTATTCTCGAGTGAAACTCAAGATCGATTGCCTGTTTTTGCCGTCTTTATTAGCTGTCAGAGACCGCGCAGCTATTTCTTGATGAACCTGATGCCTTTCACACGCCCTGCCGAAATTTCAAATCCCTTCAGAGCGCCGGCATCGTCCCTGAAGAAAGAGGTGCCGATGAAACCCATCCTGAAGACGTCGGCTTCGACAGCCTTGGCAGGGGCATCAGGTGCGTTACGGAATCTTGCGTAAAGCTTGCCATTCTCTGCCTCGATAGTGTAGATCATGTCCAGCTCGTCGCTGTAATAATCTCCCGTGTATTCAGCGAGTTGTGCGGCGGTGTAGACGGGTGGAACATAACGCTTGTAATCGCCTCTTTTCGCACCGTCGACATAGAACTCGAAGCCGAGTTCACCACCTTCTTTGTCGAATTTGATCAGAAGAAGACTGCCGAAGATTTCTCCCCTGAACTCGTTCTCACTGTATGGAAACATTTCCACCTGATACTCATCACGGATCAGCTTCAAGCCGCCTTCAATTGCCTCAATTTCCCAGAATCCGGTGTTTGTGTCGATCTTGTATTGTCCTTCAAAAGCCTGAAGTGTGTCAGCGTCCATTGCGATGCGCTCGGCTCCCGTTGTAGTCGGCATTTGCTCACTTGGAATTGATTCCACAAACCTGTCGGCGAGAAATATCTCGGCTACCTGCTGGCACAGGCGGCCGGGATCCATCGTGGCCAAATTGGAGAGGCAGACGACACTGAAACGCTCATCCGGGAAGCGCAGGACGGCGGTGCGGAAGCCGACGAAAGCCCCGCCGTGGCCGACCGTCTTCAGGCCCTTGTAATCGCCGTGAACCAGGCCGAATGCGTAGCTGATTTCCTCACCGCTGTTCAATTTCCCTTTAGTCAGAATCAGATCGATAAGTCCATTATCCAGTTTGTTGTCGTAGAAATTCTGATCCCACAAATACATGTCTTCAACCGTGGTGAACACACCGCCGTCGCCAACGATATCGAGTATCGTCTCGTTAATCACGAGGCCATCCTCAGTGGGCGCATATCCGGTGGCCCTGTTGGGAACGATGACGGTGCAGTCATCGTGAAAGTGGGTGTTATTCATGCCGAGCGGCTCGAAGATATTCTCCCGGGCGAACTCGGCCAACGTCTTGCCGCTGACTCGCTTGACGATCTCGCTCAGGAGGAAAAAGCCGGAGTTGGAATAGAGATATTCGCTGCCTTCCAGGAAATTCAAGGCTTTTTGCCGGGAGATCACCTCCAAGGCATCCTGAGCGGTGTAATACTCGTCGTCGCCGATACCCCGCAGCGCCTGCAGCACAAGATAATCGCGGACACCGCTGATGTGATGGACCATCTGACGGACTGTGACCGGTTGATATGTTTCGGAGAGCTCCGGGATGTATTCCCGCACGCTGGCGTCGAGGTCGAGCTGGCCGCGCAAGCTCAGCATGGCGATGCAGGCGGCGGTAAACTGCTTCGACGTGGAGGCGATACGATACACGGAGTCCGGTTTGTTGGTAATGCCGTGCTCGAGGTTGGCCATGCCGTAGCCGCGCTTGTAGACGATCTCTCCGTCTTTGATCACGGCCAGAGAACAACCGGGAGAGACAGTGGAATCCCATTCACTGAAAATCTTATCGATCTTGGCGGATTTCTCGTCCGCACTTGCACAGAGCGAAAATAACGCCAGAAGAAGGATTGTAAACAACTTGGACGATGCGGGATGTTTTCTCATTCAATTTCCCCCTAACACAATGAGAAGTTATCAAGGCATTGTAATCCGCCGCTTGAGCGAAGCTGAAAAGACAGTATAGCCCGACAAAAAAGCTGCAATTTGCGGAATATACTCCTAAGCGAGACTAGTCACCTCCACAACAAGATGCTTCTTTCTTTCCCGTCAGTGCGGCAATCATCAACGCTATCGCACATCCTGTTCCGCTGTCGACATAGATCGCGCCGGTGGGACAGTTGCGCTGGCATGCCCCGCACTCCATGCAATTCTCGGGGTGTTCCAGGATAGCAGCATCGGCGCCGGCGGCGAATACTTGATGCGGGCAGACTGTACTGCACATTCCGCAGTTGCAGCATAGTTCGGTGTGGTACTTGAGCGTGTTAATCGTCGTATCCAACGTCATCGCGCACCTCCAAGGAGGCTTGTGGCAATCAAGAGTAGAACCAATAAAATACCACCCCCAAACGAGTATGCCATGATTGGGACAAAGCGAAATATTTCCCGTTTGACGCCGGTTTTGGATGTGAAAGTGGTAGAGCCGGTAAACGAAAGTGCCAGAAAGGCTGTTACAGCCGGCATCGTGAGCAAAAAGGCCAGTGCCCATCCTATACTCGGCAGGATGTGGCTTTCAAAGTTGCTGAAGAAAGCCGCAAGAGCAAAAGGTAAGGCTGCAAGCCCTCCCAGCAAAAACCCTTTCGCACTGAAAGCACGCATGGGTAGGAATGGCAGCGCGACGGGAAATAGGACGATACCAGCCAATGTGGCGGCAACAGCAGCCGCGGAAGCCGTTATTCCCAGAAGGAAAAACAAGATCACAGCAACAAGAAGCAACGGCGGGATAGCGTGAACCAGATCGACCGGAATCACTGCCAGGCGTTCGCGCAATCCGAAGCTGACCTTTCGCATATGCGGTTGAGCGCCGTTCAGCATGTAGGCTGGCAGGTCTCTTGCCCTTATCGGGCCGTATTCAACTCGGAAGCCGGAGCGCTTCCTGACCTCGTGGGGGGATACACCGGACGCTCCCAGCTGAGGTAGGATGAGCCGGCGATGGTTGACCACTTCTGCCAGGTTCTCCACAGTGATCCGATGGACCAATTCCTCGGTTCCGAATGTGCCTTTGCCGGCGGCGCACCAGACGTTTATGCCCTTGGTGTCCAGCACCAAAATGTACGCGTTTGTCCCCTTCAGCGAGGCGCGCAAGGCATCGAAACTGAGAGTGTAGTTCGCGGTGACGAAAACCGGTGTGTCGGCATTGGGATGCCCGAGTGAGTAGAGACCGGGTTCAATCCGGTGTCGGCTGCGCTTATATCCCCAGCGAGCGAGGAGGTGATCAAACCTGTTGGAGAAGGTGATGTCACTGGTCGTTTCCATCGCAGAGATCACATCTCCTCTCTTGATCCGGTTGCTTTCCTAAGTGCGGCCCTGGCCAGTAGGCGTGTGGAATCCAGCGTCGGCAGCGGAGAGACACTGTCGTTCACGAGCAGTGGGATCTCCGTGCAGCCCAAAACCACCGCATCGCAGCCGGCGTCCTTAAGTCTGTCGATCACACCTGAAAAATAACTCCTCGATTCATCGGTGAAGACCATATTCACCAGGTCGTCGAAGATTATCCTGTTGATTTCGGCTCGTTCTTCCGTCGACGGGATGGCATACATGATGTCAAATTTCTCAAGAGCCCGCGGGTAAACCGGTCCTTCCATCAGGTACCTGGTCCCGGTGATGCCCAACTTGACATAGCCGCGCTGGTTGGCTTCAGCGCCCACTTCTTCAGCGATGTGAAGCCAGGGCAGGGGGGAGCGCTTAGCGACTATCGGCATCGCCTCGTGGATCGTGTTATCAGGGCAGATCAGGAAGTCGGCACCGATGTTGAAAAGCTTTTCCGCCGACGACAGCATCAGAGCGGCCACTCCCTCCTGGTTGCCGGCGTCGATGTGCTTCATGTACTCACCCAGTGGGTGGGTGTGCATCGACACTTCCGGGTGCATGTGGCGGCCGAGGATCGCCGAACCCTCGTTACAAATCGTTCGATAGCAAAGCGCCGCGCCCTCGGCACTGCAGGCTGCAATTCCGATATGTTTGGGCATCCCGTCCCCCCCCTAAGAAGCCAACAGAATTTCCGGGTAATTATCTCAGAGCCATTTTTTTGATTTAAAGAAAAATAACATTGCCAGACCGATCAACCCCATGAGACCGAGCGCTGCCGGATATCCCCACGGCCACTTCAACTCGGGCATCCAGTCGAAATTCATGCCGTAGAGACCGGCTATGAAAGTAAGCGGGATGAATATTGTGGCGATGATGGTGAGGAGTTTCATCACTTCGTTCATCTTGTGGCTGGCGACGGAGAGGTGGCTCTCCTGCAGGCCTGTGAGCATCTCGCGTGCGGTTTCGACGGTGTCGGACACCTGGATGACGTGGTCGTGAAGATCTCGCAGGAATTTGTGAGTCGACTCGTTTATCAGCTCTGAATCCTCCCGCTCGAGGTAGCTGACGATCTCGCGCATCGGCCAAGCTATTTTCCTGAGGAGGATCACTTCCCGTTTTAGTTTATAGATCTCATGTAGTGTTTGCGGCTCGATATTATCGAGTGTTTCGCGCTCAAGCTCTTCGCTCTTGTCGGAGACGGTCTCGAGCACGATGAAATAATTGTCGACGATGGTGTCGATCAAAGCATATGCCAGGTAATCGGATCCCGCAGCGCGTATGCGGCTGCCGGCTTTCTTGAGGCGTTCGCGGATGGGGTCGAACACGTCGCCCTCGCGTTCCTGGAAGGTGATGACGCAGTTCTTGAAAATGATCAGGCTCAGATGTTCCACGGTGACCACGATACTGTCCGGCTGCGAGCGCACCACCTTAAGAGCGATGAAAATATAATCGCTGTAGTCCTCAACCTTCGGCCGTTGGTTGGTGTTGACGATATCTTCCAGCACCAGGTGGTCGATGCCGAAGCGTTTGCCTACCTTCTCAATCACGTCAATTTGATCGATACCGTCGATGTTGATCCAGGTGACAGACGGCCGTTCGACGAACTCGAAGCTCTCCTCCACTGAGTCGACGACTTTCTCGATCAATTCTTCCTTGTTGTAGTCGATCACCGAGATTCTGGCTTTCTCGGTTGTCCTATCACCGACGTGGAACAGAGTGCCGGGAGGAAGTCCGGCTTTCATGGAGCTTTTGCTTCGTTTTTTCATCAAGGCGAATTCTCCTTGGCTTCGATAAGCATAAAGAAGTGGTGAGATGTACCCAAGTATATGCCAAGCAGGGGAGTGTTTTCAAAACGCGATAAAAGGAAAGGCCGCTATAGCAACCAGCGACCTTTTTGTGGGGGGATTAAGGGGGAAACTTAGGAACTTAATTTTTTTGCAATCTCGGCTACGCGCTCGCCCAGTGCGGCTGCAAGTTTCTTGTCTTCGGCTTTCGGGCCTTCGTTTCCCCGCGCGCCGACGACAACGGAGGCGCCATAAGGGCTGCCGCCTCGAACTTTTTCAGTACCGAACAATTCCTGGTTGGAGTAGGGCAGGCCGACGTAGACCATCCCCTGATGGATAAAGGGGATTATCGAAGTCAGGATCGTGCTCTCCTGGCCGCCATGCTGCGTAGCCGAGCCCGTGAAAACGCCGAAAGGCTTGCCGATAAGACTGCCCTTCTGCCACAGGCCGCCGGTCTGGTCGATGAAGTTCTTCATCTGCGCGGCCATGTTGCCGAAGCGAGTCGGCGTGCCTATCAAAAGACCGTCTACATCCTCCAGCTCTTCTATTGTTACAACGGGAACATTGGACTGGGCGTCCCGTGCGGTTTTCATCGCGTCGTTGAATTTCTCCTCGGGGATCAGCTCGGGTACCCTCCTGAGTAGCACATCTACGCCTTCCACACCCGCCGCGCCCTCGGCGACGGATTTCGCCAGCTCGAAAATATTGCCGGTCATGCTGTAGTAGAGAACCATAATTTTCATTGTCTTGACACCCGATTCCTATTCAATGCATTTATCTACGAAATGCCCTGCAGGCATATTTCATGTGGCAACAAAATATATAAACGCCTTTATATGGCGTAATAAGAGGCGCAACACCCGTGGACCCATCTGGCGGCCTGAATAAGCGACCGGATTTTATTCGCGGTTTTTTCAAGATATTACGGTAATAGCGATCTCAAATGTTGAATGCCTTCAGCATCTGTGATCTAATTGTGCCAGTGGTTGCAATAAGTGCATCAAGATACCTTCCCTGCTTGGCATTTTTCTTTATTTCAGGAGGATAGGCTCTCATGGCGGACGTTGTTTCTCACGACGTTATTATTCTGGGCACCGGTCTGGCCGGCCTGCGGGCCGCGGTTGAAGTAGCCCGCCAAACGGGCAATTCGATCGATATCGGTCTGGTGTCGAAGGTGCAATTGATGCGCGCCCATTCGGTCTGTGCGGAGGGGGGCACGGCAGCCGTTTTGCGCGAGGATGAAGGCGACAGCCTTGACCTGCATGCTTGGGACACGGTCAAGGGGTCTGACTTCCTCGCCGATCAGGATGCCGTGGATGTGTTCGTGGCAGCAATGCCCAACGAGATCCGCCAGCTGGACCACTGGGGCGTGCCCTGGTCGCGTACGGAGGACGGCAGGATCGACCAACGCCCGTTCGGCGGGCACAGCTACCCGCGCGCAACGCTGGCGGCCGACAAAACGGGCTTCTTCGAGATGCAGGGGCTTTACGATACGCTCCTGCGTCACAGCAACTTCACGAGTTACGACGAGATATTTGTCACGTCGATACTCGTCGAGGATGGAGGATTCCGCGGCCTGACCGCCATCCACCTGCCGACCGGACGTTTCATGGTGATGCGGGCCAAAGCCCTGCTCCTATCGACCGGCGGTCTCGGTAACCTCTACGGCTTCACGACCTACTCGCAGACGGTTACCGGCGACGGCCAGGCGATGGCCCTGCGCGCGGGCATGGCGATGGAGGATCCCGAGTTCATCCAGTTCCATCCGACGGGGCTGGTTCCCTCGGGCATCCTGATGACCGAGGGCTGCCGCGGCGAGGGCGGCTACCTGCGCAACGCCGACGGCGACCGCTTCATGGAGAAGTATGCTTCCAAGATGATGGAGCAGGCTCCGCGCGACATCGTCTCGCGCTCCGAGCAGACTGAGATCGAGGAAGGCAAAGGTGTTCCGTCGCCTGACGGCGGACATCATCTCAAACTCGACCTGACGCACCTCGGCGCCGAGAAGATCAACAAGCGCCTGCCGTTGATCCGCGAAGTCTGCATGAAGTTCATCGGACTCGACCCGATTATCGAGCCGATTCCGATCCGCCCGGTGGCTCACTACTCGATGGGCGGCATCGAAGTCGACCTCAAGGGAAAGACGAAGATGGAGGGCATCTGGGCCGCCGGCGAGGTCGCCTGCGTCTCGATGCACGGCGCAAACAGGCTCGGCTCCAACTCCACTGCAGAGTGCCTCGTCTGGGGTGGCATCTGCGGCCAGGAGATGGTCAATCACATCGGGAACACCCCCAAACTGACGGAGTTTCCACAGGAGAAAGTCGACGCGGAAGAGAAGAGAATCTACGGCGATTTCCTCGAGAAAAACGGCCCGGAGAATCTCTACGAGATCAAGCATGAGCTGCGTGCCCTGATGGACAAGCACTTCGGCGTTTTCCGAACGGGCGAATCGATGAGCGAAGGGCTCGACAAGGTCAAGAAACTGCGTGAGCGTTTCAGCAACATCTCGGTCAAGGACAAGAACCGCACCTATAACACCAACCTGATGAACGCCATTGAGACCGAAAACCTGCTGATTCTCGCGGAAGTTGCCGTCAAGGCCGGGCTGACGCGCCAGGAGAGCCGCGGAGCCCATTCGCGGCGCGACTTCCCCGTCCGCGACGACGACAAATGGCTGAAACACACTTTGGCCCACTATACGCCTGACGGGCCCGAACTCGATTACAAACCGGTGACCATCAGCAAGTGGAAGCCGGTTGAGCGCAAATATTAAGGAGGGTGGCAGCCATGGCTGAAGGCAAGCATTATCCGAACAAACTCGGCATAGCAGGCTGGGCTTTCCGCGGACGCTGGGGTGTGGACCGCTACCTCTACACCCTCCACAGGATCACCGGGCTGGGCCTGCTTCTTTACTTCCTGATTCACATAATTGTCACCACCTCCAGGGCTTATGGCCCGGAGGCGTGGGGGCAGTGGATGGATACATTCGCGCACTCGTGGATCGGCTACGGCGAGTACCTCGTTTTTCTCGCTTTCGCTTTCCACGCTTTCAACGGTGTGCGCCTGGTGATACTCGAGCTTTTCGGCGGTGTGGGCAAGCCGATCGAGCCCATCTATCCCTACAAGACATCACTCAACACGCAACGGCCACTGATGGTGCTGATCATCCTGGTCATCGTCGTTGTCGTGTTGGTCGGCAGCTACGATTTCTTCGTTCACACCAAGCCGTTATTCCAGTGAGGGGGCGGTCATGAGAGAGACAAAATGGTGGGCCTGGCACATGATTGCCGGGATAGTGATATTCGTGCTCCTCGGCCTGCATATGCTGATCACGCACTTCGATGACATACTGGGCTGGTTCAACGTCCTCGGCCCCTCGCACGCGATCGAATGGGAGAATGTCGTTGCCAGGGCGCAGAACATCTTCTTCGCGGTCACTTACGTCATACTGCTGATTGCCGCACTGTTTCACGGCTTCTATGGAGCGAGAACCATTATTTGCGAAATGAACATCGGGGTCGGCGCCAGGAAATTTGTTGACGTGCTGTTCTGGCTTGTCGGTCTGGCATTGTTAATTGTCGGCACCTGGGCGGCAATCGCCTCGATGGCGATCAAGGGTTGAGGAGGGAGATAGAAATGGCAAACAAGATTCAGGTACCCTCCGACGTGATCTTCACGATCAGGCGCTACGATCCCGACAACGATACGGCGCCTCATTACGAGGACTACAAGGTTCACGTCGATCCGGGCTTGACGGTCCTCGACGGCCTGCACCTGATCCGCGAGAACCAGGATCCTACACTCTCGTGGCGCTACTCGTGCCGCATGGGCGTGTGCGGGTCTTGCGGAATGCTGGTGAACGGCCGTGCGATGCTCGCCTGCAATAACCAGATTCTCGATATCTCCAAACGACGACTGCTTATCGCGCCGTTGCCCAATTTCGACATCATCAAGGATCTGGTGCCGGACCTCGGCTCGATGTTCGAGAAGCATCAATCAATCCATCCGTTCCTCATTCGCGAGAGCGACAAAGAGGAGATGGAGAATCCGACCGGCGAATACAACCAGAGCGAAGAAGAACTGGTGCGCTACCTTCAGTTCAGCTACTGCATCCGCTGCGGCTGTTGCATGGCAGCCTGCCCGACGCTGGCAACGGACGATAAATATCTCGGCCCGATGCCTCTGGCCCAGGGCTACCGCTGGAACGCCGACACTCGCGACGAAGGCTTCGACAGGCGCCGCCCGATCGCCGGAGACACTCACAGCGCTTATCGCTGCCACTACGCCGGCGAGTGTTCCAACGTTTGCCCCAAGGGAGTCGATCCGGCGCGCGCGATTCAATTGCTGAAGAAGCAGCTGGTCAAGGATTACTTCCATTTGATGAAGAAGGGCCCTGGCTGTCAGAGCCAGAGTTCGCGCACCGGCAGCGAGCGCAATCCCAAGATACCTGATCCGCCGCCGTTTACGGTCGAACAGACTTGATGATCGAAAGGGCCGCTCAGCGGCCCTTTTTGATTTAATTGCACGCTTTCCGTAATGGCTGGTGGGGTTTGTTCGACAGATTAAAGACCATTGTTTCATGGCTGACGCTGGGCAGAGTCTGGCCCGATAGCCACCCGCGCTATGCCCACATGCTTCCCAAAGACCAGTTGGCGGTTAGAGGCGAACTCCTCGCAGAGAAGGAGCTGAAGCGGGCGGGTTATTCGATCGTTGCCAAAGGCTGGCGCTGGCACCGCTTTGAAATAGACCTCATCGCACGTAAGGGGGATGTATTGGCGGTGGTTGAGGTCAAAACCAGAAGGGACGACAGTTTCGGCGCCCCGCAGGAAGCGGTGTCAAGATGGAAGCAGAGAAGGATTGTCACCGCGACTCGGGCATATCTTCAGAAAGAGCATCTTGAAGATTGTATAGTCAGGTTTGATATCATGGCGATCCATATTCCGGGGGAGGAGCCGCCGAGAGTGGAACATATTAAGAACGCCTTTCAATATTGACTGCATTCGGATCCGGGGTAGAGTTGACACAACTCACAAGCTGCCGGAAATGCGAGACTGTTTTGGGAATTTTTAAATCGGCGCAACTTAAGATATTTCGGAAATAATTCAGATAATTCCATGTTGAATAAGGATTGTACCTCGGTTAACCTTCTCACAATCTGGTGATGAAATCATGAATGGTAAAGACGAAAAGATCCGCCTGACAGGTTACACCCACTGCGCCGGTTGAGCGGGCAAGATAGGTCAGGATGACCTGCAAGCGGTGTTGAGGAGGCTGGATCCGGTCACGCACGATAGAGTGCTGTTGGGCTACGAGACGGCTGATGACGCCGGCGTATATCTTCTGGATGACGGTCGCTGTCTTGTGCAGACGGTGGATTTCTTCACGCCGGTGGTCGACGATCCTTACGATTACGGTCAAGTCTCCGCAGCCAATTCTCTCAGCGATATATATGCAATGGGCGCAGTGCCGCTCTATGCGATATCGATCGTCTGTTTCCATATTGGCAAGCTGGGGCACGAGACGCTGGCGCAGATCCTGCTGGGGGCTCAAAGAAAAGCGGCGGAGGCCGGAGTGCCGATAATCGGGGGGCACAGCATCGAGGACGAGGAGCCGAAATTCGGGCTCGCCGTTACCGGGATCGCCGAACAGGATTCACTTGTTCGTAACGACGGCGCCAGGCCGGGCGATGTTCTTGTTCTGACCAAGCCGATTGGTAGCGGAATTACAACTACAGCGATCAAGCAGGGCAAGGCCACGTCTGAGCAAGAGCGGATGGTTGTAGAGGTGATGACGACTCTCAACCGCGACGCAGCAGAGGTGATGGTGGAAATCGGTGTGCACGCTGCCACCGATATCACCGGTTACGGCTTACTGGGCCATATGCAGGAGATGCTGGAAGCAAGCGGTGTTTCTGCCATAGTCACAGCCGGCGAAGTTCCGAAACTGCGTGGCTTATACGATCTGATCAAGGACCATGCAGTGCCGGGAGGATCGATGACAAATCTCCTCCACGTTGAAAAGTATGTGGATTGGCATGCGAGTGTTGATGATCTGACCAAGGTGATTCTCTGCGACGCGCAAACCTCCGGAGGATTACTGATCTCGTGCCCGGCGGAGAAAGTACAGAAGCTGTTAGCCGTGCTAAAATCCCGCGGCGCCGATGCTGCTGCGATCGGTGTCGTTTTCGACGGCCCCGCAGGGGCCATTGGTGTGGTGCCCTGAGCCCTTCAAAATCGAATTACTACTTAGGTTCTCCCAAGGCAATGTTAATGCGAGTCGCGCCCTTTGCGCGGCGCAGCATCAACGGATCGCCGGTGATCCTGCCGATGATATTGACCCGGTCGGCCGGGACCGGCTTGCGGCTGGAGCTCATCGGTGTCGGGCCGAAGAACAGGCAGACTGCGTGCCCGACCGGCCAGTAGGCGATAGTCCCGATCTCGATATCGCAAGTTGCTGTCTCATCGCGGTTGCAAATGTACGGGATCTCGAAATAGATCTCGTCGCCCCAGAGCTTGAATGGCGCGGAGGTTGGCAACAGGCCGACGATTGACTGCGCGCATTCCGTGTCGAAAAGCTCGGCATCGAGCTCGACTTCGCCCACAGTGATCTTGACCGCAGTACCCATCCGCCACCCCGCTATTGCACGGTGAAGGTTGTCGTTGCGCTCTCGCTGATACCGTTGTGCATCGTAACTGTCACCTCAACATTATAGTCGCCGGAAGGCATCTCAGACGGTATTTCATAGGGAACGGTGGATGAGCCGATACGCCAGCGCCAGTTTGTCCCCACAGCATTGGGATAGAATCCACCGTCGGCCGCGTTTTTCTTGAAAATAACTTCCCCATTTGAATTTCGAATGTACCATGCGGCCGAAATCGTTCCGTAGTAGCTGCCGTAGTTCGCGTTTTTAACCACGCGGAAATAGACGTAAGCATAGAAATCGTCTCCAGCCGCAAAGGTGGTTTTCTCTTCAATGTTATTCCAGTCGCTGGAGCTCGAAGTTAACATGCCGTTAAAAATTATCTTGCCTTCATCCAGGATTTGAGGGGAGTCGTTGGCCCTACCGGCGGAGATGACAAGTGCATAACCTTGGGGACCTAAAGCCACCCGCGTTCCTTTGATGAAGATCTTCCACTTGCCTGCCTTCGGATTCTCGACAAGTACGTACTCCACATTATCTCTCACATTACGGTTGCGGATAGCAGGAGCATCCGGATTATTGGGATCCAGACAGAACGGCAGCGCTTTCTTTGTCTTGAGGGTTTTCATCCAGATATCGAGATCGTTGACCAGGGTCGGGCCGGCGGGATCGTGCCAAACGAGAGTTGCACGAAGCTCATCGGCTCCTTCCGGGACTTCAAATACAATCACCTTTTTCTTGCCGTTGGAGATGACATCTTCAACGATCTTGCTGACAACATCGAACGACGTTTTCTTTGCTGATGCTACCGCAGCTTGCGCAGATGCTCCCAATACCTGGGCGGATAACTCCGTATCCACGATCCCATACCCATACAAATAATCGGGACCTGGCCGTCCGAGGTCACGCGCTCCGTGGATCAGTAAAGCCTTTAGTAACGAGGAGCTAATTCTGGATTTGAACAAGCGTTGATGCAGTTCGCTCAACAATGCCGCCGCGCCTGTCACAACCGGCGTCGAAGAGGAAGTGCCGGACATCGAGTCATATTGGTTGTCCGGTTCGGTGGAGTAGAGCTCATAGCCTGTTGCCACAACGTCCGGTTTCAGGCGACCGTCGTCGGTCGGGCCGCAGCTCGAGAAGCTGGTGATGACATCGTCCTTCATCACGGCGCCGACTACGATGCTGTTCTTGGCGTTTGCGTAAGTGGGTATAGAGCCATACTCGGGATCAGAAGGATGAAGATCTTGGTGGTCTATCGTCGTGTTCGGATAATGCTTATGGGGGCCGAGGTAAGCATCGTTGCGCTCGTTCCCGGCCGCCCAGAAGGGTGACACATCCTTGTCGATGACCAGTTCATCTAAGCTGTAAGCGCGGGCCGAATAAAAGCCATAACTGGCATTTCCCATCCAACGATAATACTTGTCTTCGCCCTCCTCTTGGTAATCCCAGCCTGCAGGATTACCCCACGAGTGGTTTGATAGGTAAATGCCGTACTTGTTCACGGCGGTTTCCATCTCTGCAAGGGCATCGCCGTTGAAATTGTAGGAATAGAGCGTAACCTTGTCGGCCATGCCCTGGGCTTTCGCATCGCCGGCTCCGGAGCCTCCAATGGTGCCCGCTACATGAGTCGAGTGATCGGCGACTCCAATGTCAGTTTCAATGAGGTTGACCCGTCCGCCGAAATCTCCATGAGTTCCTATCTGACCCGAGTCCCACACACCGACCTTTATGTTTCTTCCAGTGACTTTGTTGTAAAGCTTCTTCTTATAGACATCCTTTACTTTGACGCGTTCGCGAGCGATCGCATTGAACGGCTGCGGTTCCGGAGGGGCAGGATCTATCATCTCAACCTCCCGGATGGCGGCTATCGATTCCAGAGTGGCCCGGTCGGCATCAACGGAAATTATTCTTGAGAATAGGTAATTACTTTGCTCTACATCCACTCCGACACCGGCAAGCGCAAGCCTGGCAGCTTTGAAGTCGATGCCTTCATGAAAACGCACATCGATTTTGACCACGCCTCCGGCGGCAAATGAATCCGATAAATATCTGTCTTCACTGAATACTCTGGAAATCTTCATTTCGGGGCGGAACGAGACTACGGCCCTGATGCCGGCGTCTGGTAAGTCGGTTTTTTTCGCGGTTGTGCCGGCGCGCGCGAGGTAGGCATTGCCTCCAAGGTAGCGGTAGAGACTGATTCCCCGCCTTTCGAGTTCATTCCGATAGATTTCGGAGGGAATATCCCTGAATTGAACGATGAAATAATCCTGCTGACCCTCAAGTCCCGATCTCTCGCCCTCGGCAGGAGATACTTTTATCGATCCCAGACGGAATGTATATTCGTCCGGTTGCTCCTCAACTCCAGGGACCAACGGTGACGTCGCAACCATCGCCGAAATCAGCGCAATCGTCATAAGAGTTCGGAAAGGCATGGCATCTCTCCCTAGCGCATGATTCAGTGGGAACAATTTCTTTCCTGGTAAAATCATAGCACGCGTTTGTTTGCAGAGGGAGCGGCAATTGATAGGCACGTGGGTATGCTCGCTTGCTTGCGTGCTGCCACACGCTTATTATTTTTTGGATAATTATGGATATCTTTTGTCATGTTCGATTTTAAAGATGAGTTAAGAGTAGCAGTAAAAGCCATCTCTTCGTTGCTCTCCGATACTCCTACGAAGGTCGCCTTGATCTCCGGTTCGGGCCTCGGCGGAGTGATAGACGAAGCCGTTTTGGTGTCCTCTGTGGACTACGGGCGAATCCCGGGGCTCCCTGTCCCAGCCGTCCCCGGGCACGGGCGGAAAGTGGGAATCGCCGAATTCGGCGGTCGCCGGGTGTTGTTCTTCGGTGGAAGAGCTCACCTCTATGAAGGTCATCCAACCCAGCGGTTGGGGATGGCTGTCAGGATCGCGGCAGCCGTCGGCGTGGACACGCTGGTTATCACCTGCGCTGCCGGAGCGCTGAAGCCGGGTATTGCCGTTGGCAACATCGTCGTGATCAGGGATCACATCAACTTGTCCGGTGCAAATCCCTTGATCGGCGTCAAGCCGGAATCTGACGAGCAGCGCTTCCCGGACACCTCGAAGCTATACGATCCCGAGCTTGCCGCCGCAGCACGCGAGAAGGCGGATGAGCTTGGCATTGCCGCCGGCGAAGGAGTCTATGCCTGGGTGAGCGGCCCCTCTTACGAGACCCCTGCCGAAGTCCGGATGTTGTCGGCCATGGGGGCGGACGTGGCGGGGATGTCACTGGTGCCGGAGAGCCTGACAGCGGCTCAAATCGGACTGAGGGTCCTCGCTCTTGCTTGCGTAACCAATGCGCACTGTGATCACCAGGAAGCCGAACTGACTCACGACGAGGTGCTCGAGAGAGCCGATTCTATGGTCACCTCACTGGGCAGGTTGATCAAAGAGATGCTGCCGATCTTGAGTGATTAAGGCGGAACCCGGGGTAGAGTAACCGCGGAGTCGGCTTATTCAGAAGCGGCAGCGCGCTTCAGTTTTTCCGTTTTGACATAGGGAATTAAAGGCGGTTGCGGGAGCAAGTCATCGCAAACGGTCAATTACAGTTGCGATATGTAACTTTACTGCCTGGATGGTGTATGCTTATATAACCGACAAGGAAATCGAAAAAGAGTTAGTCGCTCGGGAGGCACGAAGAACCCCCCGTAATAACAGCAGGCTGTCCGCCGATGAAAAGGGTGTTGCACTTAGACGACGATTCGCACCATCACGAGCTTATCCTGACTCAGCTTTCACTGATATCAGATGACATCGATTTATCCTTGGCGGCGACAGTTAGTGATGCTTTTGCGACACTGGAGAGCGGGAACTTCTTTTGCCTTCTGCTTGATGCTCAGAATTCGGATATCGACTCAAAGGAATTGATCGGAAGGCTGATTGACTCGGGCTACTCACTGCCGGTTATTCTGTTTTGCGAGGAGCTGGAAGGGGATGACTTTGAGCAAGACGGCTCCTGGGAAGATCAGGTCGTGCTGCGGATCGGATACGGGCGTTTCGAATTGCTGGCGAAGTGCATCTCCCAGCTGGACGCTGAATACACAAGAAACCAGGGGAAGAGGCGGGACATCGAGGACATCTTCCCGGGAGGCAGTCGGCAATTAGTCGATGCCGGGAACAAGCTAACCAAGAGGGAACGCGAAATTCTCGAGCACATTGCCGAAGGCAAAGCGAACAAGGAGATAGCAGCTGACTTGTTTATCAGCGAACGAACTGTTGTGAATCACGTCTATAACATGTTTACCAAGCTGGGTATCCACAGCCGCGCCGAGGCTGTGAGGCTGGCGATTGCGCTAAAGCTCATCGAGAGGTGATAACGCCGGGTAGGTAATAGGTGCTTGCGCACGCGCTTGACGCGGGAATCAGATAAACGCATTTGTTGCGGTTATCGAACGTAATATTAAAGTCCTTCAGCAGATCGACGCCGATAATCGTCAACCTGCGGTTGCTGCCCGGCTTGCAGCAGAGCGTATCAACATTTTTCAAGATAGTACTTCCCAGGCGAACCTTCCGTGCCTTGGTTTTGTACGCGCGCCCTCGGAATCCAAGCAGCGAGACATCGATTTTCTTACTGCTGAAATTTACTGTCAGGTGGAGATCGCCAGGAGGAATGCTGGTGAGAATTCCGCCGGGGAATCCCAGGTCGAGAATTGCCGCCACCGTTTCGCCGTTGATCGCGATCGGCACCGTGAAAATGTGGGTGTTATGCGAGGGCATGGGAGAAAGGCCGAAGGGGAAAGCAAATATCTCCTCATGCTCGCGTAAACAATGGATCAGGTAATCCGAATAAGGTGAGAAGCAGAGCCGCTCGGATTTGAAATCGAAAGTGGCAATGTAATCCTTAAGGGTGCTGTAACCGATGATGCCGTGGATTTCCAATTGCAGATTTCTGGATAGAAGCCTGGTGGCGTCAGTTCCGAGCACACGAGGCTTATCGATATCAATCCCACCGATACTCATGGTTTCCTGTTGGGAAAATAATCCTCTGCCATGCTTATTACTCAGCGCTCTGTAGCTTATTGCATCGTTCTTTTCGCCTGGAGGATTCAGTGTCCTCGGATCAAATGCCGTGTGGCTCCAGCAATTATCAACCAGGCATCTTTGCGGCGTGTTTCCGTTTACTGAAACTTCTACCAGGACGCGATTACGAAAGAGCACCATCGGTGCAAATGCGGCGATTGCAGGTTCGGAGACTGGTTCATCATCAACAACAACCGGTACCGCCATATTTGAAGGCGATAAAGCATAGAGAATCCCCATTAAGGCAAACCACACCTTCATTTTAAGCGCCTTTTGCTCTGGTTAACTTATGCTTTAAATCTATTTATGGATTAATATAGATACAATGGAAGGTTACTCTCATTTTATTACTAATTAGTCGTCATGAAGGCTGGTAGTAAACTACCAGAAGCAAGGCGCGACGCATGCAAGAGGTTATATATCAATAAGTTAAATTATATTGCAAGCACGCTTCCCGCAAATACCAGACATCTGCCTTTGTTGACAAAAGGATACAAGAAGTTATAGTCTGATTCGCAGGAATTCCCGATGCAAAGCAAGATCTTCAGGGCTAAGACCACCAAAGAGGCTTTATCTCATGTAAGCCGTGAGATGGGGCCGGATGCGGTCATCCTGTCCACACGGAGAATACGCGGTGAGGACGGCAGTGAATTGGTGGAAGTTGAAGCTGCGCCGCGGAAAGATGCCGATGCGAGAACTGGACAGAGTAGCATTGGTCCAGGCAGACTCATGCGATCGCTGACCTAGGTGATCGTCCCAATAGCTGCATTGGCCCTCTTGATAATCATTGCCGTGTTGTTGCTCGGTCCAGGAGGCGGGGAGGAATCCGGTCCGGCGGTTCCCGCCCGAATCGCCGTCCTGCCGTTTGAGAACCTGGGAACAGAGGAGGAAGCATATTTTGCCGATGGGATCTGCGAAGAAATCACGGCAAAGCTGGCCCAAATCGATGGTCTCAGCGTGATTTCGCGAACGAGTGCTTTCCTCTACCGGAATTCAGAGAAGAAGATCAAGCAGATCGGCGATGAGCTGGGAGCCGATTACCTCCTGGAAGGCTCGGTGAGATGGCGGAAACTAGACGACGGGCGTGTCCAGGTGCGGATCTCTCCGCAGTTGGTTCGTGTTTCGGATGAGGTTTACGTCTGGGCGGAGGTCTTCGAGGAAGACCTCTCGAATATATTCAGAGTGCAGGCAGACATCGCCGAAATTGTTGCCGCCACGCTGAATGTCAGGCTGGCCGGCAGCAGGCGCAAGGAGTTTGAGACGGCGCCGACGGAGAACATGGATGCATTCAATTTCTTCATCCGCGGCAAGGAATACAGCGCACTGATGGAATGCACCTTGGCTCATGACATGTTCGAAAAGGCAGTCGAGTTGGACCCCGATTTCGCCCTGGCATGGGTCCATCTCGCTTTTTCAAGTTTAAATCTTTACAACAGCGAAATCGACAAGTCCGAGGAAAGGTTAATCAAAGCTAAGGAGGATTTGGATAGAGCCGCCGAACTTGATCCAACCCTCCCGGCCCTCGAATGGGCGTAGGTTATTACAATTACTACGCGCTCAGAGATTTCGAACAAGCGGAGAAGCACTTTAAAATCGCGGAACAGAATTTCAGCGACAAGAAAGACGTGTACGTCGCCTTGGGATACATGTATCGAACGGTCGAGAGATACGA
>DATKUA010000096.1:0-2726 GCA_035530855.1 Acidobacteriota bacterium | reverse complement strand
GTTGGCCGTTACCAGGGAAGCGAGGGGGCGGTTTGTAGGGACCAAACTGGTGACTGCAGTGATCGAGAGGGCAAGGGAGTCTGAAGTCGAGACGCTCTATCTTGAGACCAGCCCGGAGGATCAACGCGTTATTAGCTTTTTTGAAAGCCTTGGTTTTAAAAAGATGGAAAACAATCCGCTGCCGGCGCGCTACAAGCGCCCGCGGATAACGATGTGTTTGAACTTGTAGGGTGAAACCAGGAGAGAAGGGGACGGTGATTTTTCCAAACGGAGGTTGAAAATGAGAAGCAGAAATCCACTTACTTTGCTGATGGTTATCGTGATCTTGAGCGCTACCCTGCTCGCGTTGCCGGCTCTGTCCATTGCTCAAGAGAAGCCTGAAAAACAGGCAAGAACCGTCGATGCCGCAACACGCTCGGCAATCATCGAGAAGGTAATTCAACAGCTTAACGAGTTTTACATCGATTCCGATGTTGCCAAGGAGATGGAGGAGTATGTCCGGGGCAAACACGGCAAGGGCGAGTACGACCGCTTTGTCGAACAGAGGCCTTTCCTCAGCCAGTTGACCAAGGATTTACAGCACGTCTCGAAGGACCTTCATCTGGGCGTCTGGCCGATCGAATGGGCAATATTGACGGATGATACCTCGGAGGAGGAACGGAAGAGGTTGGAGGCCGTAGCGCGCTACCAGAACTACGGGCTTAACAGCATCCAGCGTCTTCCCGGGAATATCGGCTACCTCGAGTTGTCCTATTTTGAAGAGATCAAGCTGGGTGGAGATACGGCGGTTGCCGCTATGAATTTCCTGGCCAATTGCGACGCACTCATCTTTGACGTGCGCAGAAACGGCGGTGGCAGCAGCGTGCTCGGGTTGATTATGAGCTATTTGTTTGATCAACCGACGCATACTATGAATGCCTATTCCAAGGTAACCGGAGAAACCTCACAAGGCTGGACGTTTGAATACGTGCCCGGTCCCCGCCTGGCGGATATTCCGGTTTATGTGCTTCTAAGTCGCAGGACCGCATCCGCTGCGGAAGCCTTGGGCTACCAGCTGAAAGCCAGCGGTAGAGCCACACTTGTCGGCGAGAGGTCGCGCGGTGCGGCGAATCCGATTGAGGAATTCAGTTTTCCTGAATTGTCGATTTGCATGGCTGTCTCCGCTTACCGCGTAAGCAGCCCGATCACCGGCACCTGCTGGGAAGGCGTCGGGGTCGAGCCTGATATCGAAGTGCCCGGGGAGAAGGCTCTGTATGCCGCCGCGGCTGAGGCGATGAAAAAACTGCTGGAATCCGAAGCCGGCGAGGAAATAACGCTAGGGCGCCAGTGGGCGCTCGAGATGTATCAGGCCCAGCTCAATTCGGTGACTCTCAGCGAATCGGAATTACTAAAGTACATCGGGCAATATGGCGATTCGTATAAAGTGAAGCCCGCATTGGGTACATTGATTCTAGAGAGATCGGACAGGATGCCGGTGACTTTGATTCCGCTTGGCAACGATCTCTTCGCTTTCGAGGAAGAGGAAGGCGGAGCAAAATTTGCGCGTGATGATGCCGGAAAAGTGACCGGGATGAATGTCTGGTATTTCGGCGGTTATAATTACTCTCTAAAAAGGACCGGCGAGTGATCCCGGCGGTGATGGACCGGTAAAACGGGAGTAATGAAAAGTATTCATATCTCATTCAAGGGGGGGCGCAGGGATGCAGTTATGCTGCCCCCCGTTTCGAAGTCGGACGCGATCAGGGCGTTGATCCTGCGCTACATCAGGCGGGAAAACCTGGATTTCCCGGCTCCGCCTCACTGCACAGACGTGGAAGATGCGATCGGCGCCCTGCAGCAACTTGAGTCGGATAGGGAAGAGGTCGTTATAAGTATCAGGTTGGGTGCCGCACCGTTGCGCTTCGTCGTGGCCCTGGCTGTCGTAACGCCGGGCAGGAGAATAGCCGTCGACGCCCGGCCCGCGTTGAGAGCTCGACCACTCGGCGAATTGGTGGAAGCGCTGCGCCGCGGCCTCAGCGGTCACGGTTTGAAAATCAGGGCGAATGAGTGGCCCCTACGCATCGACACGACAAATCTGCAATTACCACACAGCCCGTCGTTCTCCGTCGAGCCGACCAGCAGCCAGTACCCTTCGGCTCTGGCGCTCGCCGGAGCCGAGGTCGTTCGCAATCGCGGCTGCGTATCGGCAATAGTGGAAATGTTGGGGGAGTCGGTGAGCACGGGTTACCTCGACCTTACTATCAGGTGGATGAGAAGTGCTGGATTCGATGTTGAGCAGGACAAGAACTCTCTCCGCATCAACGGCTTCTCCCCAGTCGAGTGGGTGCCAAGGATCCCGAGGGACTGGTCGGCCGTCGCCTATCTTCTGGCCTGGGCGTGGAAATCCGGCGCGGCCGTCGACATTGGCAGCATGGAAAGCCATCCGGACGCGGCCGTGGTGCCGATCCTGCGACGGGCGGGCCTCGACGTGGAACTTAGCGGCGATTTGATTAGGGTGGCCGGCGAGTTGACGAGCGCGTTGGATGCGGATGCCGCGAAGCATCCCGATCTCGTGCCGACTCTTGCCGTGCTCGCACTCGCCGCCCCAGTGCCGTCGCGATTCGATAACGTCGAGGTCCTGCGGCACAAGGAAAGCGACCGCCTGCAGTTCATCCTCGACTTAGTCGGCTGGGCCGGAGGAAAGGCGGATTTGAGCGCCGACAGGCTGACGATATCACCTCCAAGCT
>DATKUA010000095.1:0-6149 GCA_035530855.1 Acidobacteriota bacterium | reverse complement strand
GATAGCCAAGATAGACAGGCGGGAGAAGGACACGTATAGACGAATGAGATGAGTGGGGAGACAGCGGGATCGGGTTTTGAGATTTATTGGTGTTGAGCGTGGGGGGAGTGCCGGGGAGGATAGATCAGGCGTGCGCGGTTTTGTATAACCCCTTCAGGGTAACCATCCTTGGGTGGAGCCTTTTACCCGGGGTAGCGCTTCGCTGACCCCGGGCTATGAATTGTTCAACCCATTCTGGGTTGATTGGCGGGAGAGGTTAATAAGAGGGAGGTAAAGAGAAATGGAGGCGCAACAGCACGCTGCAAGCGTCGCACGAGGCACAAAGGGGTCAGTCCTGGAATTCCAGGACTGATTCCTTTTGTGAAAAAGCCCGGGGGTGAGCCCGAGCTTTGGTGTGTCGGATTTGGGTGCAGATTATTTCTTGGCGTTCTTCTCGCGGATGGCCGCCTGCGCTGCGGCGAGGCGTGCGATGGGGACGCGGAATGGTGAGCAGGAGACGTAGTTGAGGCCGACGCGGTGGCAGAAGTCGATGGAGTCGGGGTCGCCGCCGTGCTCGCCGCAGATGCCGAGCTTGAGGTCGGGGCGCGCTTCGCGTCCCTTGCGGCAGGCCATGTCGACGAGAATGCCGACGCCGTTCTGGTCGAGGGTCTGGAAGGGGTCCTTGGGCAGGACGTTCTTCTCGAGGTACTCGGGGAGGAAGGAGCCGATGTCGTCGCGGGAGAAGCCGAAGGCCATCTGCGTCAGGTCGTTGGTGCCGAAGGAGAAGAACTCGGCGAACTCGGCGACCTTGTCGGCGGTGAGCGCGGCGCGGGGTATCTCGATCATCGTGCCGACGAGGTAGTGCAGCTCGATGCCCTGTTGCTTGATGGTCTCGTCGGCGACGCGGCGGATGATCTCCTCGAGGTAGCTGAACTCGTTCACGTGGCCGATGAGCGGCACCATGATCTCGGGGATGGCCTCGATGCCGCGCTTGCGGCACTCGCAGGCGGCGCCGATGATCGCCGCGGTCTGCATCTCGGCGATCTCCGGGAAGGTGATCGAGAGGCGGCAGCCGCGGTGGCCGAGCATCGGGTTGAGCTCGTGCAGCTCGGCGATCTTTTTCTTCAACTGCTCGGGGCTGAGGTCCATGTCCTTCGCCAGCGCGGCGATCTTCTCCTCCTCGTCGAGGTGGGGGAGGAACTCGTGGAGCGGGGGATCGAGGAGGCGGATGGTGACCGGCAGGCCGTCCATCGCCTCGAAGATGCCCTCGAAGTCGCCCTGCTGCAGGGGCAGGAGTTTGTCGAGCGCCTTGCGGCGCGCGGTCTCGTCCTCGGCGAGGATCATCGCCTGCATCCTGGGGATGCGGTCCTCCTCGAAGAACATGTGCTCGGTGCGGGTGAGGCCGATGCCCTCGGCGCCGAAGGAGCGCGCCTTGCGGGAGTCCTCAGGCGTGTCGGCGTTGGTGCGGACACGCAGGCGGCGGTGCTTGTCGGCGAGCTCGAGGAAGCGGCCGAATTCGCCGGAGAACTGCGGGTCGACGAGGGGCAGCTTGCCGATGATCACCTCGCCCTTGTTGCCGACGGCGAGGGTGATCCAGTCGCCCTCGGCGATCTCGTGGCCGTTGATGTCGGCCTTGCGGGCCTTGAAGTCGATCTTGAGGTGGCCGCAGCCGACGATGCAGGTCTTGCCCATGCCGCGGGCGACGAGTGCGGCGTGGCTGGTCATGCCGCCGAGCGCGGTGAGGATGCCCTGCGAGGCGTTCATGCCGCCGATGTCGTCGGGAGTGGTTTCGTTGCGGACGAGGATCACCTTCTCTTTTTTAGCGTCCCATTTTTCGGCGGTGGCGGCGTCGAAGACGGCGCGGCCGACGGCGGCCCCGGGTCCGGCAGGCAGGCCGGTGGCGACGGCTTCATACTCGGCCGAGGGATCGAGCTGGGGGTGGAGCAGCTGGTCGATGAAGGTGGTCTCGACGCGCATCAGGGCCACTTCCTCGCTGATCTTGCCGTGGTCGAGGTAGTCCATCGCGATCTTGACCGCGGCGTTGGCGGTGCGCTTGCCCGAGCGAGTCTGCAGCATGAAGAGGCGGCCGTCCTGGATGGTGAACTCGATGTCCTGCATGTCGGCGTAGTGCTCGTCGAGCTTGTCGCGGATCGCCGCCAGCTCGCCGTAGACCTCGGGCATCAGCTCCTCGAGCGTCTGCTGCGAGTCGTCGACCTTGTTGATCAGGTTGACCGGCTGCGGCGTACGGATGCCGGCGACGACGTCCTCGCCCTGGGCGTTGACGAGGTACTCGCCGTAGAAGACGTTCTCGCCGGTGGCCGGGTGGCGGGTGAAGGCGACGCCGGTGGCGGAGTTGTCGTCGAGGTTGCCGTAGACCATCGTTTGCACGTTGACGGCGGTGCCCATCTCCTCGGTGATGTTGTTGAGCTTGCGGTAGGTGACGGCCCGCGGCGTGTTCCAGGAGTCGAAGACGGCGCGGATACCCTTCTTCAGCTGCAGCCAGGAGTCCTGGGGGAAGTCCTCGCCGAGTTTCTCCTTGTAGAGTTTCTTGTAGCGGTCGATCAGTTCCCTGAGGTCGGCGGCGGAGAGGTCGGTGTCGAACTCCACGCCCTTCTCGACCTTGAGCGCGGTGAGGATCGCCTCGAAGTGCTCCTTGGAGACGCCCATGACGACGTCGCCGAACATGTGGATCAGGCGGCGGTAGGAGTCGAGCACGAAGCGCTCGTTGCCGGTCTCCTCGACGAGCGCCTTGATCGTCTCGTCGGTGAGGCCGAGGTTGAGCACGGTGTCCATCATGCCGGGCATGGAGATAGGTGCCCCTGAGCGGACGCTGAAGAGCAGGGGCTTGGGCCCGGCGCCGAAGGAGCGCTCCATCGCCTTCTCGACGCGGGCGACGTGCTCGCGCACCTCCTCCATCAGGCCGGCGGGAAAGCCGCCCGACTTCTGGTACTCCTTGCAAGCAGTGGTGGAGATCGTCAGGCCGGGGGGGACGGGGATTCCGAGGCTGCTCATCTCGGCGAGGTTGGCTCCCTTGCCGCCGAGTTCCATCTTCATCTTCGCATCGCCTTCGGCCTTTCCTCCGCCGAAGAAGTAGACGTATTTTGGCATTGCCGTTCAACTCCTATTAGTATTTTTGCGTGGCATTTATGAATTAGTGAAGCGCACTCCACGAGAACATTCACGGAGTCATTGGTATCAGATAAGCGGTGGTTTGACAAGGGATAAAGGGTGCTTCGCGCCGGCGGATTCAGCGCTTCAGCAAATCGTTGTGGTTGATCTCGTCGATGAAGCTGTAGGCCTTGAGCTTGCGGCCGACGGCGTCGCCGATCTGACTGCGCAGGCTGCGGCCGAGTTCCTCCAGGGCGTCGTCGCCGTATTGCGGCAGCTGGTCATTGAGCAGGTTGGCGCGCAGGAGGCTGCACATCAGCTCGCGGGCGGGCGGCGAGGGGAGGGAATCGGCTGGCCTGAGGATTCCCGCGAGCTTGAGGCTGAAGAGCTCGAAGTAGAGCATCACGAGGCGCGGTTCGAGCCCGGCGATGAGGGCGCGCTGGGCGAGGTCGAGGAGGCGGAAGTGCGGGGGGTTGGGATCGCGGTCGCCGTGGAGCGCGGCGGTGAGCTCGGACAGGACGCCGATGACGGCGAGCGTGTCGAGCATCGAGGGGCGCGGCCCGCCGGCCGGCAGGGAGGCCTCGAGCGCGCCGTAGAGCGAGCGGACCGCCTCGCAGCCGGAGACCACGGCCAACTCCCTTCCCGGTTTGTCGACGAACATCAACCTGACGAGTGTCATGGGCTCAAGGGCGCCGGAAATGCGGCTCTTGAGCTTGCGCGAGCCCTTGGCGACGCCCCGCACGAGGCCGAACTCCTCGGTGAAGAAGACGACCACGCGGTCGGCCTCGCCGAAGGGGTATGAGCGCAGGACGAATGCGAGTGCTTTCTGGCTACTCATGCGGTTTCAACCCTTCGTCGGCCAAGGCGCGGCTCCTGTGTTTTGCGGCCGGATTAGGAATGAGAGGCTACCACGGCGGGCGGCGGGGAAACAAGATGGGGGAGGCGGTGATTCGGTACCCGGGGTGGCGCTTCGCTGACCCCTGGCTGAGAATTGTGCAACCCCTTCAGGGTAAACGTGTGCGGGTGGTGGCTTGTCACCCGGGGTGGCGCTTCGCTGACCCCGGGCTAGGAATTGTATAACCCCTTCGGGGTAAACGTGTGTGGGTGGTGGCTTGGCACCCGGGGTGGCGCTTCGCTGACCCCTGGCTGGGAATTGTGCAATCCCTTCGGGATTTGGATTTCCGGCATAATGTGCGGCGGATGCAGAAGTTCCCTGTAAGGGAACGACAATGCTAGCCCAGGGTAAGCGAAGCGCCACCCTGGGAAAAGAGAACCAAACCACACATCCAATTCCCTGAAAGGGATTAACAACACCCCTTTTGTCGTTCGGGGAGCGGAGTCAGGCGAGCGTGAAGTAGAAGGTCGCGCCTTTGCCGGGTTGGCCCTCGGCCCAGACGGTGCCGCCGTGGCGGCGGATGATGCGCTGGACTGTCGCCAGGCCGATGCCGGTGCCCTCGAACTCGGCCTCGGTGTGGAGGCGCGAGAAGGGGATGAAGAGCTTGCCGACTTTGCCGGGGTCGAAGCCCGCACCGTTGTCGCGGACGAAGAAGACGGTCCGCCCCTCTTCCGGTTTCGCTCCGAAATGAATTTTCCCCCGCTTCGTCTTGGCGGTGAACTTGAAGGCGTTGCCGAGCAGGTTTTCGAGCGCGGAGTGCAGCAGGTGGACGTCGCCCTGGCCGACAAGGCCCTCGGCGATTTCGAAAGCGACATCCCGCCCGGGCTCGGATGCCTTGAGCTTTTCGGCGATCGTGGTGGCCAGCTGGGTCATGTTGACATGCTCGCGGGTGAGCTCGGTTCTGGACAGGCGTGAGAGCTTGAGCATGCCGTTGATCAACTCCGACATGTAGCCCGCGGAGGCTTTTGTGCGGTGGAGGAATCCGCGTCCCTCGTCGTCGAGCCTGTCGGCGTATTCTTCCAGGAGGAGGCTGGTGAAGCCGTCGATGTGGCGCAGGGGGGCCTGCAGGTCGTGGGAGACGGAGTAGCTGAAAGCCTCCAACTCCTTGTTGACGGCCACCAGATCGGCGGCGTGGCGCTCGAGCTGCTCGGCGTAGTCCTTGACGTCCTGCTCGGCCCGCTTCAGGCCGCTGATGTCGAAGGAGACACCGAGGGCGGCGAGGACGTTTCCGTCGTCGTCGGTGATCGGCAGCGTGTTGAGCGATCCCGGGAAGCTCTCGCCGTTTTTACGCAAGCAGGTGGTCTCGCCGGTGAAGCCTTTGCCGCCCTTGCTGATACGAGCCACTATCTCACGGATATTTTCGCTGCTTTCCGGCGGGTGCAGCCGGTGAACAGGCATGCCGAGCGCCTCTTCGCGGCTGTAGCCGTAGATACGTTCGGATCCCGGGCTGAACTCGATGATGTGCGGTTCCTGCGCGTCGAGGTCGGTGAGGATGAAGGATATGTTCTCAGCGGCTTCGAAGATCGATCGTAGCTGCGCGACGCTCTCCTGAAGGGCCTTTTCCGCCCGGCGGCGCTCAGTGATCTCGATGGAGGATTCGACGGCGCCGACCATGTTGCCGTCCTCATCCTTGACGGGGCTTGCCTGGATGCGCCAGGTGCGGCCGTCGGGCGAGTCGATCTCTTCGCTGTGATTCTCGCCGGTTTTCAGCGTCAAGCTGACGGGGCAGCGGTCGCAGGGGTTGTCCCGCTCCCGCCAGATTTGGTAGCAGTGGCGCCCGACAAGCTCTTCGAGGCTCGAGTGGACGGAATTACAGGCCGTCTTGTTGGCCCAGACGATGCGCATCTCGGTGTCGTGGAGCACGACGTGCTCGATCATGTTGTCGAGGATGACCGTGCGCTCGCGCTCAATGTCCCTGAGAATCTCCTCGTTTTGCTTCTGAGCGGTAACGTCGCTCAGGAAGCCGACGATGAATGTGCGGCCGCCGATATTGGCGGTATTCGTCGCGATATCGACATGGAGAGTCGAGCCGTCCTTGCGTTCAATGGGTGCTTTCTCAACCAGGTTCAGGCCGCTTCCTGACGCTGATGTGAATCCCTCCGATGCCTGCTTGCGGTAGTGTTTGGGGTGAATGTCGAGCATTTTCATGCCGAGCAACTCTGCCTCG